>DASSLL010000116.1:0-21423 GCA_035689485.1 Candidatus Dormiibacterota bacterium | reverse complement strand
TGCGCGGTGACCGGCGACCTCGTCTGCCAGACGCCGCACCTGCGGGTGCCGTGGAACATGGCGGCGGACCTCGAGCCGCTGCGCGTTTTCGAGGAGAAGGCGCGGTTGTTCGACGAAGCGCAGAAGCATCGCTGGCTCCTCGTGCTGAGCCACGAACCGGACCAGCCGGCGGGCTACATCGAAGACGATGGGCACTGGCAGCCGGAGCCGCGGCTGGAGTGAGCTTCACCACCCGCGACGGGCGCAAGCTGACTTTTCGCAAGCTCGGCCACGGCCCCGTTCTGGTGTGTCATCCGGGCGGCCCGGGATTTTCGGCCGACTATTTCGGCGACCTGGCCGCGCTGTGGGAGCAGTTCACGCTGATCATGCTCAACCCGCGCGGGACGGGAGGCTCAGACCGGCCGCCGGACAGGCGCGCCTACGAGATCGACGACTACGTCGCCGACGTCGAAGACCTGCGGCAGCACCTCGGGCTCGAGAGGATGCTCCTGCTGGGACACTCTCACGGCGGCGTCGTGGCGATGGCCTACGCGTCACGACATCCGGGACGGGTGCGGCGCCTTGTGCTGTCGTCGACGCTGGCCCGTTTTGGGAAGGAGCAGGAGACGGCGATGCGGTCCGGGATGGAAAAGCGGGCCAGTCAGCCGTGGGCGGCGGACGCGGTCGCGGCGCTGGAGGAGGAGCAGTCCGGAAAATTCGCGTCGGACGACGAGCTCAGCGAGCTCGTGTTCCGCGAGATGCCTCTGTACTTCGCGCATTTCGGTCCGGCGGAGGCCGGCTACGTGGACACCTTGCGCACGGAGAAGGTCAACGCGGACGCCTTGAAGCTCTTCAACGACGAGATCTTCACGAAGTTCGACCTGCGTGCCGACCTGCCCAACATCAAGTCCCCGTCGCTGGTGCTGACCGGGGACGAGGACTTCATCTGCGGTCCGGTGTGCGCGGAGGAGATCTGCGCGGGGATCAAGGATGCGCGCATGGCGGTCGTGGGGGACGCGGGGCACATGGCGTTCGTCGAGCAGCCGCAGGCGTTTCACGACGAGGTGGCGGACTTCCTGGGCGCGTCTTAACAGCTCGAGACCGAAGGTGGCCACGGCGCGCACGGCGCCAGGGCCCGACGTCCTCGAGACCCGAGGGCTTCCGACCCTCGAGCCGCCGGCCGCGGTGGACTACCGTGCCCTCGATTGGAGCGGTGAGCCTGGCGCGATCGTTGGAGATTGTGGCGGTGGTTGCGGTCTGTGCCGCATGCAGCGGGGCGCCAACGGCCTCCAACAGCTCCCCGGCTTCATCGACTCAGGCAGCGGCATCGCCCACGGCATCGCCCGCGTGGAACAGATACGAGGACGTGGTGTTTGGCTACTCCATCCAGTACCCGGGGAGCTGGCTCGACGTCTCCAAGGCAACTGGAGACGGTGCCGGGGCTCGCTCGTTCAGCAATGAGGCGGTGAAGGACAACCGGCTCACCGGTCTCGACGAGAAGGGAATCGTTTTCAGGGTTGCCGTCGCCCCACTGGACGGCAGATGCATTCCCGGCGGCTACGAAAACAGGCCGTTCACGCCGTTCACGGCGAGCGTCGACGGCGTGACCGGCACGGTCGCCGGATACGACTCCAGGCCGCCCGCGGACCCGGAGTCGAATGTGTTCATCGACGTTGGCCGTGCCAACCAGTGCTACATGTTCATGGCGACGACCAAATCAGCGGCAACGCGGGACTCGTTCATCCCGCTCTTCCTCCAGATGCTTTCGACGTTCAGGTTCGGTTCCGGTTCTTAACACCCTGGGCTGACATCGTCCGCTTCCCTCCATATCGTCCTTCGCATGCTCGGAAGCGTCGATTCGTGTGTGCTGGCCGGCCTGGACGTGCGTCGCGTTCGCGTCGAGTGCGACATAGGCCGCGGCAACGATCCGCACTTCCACCTGGTGGGTCTCGCCGCGACGACCGTGAAGGAGGCGCGCGAGCGAGTCCGCTCGGCGATCAAGAACAGCGGTCTCGAGTATCCGCGGACCCGTTTCACCGTCAATCTCGCCCCCGCCGAGATGCGCAAGGAAGGCGCGGCGCTCGACCTGCCGATCGCGGTGGCCATCGTCCTCGCGCTGACGCGCCGGCAAGCGCCGCCCCACAGCGCTTTTCTCGGCGAGCTGGCACTCGACGGCACCGTCCGGCACGTCGACGGCGTCATCGTCGCCGCCCGCTGCCTACGTGCGCTGGGTTACGAGCGCGTCTTCGTCCCGGCGGACGACGCAGCAGAGGCGGCGCTGGTGGACGGGGTGGAGGTGGTTCCGTGCCCCACGCTCGCGGCCGCCGTGAACCATCTGCTCGGCGTCGAGACGATCGCCGCGGCGATGGGCGATCAGACGGCGGTCAGCAGTCCTGCTGCCGCGCTCGAGCACGACCTCGCCGAGATACATGGCCAGGACGAGGCCAGGCGGGCCCTCGAGGTCGCCGCGGCCGGCGGCCATCACCTGCTCCTCACCGGCCCTCCAGGTGCCGGCAAGACGATGCTCGCGCGCTGCCTCCCAGGGATCCTCCCTCCGCTCGACCTTGCGGAGGCGCTCGAGGTCACGCAAGTCCGCAGCCTCCTCGGTGAGCTGCCACGCGGCCGTCCGCTCGACTGGACGCGCCCTTTCGTGGCGCCGCACCACGGCGTGTCGATGGCGGGCCTGATCGGCGGCGGCAGCGGCCTGGCGCTGCCGGGCGAGATCAGCCGCGCGCACCACGGCGTGCTGTTCCTCGATGAGCTTGCCGAGTTCCAGACGCCGGTCCTCCAGGCGCTCCGCCAGCCGCTCGAGTCGGGTCGCGTGAGCATCACCCGCTCCGGCGGCTCGGTGACTTATCCCGCCCGCTTCACGCTGATTGCCGCGACCAACCCGTGTCCCTGCGGATGGAGCGGAGACAGCCTGCGCGCCTGCCGCTGCACGCCCGGATCGGTCGACCAGTACCAGAGGAGGTTGTCGGGACCGCTGCTCGACCGCATCGACCTTCAGGTCGCGGTGCGACGCGTGCCGCTGGAGCACCTCGCCTCAGAGCCGACGGGGGAGACGTCGGTCGTCGTTCGCGAAAGAGTCGTGGCCGCCCGGGGCCGCCAGGTCGAGCGCCAGGGCTGCCTCAACGCCCAGCTCAAGCCGGCCGAGCTGCGGCGGCAGGCCGGCCTCGCACCCCCATCCCGCAGGGCGCTCGAACGCTGGGCGGCGCAGCGCGGTTTGACCGCGCGCGGCTTTCACCGCGCCTGGCGTGTCGCCCGAACGTCGGCCGACCTCGACGCCTCGGACCAGATCGGCGAGTCCCACGTGCTCGAGGCTCTTGGCTTCCGCCTGCAAGATGTCGCCGCCTGAGGCTCCACTGAGGACTAGGGGCCGCTGGCCGCCGCCGGAAGGTCCGCGCGTCGCGATCGTCGGTTCGCGCCGGCCGTCGCCCTACGGCGAGGCGGTCGCCGAGCAGCTAGCCCTCGACCTGGCTCGCGCCGGCGTCGTGGTGGTGAGCGGCCTCGCGCTGGGCATCGACGCCGCGGCGCACCGCGGGGCGCTCAACGGCGGAGGGGTCACGGTCGCGGTCATGGGCACCGGCGTCGACATCGTCTATCCGGCCGCGCACGGCGTCCTGGCCGAGGCGATCCTGGCCGCCGGCGGCGCGCTGGTGAGCCAGTTTCCCGACGGCACGGCGCCCCGCCGCCACAACTTCCCGGCGCGCAACTACACGATGGCCGCGCTCTCGGACGTCGTCGTCGTCGTCGAAGCCGCCGAGGGCTCGGGCGCCCTCATCACCGCCGAGGCCGCGCTGGACCTACATAAAGAGGTAATGGCGGTGCCCGGCAGCGTCTTCTCGCCCCTGTCCATAGGCACCCACGGCCTCATCCGCGACGGGGCGGCGATCGTCCAGAACGCCCGCGACGTGCTGGCCGCCCTCCACCTCCAGGACGAAGTCCTGGACGACCCCCTGCCGGCGCCCAAAAACCTCGGTTTCAAGCTCGAACGGGGCCGCGACGGCATCCTTTTGCACCTGTCGGACGTTCTGGCTCTGAACGCGGCCGAGATCGCCCGCAAGCTCCACCTTCCGGTCGCCGAAGTCCTGGGCCGGCTGACCGCCCTCGAACTCGAGGGGGCGGTCGAAAGGCACCA
Source organism: Candidatus Dormiibacterota bacterium (assembly GCA_035689485.1). GTDB lineage: Bacteria > Chloroflexota > Dormibacteria > Dormibacterales > Dormibacteraceae > 40CM-4-65-16. The sequence goes on along the minus strand of DASSLL010000116.1, from coordinate 17,306 downwards.
GGGTGGGTATGTAAGGGCGTTGCGCCGCGGAGAGAAACGGGCGTAGGATGCCCGCCCCGGGGGAACAACCCGTCGGGACGGGGAATAAATAGAGAGCCGAATGCCAGAAGGTCTGATCATCGTCGAGTCGCCGGCCAAGGCCAAGACGCTCAAGCGGTTCCTGGGGGACCGCTTCGACGTCCGGGCCTCGATGGGCCACGTCCGCGACCTCCCGGAGAAGGAGATGGGGGTCGAGGTGGACGACGGCTTCAAGCCTCACTACGAGGTCGTGGAAAGCCGCCGGAAGACGATAAACGAGCTCAAATCGGCGGCCAAAAAGCAGCGCGACGTGATCCTGGCCTCCGACCCCGACCGCGAGGGCGAGGCCATCGCCTGGCACCTGGCCGAGGAGCTGCGCCTGAAGGAGCCACGGCGGATCGAGTTCCACGAGATCACGTCGGAAGCCGTCCGCCGGGCGCTCGAAAGCCCTCGCGACATCGACATGCGCCTCGTCAACGCCCAGCAGGCGCGGCGGATCGTCGACCGCCTGGTCGGGTTCCGTCTGAGCCCGTTCCTGTGGAGCAAGGTGCAGAAGGGCATCGGCGCGGGGCGTGTCTCCTCCGTCGCGCTCCGGCTGGTGGTCGACCGCGAGGAGGAGATCCGCAAGTTCGTCCCGGTCGAGTCGTGGACGATCGACGCCGAGCTCTCGAAGGCCGGACAGGAGCAGCGCTTCCTGGCCCGGCTGCATCGGCCCATCAGCCCCTCCGTCGCCGCAAGCGGCGCCACTTCCCCACCAGGTGGGGAGGAGAAATTCGAGATCCACAACGAGGCAGAGGCGCAGGAGCTGCTCCGCAAGCTCGAGGGCGCGAGCTATCGAGTCATCGGCGTCGAGCAGAAGCGCCGCACCAAGAGCTCCAACCCTCCTTACATCACTTCCACGCTGCAGCAGGACGCGTCGAGCCGGCTGCGCATGCGGCCGCACGTCGCCATGCGCGTGGCCCAGCAGCTTTACGAAGGCATCGAGCTCGGGACGGAAGGTCCTACCGGACTGATCACGTACATGCGAACCGATTCGACACGCATTTCGGCCGACGCCGACGCGAAGGTCAAGTCCTGGATCAAGGCCGAGCACGGGGAGAAGTACCTCGGCACCGCCCGCGCCGCGAAGGCGACGCCTGGCGCGCAGGACGCGCACGAGGCGATCCGTCCGACGGACGTCAACCGCACGCCGGACTCGATCCGGCAGCACCTGACGGCGGAACAGCACCGGCTGTACGACCTCATCTGGCGCCGCTACGTCGCCAGCCGCATGGCGCCCGCGGTGTACGACCAGACGCAGGTCGAGATCGAGGGCGGTGAGTACGTCTTCCGGGCGACCGGCTCCGTGCTCGCGTTCGACGGCTTCTACAAGATCTGGGGACGCGACGAGAACGGCGAAAACGAGCTGCCGCGGCTGGAGCAGGGTGAGGGCCTCGACTTCCACGGGCTCAAGCCCGAGCAACACTTCACGCAGCCGCCGCCGCGTTACACGGAGGCGACGCTGATCAAGGAGCTGGAGCAGCGCGGCATCGGACGTCCTTCGACGTATGCCCCGATCGTCCAGACCATCACGCGCAATCACGGCTACGTGGAGATCAAGGACCGGCGCCTACACCCGACACGCGTCGGGGAGGTCGTCAACGGCCTCATGGTCGGCCATTTCAAGCCGATCTCGGACGACGAGTACACGTCCAAGCTCGAGAAGCGGCTCGACGAGGTCGAAAGCGGTCATCAGGAATGGGTGCCGGTGGTCAGGGACTTCTACGGCCCGCTGCAGCGCATGCTCGACGCCGCCGAGGAGGCGACGCCCGCCGACACCGACGAGGTGTGTCCGCTGTGTCACGAAGGCCACCTGGTTCGCAAGGCGAGCCGTTTCGGTCCGTTCATGGGCTGCTCTCGCTATCCCAAATGCAAGTTCCGCCGCGCGTTGACCGCGGAAGGCGATGCGCCGGAGCCGAAGCTGCTCGAGGAGAAGTGCCCTGACTGCGGCCGGCCGCTCCAGCTGCGCAACGGACGCTACGGCGAGTTCATAGGGTGCTCGGGCTACCCCGAGTGCAAGTACATCAAGCGCGACGCCGCTCAGACCGAGGTCAAGCTCACCGGCGAGAAGTGTCCGCAGTGCGGTGAGGGGCAGCTGGTCGAGCGCACGGGCCGTTATGGACCTTTCGTCGCCTGCTCGCGCTATCCCGACTGCAAGTACCGGGCCAACATCGGCAAGGACGGCAAGCCGGGGCAGGGACCGAAGCTCCTGGACGAACCGTGCCCGATCTGCGGCAAGCCCCTCGTCGAGCGGCGGGGGAGATTCGGACTGTTCAAGTCGTGCTCCGACTATCCCAAGTGCCCGGGGCCGAAGGGCGTCAAGAAAACCGTCGAGGCTGCTTCCTAAACAGATCGCGCCGGGATAGAGTGTTCGCCCGACATGCGGCGAACCGCGTCGGCTCTGGTGATGTGCGTCGCCGTCGCGGCGTGTGGCGGATCGGGCAACGTAGCCTCGTCGACTCCGACCGTGGCCGGCAGCTCCAGACCGTCCGCGTCCGCGAGCGCCGCGGCCGGACCGTATGGGCTGCTCATCGTCGGCGGTCAGCTCGAGCTGATCAAAACCGACGCGAGCGTCGCCGCCCAGGCGCCGATCACACTCCAGGGCCTCGACTGCTCGCCCCAGCACGATGCGGTGAACCTGGAGCCGCCCGTGAGCGCGACCAACGATCAGGTTTACTACCGCGACGGCGGGAAGATCCGCATGGTCGTCCCACCCTCGGGCGCGAGCGACGTGACGACCGTGCCCAACGGCCCAACCGTCGTGAGCTTCTTCTCCGTCAGCCCCGACGACCAGAAGATCGCCGTCGTCGTGATGGACGTGTCGAGCAGCACGAGCATCAGCCTCCGCCTCTACGTCGAAGACCTGCACGGCGGCGGCAACCACGCCGACATCTACTCGACGGTGCAGACGAAGAGTAAAACCGCGACCACGCTGTGGCCGATGGGCTGGCATCTTGGGTTGCTCGTGCTCGCCGTCGTCGCGGCGTGCACATTCGAGCCGGTCGGGCTCTACCCGTCGGAGTGGCACGTCTCGAATGCGACGACCGCCGACCGCGTGACGACGATCAAAGGGGTCAACTGCCAGCTCGGCGTCCAGCCGTCGGCCGCCGGCGTGAGCTGCGCCGACCCGAGCGGCACCACGACGATGTACGACTGGACGAACAGGGTCCTCGGCGTGACCGGGCCAGGGGCTCAGTTCACAGGTCTCGACACGGGCCTGTCGCCGGCGGGCAGAAGCATCTACTTCGCCACCACGGGACTGGCCGCGCCGGCGACGCGCATCGTCCAGCTCGGGCCGGGTCCGTACGCCACCGTGCAGGGCCACTCCGCGTGCGGGTGGATCGACGAGGACCACCTGATCAGCCCCGACGCGGTGATCCAGTTCCCGGCGGAGACGCCCGGCAACGTGCAGGTCAACACAAAGGTCACGGCCCTCGGCCAGGCGGGTGTCTGCGCGGGCAGGTTTCCCGGCTCTCTGTAGCGGGTAGAATCAGTCCGCCAGTCCAAGCGACTGAGTCAGCACGCCCGGGGCAATGCCCCTGTCCTTGCTCCCCAAGGCCAGAACCGGGCGGAAGTTTGAACAGGAGGCAATCGAGACAAACGTGGCTCAAGTCACCTTGAAGCAGCTGCTGGAGGCCGGGGTCCATTTCGGGCACCAGACCAGCCGCTGGAACCCAAAGATGAAGCCGTACATCTTCACCGCGCGCAACGGCATCCACATCATCGACCTGCAGAAGACCGTGCGCCTGCTGGACGACGCGTGGGACTTCGTGCGCAACGTCGCCGCGAGCGGCCGGCCCGTCCTCTTCGTCGGCACCAAGAAGCAGGCCCAGGAGACCATCCAGACCGAAGCCGCGCGTTCGGGCATGTACTTCGTCAACCGCCGCTGGATGGGCGGCATGCTCACCAACTTCAGCACCGTCAAGAAGCGCATCGAGCGGTTGCAGGAGCTGCGCAAGATGCAGCAAGAAGGGCAGTTCGAGCAGATGCCGAAGAAGGAGGCCAAGCGACTCCAGGACGAGCTCGACCGGCTGATGTTCCACTTCGACGGCATCGCCGACATGAAGCGGCTTCCCGGCGCGCTGTACGTTGTCGACCCGCGCAAGGAGCACATCGCGGTCACCGAGGCGAACCGTTTGAAGATCCCGGTGGTCGCGATCACGGACAGCAACTGCGACCCCGACCTCATCACGTACGTGATCCCCGGCAACGACGACGCGATCCGCGCGGTCAAGCTTTTGACCGGAAAGATCGCCGACGCGTGCCAGGACGGACGCCAGGAGGCAGCCGCGCGCGGCGAGATCCTGCCCGAGGTCGAGGAGCGCGAGTTCCTGGAGACGCCTCGCTACGAGGAGATCGAGGAGTACCTCGAGGACGAGGAGGACTACCTGCCGACGGTTTCGGAGGAGGAGTTCATCGGCCGCACCCTCGACGACGAGGAGGCTCGTTGATGGCCGTGGACATGGACCTGGTCAAGAAGCTGCGCGAGATGTCGGGCGCCGGCATGATGGACTGCAAGAACGCGCTCGAGGAGGCCGGCGGCGACCTCGACAAGGCGTTCACGATCCTCCGCGAGAAAGGCATCGCCAAAGCGGCCAAGCGGGCCGACCGGATGACCGGCCAGGGCGTGGTCGAGTCGTACCTGCACAGCACGATGAAGGGCTACCCGCCGCAGTTGGGGGTGCTGATCGAGGTCAACTGCGAGACCGACTTCGTGGCCAAGACGGACGACTTCCGCAACCTGGCGAAGGAGCTGGCGATACAGGTCGGCGCCTTCGGCGCGCAGTGGGTCAGCCGCCAGGACGTGCCGGACGAAGTGCTGGTGAAGGAGCGCGAGGTCTACGAGGCCAAGGCGCTGCAGGACGGCAAGCCGGAGAAGATCATTCCCCGCATCGTCGAAAGCCAGGTCGAGGACTTCCTGAAGCACAACGTGCTCCTGGAGCAGGAATACTTCCGAGAGCCCGGCCGCACCGTGCAGCAGCTCGTCGCGGAGTACATTTCGAAGTTGCAGGAGAACATCACGGTGCGCCGCTTCGCGCGGTTCAACATCAGGGAGGGCTGACATAGGGGACCGATCGCCGAAGTACAACCGCGTTCTGCTCAAGCTGAGCGGTGAGGCGCTCGGCGGCAGTCGTGATTACGGCCTCGATCTCCAGACCGTCGAAACCATCGCGGCGCAGGTCAAGCGCGTCCACCAGATGGGCGTGCAGATCGCCGTGGTGGTCGGGGGCGGCAACATCTTCCGCGGCCTTGCCGCGACCGAGCTCGGCTTCGACCGGGCCACAGGCGACTACATGGGCATGCTGGCGACGGTGATCAACGCCCTCGCGCTGCAGGACGCACTCGAGCGCACCGGCATCCCCGCCCGGACGATGACCGCGATCCAGATGCCGCAGGTCGCCGAGCCGTACATTCGGCGGCGCGCGGTGCGACACCTCGAAAAGGGACGCGTCGTGCTCCTGGCCGCCGGGACCGGCAACCCGTACTTCACGACCGACACGACGGCCGCGCTGCGCGCTGTCGAGATCGAAGCGGACGTGATCCTCAAAGCCACGAAGGTCGACGGTGTCTACACGGCCGATCCGAAGCGCGACCCCACCGCCACCAAGTTCGACCACCTCGGCTACCTCGAGGTCCTCAACCGCGGCATCGAGGTCATGGACAACACCGCGCTGACGCTGTGCATGGACAACGACGTCCCGATCGTCGTCTTCAACCTCCTGCAGCCGGGCAACATCGAGCGCGTGGTGCTGGGGGACGAGATCGGCACGCTCGTGGGGGCCGGAGCACAGTCTTGATCGACCCGATCCTGCGCGACGCCGAGTCGAAGATGGCCAAGTCCGTGGAGCATCTCTCGCACGAGCTCACGTCGATCCGCACCGGCCGCGCAAATCCGGCGTTGATCGACCGCGTGATGGTGCCGTACTACGGCACGCCCACGCCCCTGAACCAGCTCGCGCAGATCAGCGCGCCCGAGCCGCGCCTGCTGGTCGTGCAGGTCTACGACAAGAGCCAGATCGGAGTGGTCGAGAAGGCGCTCCGGACGAGCGAGCAGGGACTGAACCCGGCGAACGACGGCCAGGTCATCAGGGTGCCGATCCCTCCGCTGACGGAGGAGCGACGCCGCGAGTACGTCAAGCTCGTGCGCCAGAAGGCCGAGGAGGCGCGGGTCGCGATCCGCAACGTGCGCCGCGACGAGCTGCACCGCATCGACCAGATGCAGAAGGCCGGTGAGGTCGCCGAGGACGACTCCAAGCGCGCCCACGCCCGCCTGCAGAAGATCACCGAAGCCCAGACCGAGCGGGTGGACGGCCTCGCCGCGCGCAAGGAATCGGAGGTCATGGAAGTCTAAAGACGGCTTCCTGCCCGGCCGGTAACCTTACGTCCACCCGTGGATTCGCAGGTCCCCCGCCACATAGGGATCATCATGGACGGCAACGGCCGCTGGGCCCGTCGCCGTGGCCGGCCCGCCAGCTTCGGCCACCGCGCCGGTGTCCGGGCCATCAAGGTCGTGCTGCAGGCGTGCGAGGACTTCGGCGTGCACTGCCTCTCGATCTACGCGTTCTCGACAGAGAACTGGACGAGGCCGCGAGCGGAGGTCCGCGCGCTGATGCGCCTGTTCCACGAGACGATGCAGCGCGAGATCGACGAGATGCACCGCCGGGGCGTCCGCATCGTCGTGAGCGGGAGGCGAGACGAGCTGTCGCCCCGGATGCGAAACCGCATCGACGAGGCGGAGCGCCGGACCGCCGGCAACAAGAACGGCGTCCTCAACGTGTGCCTGAACTACGGCGGCCGCGCCGAGGTCGTGGACGCCGTGAAGAAGCTCATGCGCGACGGCGTGGCGCCGGACGGCGTCGACGAGGCCGCCATCTCGGCGCGCATGTACGTCCCCGACCTCCCAGACCCAGACCTGATCATCCGCACCGCCGGCGAGCGCAGGGTGAGCAACTTCCTGCTGTGGCAGGGCGCGTACGCGGAGATGCTGGTCACCGAGACGCTCTGGCCCGACTTCGGCGCCGCCGACCTGAAGGCGGCGATCGCCGACTACGGGTCGCGGGTGCGGCGTTTCGGCGGCCGTCCCGAGAACGAAGTGGTGGCCAGTTGACCACCCGCAACGCGCAGCTGCTCGGCGGATGGAAGCCGAGCCCGTTGATGGTTCGCATCCTCTCGGCGTTCGTCATCCTCGGCGTCGTCATCGGCCTCGTCCTGGCCGGGCTGATCGGGGTGTACGTCCTGGTGGCCGTCATCGGCGGCTTCGCCCTGTACGAGTTCATGGGCCTCAGCGACAAGATGGGCTCACGCGCTCCGGCCTGGCTGCTGTTCCCGCTCGGCGCGTTTTTCGCGTTCAGCGGCACCGTCCTCAAGGAGGTCGACGTCGCGCTCGTGCTCTCCCTCGCGCTCGTCGGTGGCCTGACGGCGTTCCTGGTCGTACCGGGGAGGCGTCAGGGCCTCAGCCGGTGGGCGATGGGCCTGGCCGGGGCGCTGTACATCGGCATACCGTTCAACTACTACCTGCTCCTCTACACGTCGCAGCCCAACGGGCGGGTGTGGACGCTGTTCACCATCTTCGCCGTCGTCGTGAGCGACGCCGCGGCGCTGCTCGTGGGCAGCCGAATCGGGCGCCATCCGTTCTTCGCGAGCATCAGCCCGAACAAGACGCTGGAAGGCGCGATCGCGGGCGTGGTCGGCGCGATGCTGGTGATGCTCATCGGCGTCTCGGCCGTCATGGGCAAATCGCCGCTCCACGCGCTGGTCCTGGGCTTTCTCGCCGGCACGAGCGCGGAGGTGGGAGACCTGGTCGAGTCGCAGATGAAGCGCATCGCCGAGGTGAAGGACTCTTCACGCCTGATCCCGGGCCATGGGGGTGTCCTCGACCGTATCGATTCGATCCTGTTCCCACCGATCCTCGTCTTCATCTATGCGATGGGCTTCCACCTGCTGAGCTGATGCGTCCTCTCAACGTGGTGGTCCTCGGCGCCACCGGCTCGATCGGCCGGCAGACGCTGGACGTCATCGACCGCAATCCCGCCCGGCTCAAGCTTTTCGGCCTGACGGAGGGCGCGCGGACGAGCGAGCGCCGCGCCGAATTCGTGGTGCACGGCCGCTCCGGCGACGCCGGCTTCGACGCCCAGGTCGAGGCGATGATCACCGACCCGCGCTGCGACCTCGTCGTGGTCGCAATACCGGGCGCGAGGGCCCTGGCCCCGACGATGACCGCGCTGCGCGCAGGCAAAGACGTCGCGCTGGCGACCAAGGAGGTCCTCGTCATGGCGGGCGCGCTCGTCATGAAGGCAGCGGGCGAACGTGGGATCAGGCCGATCGACAGCGAGCACAGCGCCATCTGGCAGTGCCTGTGGGGCGAGGAGCGGCGAAACGTCCGGCGGCTGATCATCACCGCGAGCGGCGGGCCGTTCTGGGCGCACCCCGAAGCCGACCTCGACCGGGTGACCGTCGAGCAGGCGCTCAACCACCCGCGCTGGTCGATGGGGCCAAAGGTGACGGTCGACTCGGCGACGCTCATGAACAAGGGGCTCGAGCTGATCGAGGCGCACCACCTGTTCGGCATCGCGCTGGACTCGATCGCGGTTTGCGTCCATCCGCAGAGCGTCGTCCACTCCCTGGTGGAGTTCGTGGACGGGTCGCTCAAGGCCCAGCTTGGCCGCCCGGACATGAGGCTGCCGATCGCCGTCGCGCTCGCCTACCCCGACCGCCTGGCCGACGCGGTGCCGCCGACCGCGGTCGAAGAGCTGAGCGGGCTGGAGTTCCATCCGCTCGACGAGGCTCGCTTTCCCAGCGTCGGCCTGGCCCGCCAGGCGGCCCGGACGGGCGGGGGGCACCCGGCGGTCCTGAACGCCGCCAACGAGGAGGCGGTCAACGCCTTCCTGGAAGGCAGGCTGCCCTTCAGCGGCATCGTCCGCGCGGTCCAGACGGCCCTGGAGGCCTTTCCAGGGTGCGGCGGGACGCTGGACGAGATACTCGAGGCCGACCGTTGGGCGAGAGGTTATGTGGCGGCGATTCCGTCCGGTAGGCTGGGGGCCACATGAGCGCGCTTTTGAACACGTTGGTGGGGGTCGTCGGTGTGGCGGGGATGTTCCTGCTGCTGATCGCACCCCACGAGGCGGGCCACTTCGCGCTGGCCAAGCTGTTCAAGGTCAGGGTGCTCGAGTTCTCGATCGGCGCCGGCACGAAGCTGTGGTCGGCGACGCGAGGCGGGACCGTTTACGCGCTGCGCCTGCTGCCGATCCTCGGCTATGTGCGGATGGGCGGCATGGAGGCGGGCGAGTTCGAAGACCCGCAAGGCTTTCACCGGAAGCCGGCCTGGCAGCGCATCCTCATCCTCGCCGGCGGGCCCGCGGCCAACTTCCTGGTCGCCATGATCTGCATCGCCGGCCTGGACCTGACCCTGGTCGGCAACGACCCGGGCCTGATCACGCGCGTGGCGCCCAACTCGCCGGCCGGGCGCACGGGGTTGACGGCCGGCGACCGGATCCGGACCGTCAACGGGCAGGCGATCGCCAGGGTCTCCGTGCGCCAGGTCGAGGACGCGGACAAGGGCATGCCCCTGGTCCTCGCGGGAGTCCACGCCAACGGGCGGCCGTTCACCTACATCGTGGCCCCGGCCTGCGCTCAGGGTCAGTGCTTCCTCGGTCTGAGCACCCAGCGCTCGACCACCGTGCAGTCCTCGCTGACCGACGGCGTCACGTGGCCCTTTGTGACCGCCGGCCAGATCGCGGGGGGCCTTGGTGACCTCGTTTCCGGGAAGGTGCCGGGCGGACTCTTCGGGCCCAACGGCGTCACCGGACCCATCGGCATCGCGGACGTGACCCAGCAGGCGGTGTCGCTCGGTCCGATGACGTACATCCAGTTCGTGGCGCTGCTGTCGGTGGCGCTCGGGTTCACCAACGTGCTGCCGTTCCTGGCGCTCGACGGCGGTCGCATCCTGGTCGTCCTCATCGAGGTCGCCCGGCGCCGGCCGTTCGACCGGAACGCCGAGCTCAATTTCCAGCGCATCGGTCTCGCGGCGTTGCTGTTCCTCGCGGTGTTGATCAGCGCCCTGGACGTGCAGCGCATCGCGTCCGGACAGTTCGTCGGGCTTCGCTGATGGCGGTCGTGACTCGACGCAAGTCGATCCCGGTCAAGGTGGGCAGCGTCGTCATCGGCGGCGCCGCTCCGATCGCCGTGCAGACGATGACCAAGACCGACACGCGAGACGTGAAGGCGACGGTGCGGCAGATCCACGAGCTGAAAGAGGCCGGCTGCGAGATCGTGCGCCCGGCCGTGCCCGACAGAGAGGCCGCCGAAGCGTTGAAGGAGATCGTCAAGCAGTCCCCGCTGCCCGTGATCGCGGACATCCATTACGACCACACGCTGGCGCTGATGGCGATCGAAGCGGGCGTGGCGTGCCTGCGCCTGAACCCCGGCAACATCCCGGACCGGGACAAGGTGGTCAAGGTGGTGACCGCGGCCAAGGAGCGGGAGATCCCGTTCCGGATCGGCGTCAACGCCGGATCTCTGCCCGAGGAGGTGCACAAGAGCCTCCGCGAGCAGCACCACATCGACCGCGATGACCGCGAGCGCACGGCCGACCGCATGGTCGAGGTGGCCCTGGGCCACTGCAAGATCCTGGAGGACCTCGACTACGGACCGGGCTACATCAAGGTGTCGCTGAAAGCGACCGACGTATGGACGAACATCATGGCCAACCGCAAGTTCGCCGCGGCGCGGCCCTATCCCATCCACCTGGGGGTGACCGAGTCCGGACCCGTGGAAGCGGGCAGCATCCGCAGCTCCGTCGGTCTGGGCATCCTGCTGAGCGAGGGCATCGGCGACACGATCCGCGTCTCGCTCGCGACCTCAGACCCGCGTGAAGAGGTCCGTGTCGCGCACGAGATATTGAAGACGCTGGCTTTCCGCAACGAGAGCCCGACGCTTGTCGCCTGTCCGACGTGCGGCCGGCTCGAGTACGACATGGTGCCGACGGTCAAGGCCGTGGAGGCCTACATCGCTCGCCTCAAGGTGCCGATCACCGTGGCCGTGATGGGCTGCGTCGTGAACGGCCCGGCGGAGGCGCGGCATGCCGACATCGGCGTGACCGGCGGTCGCGGCAAGGGAGTGATTTTCAAGAAAGGTAAGCTTTTCCAGACCGTGCCCCAGGAGGAGCTTCTTCCCGTGCTGCTGGCTGAGATCGACGCGATCGCGGCCGAGCGGATCCCGTCGTAGCCCGGCGCGAACTCGCGCGACCGGGCGTTTCGATCTGATCACCAAACTGACGGGAGAACACGCATGAAGCAGGAAACCGAAGAGCAGCAGGACTTCGTCAAAGAAGTCACCAAGATGTCGGACGACTTCGACCGCTGGTACACGGACGTCATCCGCAAAGCCGAGATGGCGGACTGGTCCGGCGTGCGCGGCATGATGGTCGTCCGGCCCTACGGCTGGGCGATGTGGGAGGCGCTGACGCGCGCCTTCGACGACATGATCAAAGAGAGCGGTCACGAAAACTGGGCGTTCCCGCTGCTCATCCCCCGCAGCTTCCTGATGAAGGAGGCGGAGCACATCGAAGGCTTCGCGCCCGAGGTCGCGTGGGTGACCAAGGCGGGCGGCTCGATGGAAGAGCTCGAGGAGCCGTTGGCGGTGAGACCCACGTCGGAAACCATCATCGGCGCGATCATCCGGCGCTACATCCAGAGCCACCGTGACCTGCCCAAGCTGACCAACCAGTGGAACAGCGTCGTGCGGTGGGAGATGCGCTCGCGCCTTTTCCTGCGCAGCCGCGAATTCTGGTGGCAGGAGGGGCACACGTTTCACGCGTCGGCGCAGGAGGCGATCGACGAGGCGCAGCTGATCCTCGGCTATTACCGCGCCATCGCCGAGGAATGGCTGGCGGTGCCCGTGCTGGCGGGCAAGAAGTCGCCCGCCGAGACGTTCCCCGGCGCCGTGCACACGTTGACCATCGAAGGGTTGATGCGCGACGGTCTGGCGCTGCAGATGGGCACGTCGCACTACTTCGGTCAGAACTTCGCGCGCGCCTACGACATCTCGTTCACGAACAGGTCCAACGAGCTGGAGCTGTGCTATTCGACGTCGTGGGGGATGAGCACCCGCCTGGTGGGTGCGCTGGTCATGGCGCACGGCGACGACTCGGGGATCATCGTGCCCCCCAGGGTGGCGCCCATCCAGGTCGTAGTCGTGCCGATCTTCCGCGACGACGAAGGGCAGGCCAAGGTGCGGCGGTTCATCGAGTCGTGGTCGGGCGACCTGCGGCGGGCGGGCGTCAGGCACCGGGTGGACTGGCGGGACGAGCGGCCGGGCGACAAGTACGCGCACTGGGAGTTGAAGGGGGTGCCGCTGCGCCTGAACGTCGGCGCGCGGGATGCCGACGCGGGGCAGGTCGAGATGGTCGACAGGCTGACGCGGCAGAAGGTCGCGGTCCCGGTGGCGGGCCTCGCCGACCGTCTGCGGCAAGAGCTCGACGGCTTCCAGAAGCGGCTGTACCTGCGCGCCGCCCAGTTTCAGCGCGACAACACCGTCGAGCTACGGTCGCTGGAGGAGGTCGTGGCGCATTTCGCCCAGAAGGGCGGGTTCGCCTGGACCGAGTGGTGCGGGGAGACGGAGGAGGAGGCGCGGATCAAGGCCGAGGCCGGCGGCGTGACCATCCGGGTGATCGATGACCAGTCGGTGCCCTCGGGGAAGTGTCTGGTGTGCGGCCGCCCGGCGAAGCACCGAGTCGCCCTCGCGAAGGCCTACTGAAAACCATCGATTGTCCGGACAATCACGACATCTCGCGTGCCAGAGCCCGAGAGTGTCCGGACAATCGCGGGGTCTAGCCGACGGGGTTTTCGAACGCCCCGATCCGCGGCGCATCGGGATGCAGTGAGCGCTGCGGGATGAGCTTCAGCGTGCCGTTCGCCACCGCGTCCAGCACCGCCTCCGCGACGTCCGGATGGAAGTGCGTCCCCGCTCCCGCCCGCACCTCGCCGACCGCCACGTCCAGCGACATCCCCTTCCGGTAAGGCCGGTCCGAGGTCATCGCGTCGATCGCGTCCGCCGCGGAGACGATCCACGCGAACATCGGCAGCTCGTCGCCCTTCTTGCGATCGGGATAACCGTTCCCGTCATACCGCTCGTGGTGCGACCGCACGATCACCAGCTCGTCGCTGAGCATGTGCAGCCCCGAGAGGATGTTGAAGCCGATGGTCGTGTGCGACTTCATCTGATCGAACTCGGTGTCGGTCAGCTTCCCGGCCTTCTGCAGCACCGCGTCCGGCACGCCGATCTTCCCGATGTCGTGGAGGCGCCCGCCTCGCTCAAGACGCGTCCACGCCGCGGGGTCCTGCGGCGCATAGCGCATCTGGCGCGCGATCATCAGCGAGTACTGCGTCACGCGTTCTGAGTGGCCGGCCGTGTACGGGTCGTTGGCATCGCTCGCGTTGGCCAGCGCCACCAGGGACTGGAGGATGACCTCCTCGCGGTCCTTGAACAGCCGTGCGTTGTCGATCGGGACCGCGGCCTGCGTCGCCAGCTCGGTCACCAGGTTGCGGTGGTCCGCGGTGAACGTGTGGCCGACCTGATAGTTGGCCAGGAAGACGACGCCCAGAGGCTTGCCGCGAAGCTTGATCGGCACGCACAGGACGGCGCGCGGATTGAGAGGGCTGTCGGCCGACGACTGCGTCGACATCGCGTCCATCACCGCTTCGCCCGTCGACATGACCTCGCCGCAGATCTCGCCACCCAACCCAAGGGCCAGCCGCTCGGCTGTGACGTGGTCGGTGCCAAAGCCACCCTTGAGCACGAGCTTGCCGCTGGGATCCTCGAGCGCGAGACAACCGATCTGCGCCGACGACGCCTTGGCCGCGCCGGCCAGCAATTGCTGCAGCACCTGGTTGAGGTCGAGGGTCGAGGTCGCGGCCTGCAGCGCCTCCTGCAGGTTGCGCAGCTCCCAGATGATGCGCTCGTTCTTCTCGTACAGCTCGGCGTTGCGGATCGCGACCACGCCCTGGTTGCCCAGCGTCGCGAGCACCCGTTGGTCGTCGGCGGTCCAGTCGCGCTTTTTGCCGTCGAACACCGACAGCGTCCCCCAGAGCTGGCCTTCCTCGAGCATCGGCGTGCACACGGCTGAGACGAGCCCATACGCGTGCAGGTCCGGAGGGGTGCGCAGGTCGGACGAGGCGTCGATGTCGCCGACCGCGGTCGCACGCATGCTGAGCATCACGGCGCCGACGATGCCCTGGCCGTTCTGGAGCTCCATGCCCTCGACGCCGTCCGGAAAGCCGAGGGTCATGATCACCGACTGCCGGCCTTCGTCCGTTCGCCGCGTCAGCAGCCCCGCGGTTGCGTCGGTGATGCGCACCGCCATCTCCAGGATCTTGCGTTCCAGGACCCGCGGGCCCTCCGTCACCGTCGTCAGCGCGGCGGACACTTCGCCCAGCGCGTCCAGCGCGACGTCGAGGCGCGAAGCCTGGCCCGACACCGCCTGCAGGAGTCGCGAGTTCTCGAGCGCGACCCCGGCCATCGAGCCGAGCTCCTCGAGCGAAACGAGGTCGTGCTGGCTGAAGCTCGACGTGCCTCGCCGGCCGAGGCAAAGGGCGCCGATGACGCCGGTCTTGGCGCGGATGGGCGTCAACGCCTCGTTCACAGTCACGGCGTGGGTGGCGAGTCGCAGGCCGCTGAAGGTGTGCTGCTCCTCCGTCACCGCGTTCCGCAGGACCGTCTCTCCGTTGCGCACGCGGGCGAGGGGCTCGTCGAGCGCGTCCGATCCGTCGGCGCCGAAGATCACGCCACGACCCGCGTCGTACCGGATCACCTCCTTGCCGCGCTCCACGACCAGCTCGAGGACCTCCTCCATCGTCTTGCCCGCCGCCTCTTTGACCAGGCCGTTCATCAGCGAGTAGCGGGCGGACTCCTTCTGCGAGACCGCGACGGCATGGGCGCTCGCCAGCTGCACGCCAGCGCGCAGGGCCAGGGTGGCCGCCAGCCGCCGGTCGTCCTCGGTGAAACCGGCGGCCTTGCTGCCGAGCAGGATGAAGCCGCCGACGTGGTCGCCGACCGGCATCGGCACGGCCAGTGCGCCCCGGACGTGAAGGTCGTCGGGCAGGTAGTGGAAGAGGTCCTTGAGCGCGCCGTTGCCTTCTCCCGCGTACGTCTTGCCGGATTCGATCGAGGTCAGCAGCGGTCCGCTGCCGTTGCCCTGCCGGCTGACCGGCGTGGGGTGGAGGCGCTCGAGGCCGACGCCCGGCGGCTGGGGCACGAACTGGCGGGCATCACCCGACGCCAGGTAAAGGCAGGCGAAATCGGCGCCCAGCTGGCTCGCGATGCTCGCCGTCAGCCCACCCAGGTCCGCGCCCACGTCCGACGTGGCGGCGAGAAAGGCGCGGTGCTTCTGTCGGAGGTCGCCCGCCTGCCGTTCGATCGTCGACGACATGTCGCGGTACAGAACGCCGCCCAGCGCCCCGCCGGCGCCGAGCATCGCCAGCCCGGCGAGCTGGAGGAGCAGGTCCGCCTGCTCGCTGTTGAACTGCGCCAGGACCAGGATGAAGATGATCGCCACGGCGCCCGTCGGCACCGAGAGCCGCCAGCTCCGGTAGACGGCGCCGGCGCCCAGCGCGAGCACGCCGCCCAGCGCCGCCAGCAGGGTGGCCCAGCCGACGGGGCCGCTCGCCACAAGGGAGGCGCCGACCAGGATGAGCAGCGCCGTGCCGGCGGAAGCGCCCGTCCGGAACCCCAGCGCCCGCCTTTTTGAGTTCATCTAGCGGCGCCTAAGTCTAGGTTTGGGGTCCGCAGGGGAAGCTAGATATCGAACTTAAACTTCATGCCAAGCAGCAGATGACGGTCTCCGAGCTCCTCCGCATAGCCGACCACCTCGACCCGAAGGGGCAGGTGCTCGTCCGCAAGGCCTTCGACCGGGCGGCCCAGGCGCACCACGGCCAGCGGCGGCTCTCGGGCGAGGAGTACGTCAACCACCCGCTCGAGGTGGCCGCCATCCTCGCCGACCTGGAGCTCGACGCCGAGACGATCGCCGCCGCCCTTCTCCACGACACCGTCGAGGACACCAACCTGACGGCCGAGGAGGTGCAGCGCGAGTTCGGCCCGGAGGTCGCCCGCCTGGTCGAGGGGGTGACCAAGCTCGGCCGGATATCCCTCCGCACCGACCAGCAGCAGCAGGCGGAGAACATCCGCAAGATGATGGTCGCCATGGCGGAGGACCTACGGGTGGTCCTCATCAAGCTCGCCGACCGGCTGCACAACATGCGCACACTCGAGCCGCTCGCCGAGCCCAAGCGCCGGAAGATCTCGCGCGAGACGCTCGACATCTACGCGCCGCTGGCCCACCGCCTCGGCATCGGCCAGATCAAGTGGGAGCTCGAAGACCTGGCCTTCCGCAACCTCGAGCCGGACGCCTACGAGGACGTGGTCAAGCGCATCGCGCGCAAGCGCGACGAGAGGGAAAAGCTGGTCGCGGACCTTCGGGAGATCCTGGCCCGCGAGCTGGAGAAGGTGGGCATCCAGGCCGACATCACTGGCCGGCCGAAGCACATCTACTCGGTCTGGCAGAAGATGACCCGCGAAGGCAAGGACTTCTCAGAGATCTACGACCTGTCCGCCATCCGCGTCCAGGTCGAGAGCGTCCGCGACTGCTACGGGGTGCTTGGGGTGGTGCACTCGCTCTGGAAGCCGATGCCTGGGCGGTTCAAGGACTACGTGGCGATGCCGAAGTCCAACGGCTATCAGTCGCTGCACACGACCGTGATCACGCACACGGGTGAGCCGATCGAGATCCAGATCCGGACGCACGAGATGCACCGCGTGGCCGAGTTCGGGGTCGCGGCGCACTGGACGTACAAGGAAGGCGGCAAGGACGCGAGCTTCGACCAGAAGCTCTCGTGGCTGCGCAGCCTGCTCGAGTGGCAGAACGAGCTGGGTGATGCGGAGTCGTTCCTCAACACCATCAAGGTCGACCTGTTCGAGGACGAGGTGTACGTCTTCACCCCGCGCGGCGACGTGATCAACCTGCCCGCCGCCTCCAGCCCGGTCGACTTCGCGTACCGCATTCACACCGAGGTCGGCCACCGCTGCATCGGCGCCAAGGTGAACGGCCGGATGGTGCCGCTTGACTACGCGCTGCAGAACGGCGAGATCGTCGAGATCCTCACCTCCAAAGGCCCACACGGGCCGAGCCGTGACTGGCTGAACTTCGTCAAGAGCGCGAGCGCCAAGGAGCGCATCCGGAAGTGGTTCAAGAGCCAGCG
>DASSLL010000115.1:0-2691 GCA_035689485.1 Candidatus Dormiibacterota bacterium | reverse complement strand
TCGGGCTTCAGGTCGAGCGACAGCTGGGCGGCGGCCCGACGCGTCGTCTCCGTCAACACCGCGCGGTAGCGCTTGAACGGTCCTTCCTCGACCTCCGCCTCGAGCGCGATGTACGCGTCGAGGAACGCGTCGCCGTGCCCGGGAAAGAGAAGCTCACCCGTGGTGCGAATGCCGTGGCGCCAGTCGATGAGCGTGCCGAAGCAGTCGAAGGTCAGCCAGCGGTCGGTCAACTGCGCATCTAGCGGCCGGGCGCGCGGTACGTCATCGTCTTCTTCGCCGCCTCGTCGACCTCCGCCGGCGTGAGCAGCACCGTCGTCTTGACGTTGGCCAGGGCGCCACTCGCCCCGACCCCGAGCACAAACGCAAGCGCCGTCTCCTCGTCGATCCCATCGACGACGATGTAGATGTCGGTATCGCCGAAGGCGAAATAGAACGCCTCGATCTTGCCGCCGAACTTCTCGAGCGCGTCCTTCACCGCCTTGACACGTCCGGTGCCTCCCTCCTTGAGGATGCCCTTGACGCCTTCGCTCGAGTAGCGGCCTTCGAAAAGGAACCTTGCCATCGTCTTCCTCCTTGAAGAACTAGCCGCGCGGCTGCGGCAGGTACTCCTGGATCGCGTGCGCGAGGTGCTGCATGCTCATCGACTGCAGCCACACGCGACCCGGTCCGGTCAGCGCCGCCAGGAACAGGCCCTGGCCCCCGAAGAACATGTTCTGGATCCCCGGCACGGTCACGATGCTGAACTGCACCGACCCCTGGAACATCCCCACCTGGCTCGGGTGGACGCGAAGCGTGTTTCCCGGCTGCAGGTCGTAGGTCACCACCTCGCCGTTCAGCGCCACCCACGCCGGGCCCTGCCCCGTGAGCCGCTGCAGGCGGAAGCCGGTGCCGCCGAAGATGCCCGCGCCCAGCCGCTGCTGGAAGCCGATGGAGAACTGCACCCCGGGGGTGGCGCAGAGGAAGCCGTGCCTGTGGATCATGTACGTCTCGCCCGCTGCGATCTCGAGCGGCAGGATCTCGCCCGGAAGCTTGGCCGCGAACGCGAGCAGGCCTGGTCCTCCGACCGCCGTGTACTCGGTCATGAAAAACGTTCCGCCCGCGACCGCGCGCCCCAGCGCGCCGAGGAAGCCGCCCTGCTGCCCGCCCACCGAGGTACCGGTCTGCATCTGGATCGACATCGACATCCACGAGAGCTCCCCCGATTCGGCGTAAACCCTCTCGTTCGGCTGCATCGTCAGCTCGAGCACCGGCAGGACGGTGCCGACGATCTTCGTCTCCATTGGGGGCCTCCTCTAACTGATCAGTGCCGGTGTTGGGGGTCGATCATCCGGCGGCGGGGCGCCGGGGGCGCCGGGTGGCGCGAGCAATCGTCGCAGACGCCGACCACCAGGACGACGGTGCGCACGGGCTTGAACCCGTGGCCCTGCTCGAGGTGTTGCTCGAGCTCATGGACGAGCTCCTCCTGGACGTGCATGACGCCGCCGCAGACCTGGCAGACGGCGTGATGGTGGTCGCCGCTCGCCAGCTCGTAGTACGTCGGCCCGTCGCCGAGGTGCGCGGCGAAGACGCTGCCCGAGGCGGTGAGCGCGTCGAGCGCTCGGTAGACGGTGCTCCGGGGAAAACGAGGCTGCGTCTTGTGCAGCTCCGAGGCGATCTCTTCCGCGGTGCAGTGTCCGCCGAGGGCCACGATGGCGTTGTAGACCATCGTCCGCTGCGCGGTGCGTCGCATTCCGGGGGCGAGCATCAGCCTGAGATGACGTGCAGGGACCGGTCGGCCCTGGTCAGCACGCGCACACCGTCCTCGGTGACGACGACGTCGTCCTCGATGCGGACGCCGCCGAAACCGGGGACGTAGACGCCCGGCTCGACCGTGAAGACCATCCCCGGCTCGAGCACTGTCCTGGAACCGGGGTCGAGGCTCGGGTCTTCGTGGCCTTCGAGACCGAGCCCATGGCCGACGCGGTGGAAGAAGTTCTGGCCGTAGCCCGCCGCCTCGATCACGCGCCGCGCCGCCGCGTCGACGTCGCCGGTCGTGGCCCCAGGCCTGACGGCCGCGATGGCGGCGTCGTGGCCTCGCAGCACGACGTCGTGGATCTCACGGTGACGCGGGCTCGGCTCGCCCATCACCGCCATCCGCGTCGAGTCGCCCTTGTAGCCGTCGACCGCAGCGCCGAAATCGAGCAGCACGAAGTCGCCGCGCGAGAGCTTGCGGCCCGAGGGTTCGAGGTGCGGCATCGCGGAGTTGGGGCCCGACTGGACAAGCGTCGGGAACGAAAGCGTGCCGCCGAGGTCAGCGATGACGGCCGCGAACACGGTCGCGACCTCGATCTCCGTCATGCCCACACGGATCCGCGCGAGCGCCTTGACGAACGCCTCGTCGGTGAGCGCCGCCGCGCGCGCCAGCGTCTCGATCTCGTGCGCACTCTTCAGCAGCCGGAGCCGGCGGATCTCGGGGGCGACGTCCACGAGCTCAGAGACGCCTGTCCGCGAGGTCATGACCTCGGCCGCATGCAGCGTCAGGTGGTCTTTCTCGACCGCGACCTCCGCGCTGCCGGCGACCACCTGCGCGACGAGCGCGTACGGGTCCTCCCCGTCACGCCACGCCACGACCTCGGCATCGGATGCGGTGGCGAGCGCCTTCTCCTCTTCGAGCGAAGGCACGATCAACGTCGCGCCGTCCGCGCGCACCGC
>DASSLL010000114.1:0-6162 GCA_035689485.1 Candidatus Dormiibacterota bacterium | reverse complement strand
TGCCTGCCGCCACGTCCAGCAGCCGGCAGCGGTCGTGCCGGGCGGCTCGCTTCAGCATTCGAGCCACCAGATGCTCATTGGTCCGGACATAAGCGTGCTCGGCGGCGAATGGCTCGAATGTCCGACCTCGCTCAGCCACATACGCGCCCTCAACCCCGGTCTGGCGTTTCGTGCGTTCATTATGGCCAGCGGCTGGCGGTCTCCTGAAGAGCGAGGCCTACACCGCGCCAACAACGATCGGATGCTGTGCTGGTTCGTTAGGGTGCGGTCAGGCCTTCGAGGCCACAAACCTTTACAGATCAGGCGCCAAGCAAGGCTCGGGCAGCCTTCAGCGTGCTGCTGACGCTCGGAAGCACGTCAAGCTCGCGCCGGTGCGAGTACGGAAGCGTGTCAGCCGGTGCGAGGCGCGCGAAGCGCACCGGCAGCCCTGCCTCGGCGAGCACCGCAGCTATCTCTCCACTGAGCCCGAAGCGCAGGTAGTCCTCGTCTACCACGAGTACCTGGTTGCAGCGCCGGGCGCTGTCGGTGATCTGGCCTTCATCGAGCGGTGAGACCGAGCGAAGGTCCACGATCTCCGCTTCGATGCCTTCGCGCGCGAGCTGGTCCGCTGCCATAAGTGCGCGATGCACCGCCACTCCAAGGCTGAAGATGACGAGGTCAGATCCCCGCCGCCGCACGGCTGCGCGGCCGATCGGCAGTGCGCAAACCGGTAGCTGAACCTCGCCCCTGGCACCCGCCGGCGGGACGTCAAACCTCGGGGGCGCGTCACGGTGGAGACCGCCCATCGAGTCGAGCCACCAGTCGGACAGAAGCTTGTGCTCCAGGTAGACGACCGGCCGTTCGTCCTCAACGGCGGCCAACATGAGCCCGGCCGCATCGGCCGGCGTGGAAGGGACGACGACGGCCAGCCCTGGAATCCCGGCCAGAAGACCCCAGAGGCTCTGCATGTGCTGCCCGCCGTCGCCATACCCGCCGCCACATGCGGCTCGCACAACCAGAGGCGCGTTCCAGGCGTGACCTGAGAACGCCTCGACCTTGGCGGCTTGATTCAGGAGGGCGTCCAGGGCCACCCCGATGAAGTCCACCATCATGATCTCGACTACGGGTCGGAGGCCACCCATCGCGGCGCCCACGGCGGCTCCCAGGAAGGCTCCCTCACTGATCGGAGTCGCCCGCACCCGGCGAGGACCGAAGCGAATCAACAGATCACGGCGTATGAGAGGTACGTCCTCGCCGAAGACAAGCACTCGCTCGTCCGCCGCCATGGCCTGCGCCAGAGCAAGATCGATGGCCTGCGCAAACCCCATCTCAGGCATTGACGGTCTCCAGGCTGCCCAGCGCGGCAGCCATTGCAGATGCGACCTCCTGCGCGGCCGCCTCGTCGGCCTCTCTCACGACGGACGGCGACAGCTCATGTGCGGCGACGAGCAGCGGATCCGATCGGCGCCAGCGTCTGGCTCGACGGGCATCAGAGACCGGTGCGGTGGTGGTGCCGAGCCACGAGAGGCGTTGGGTCACGGACGCACCATCCCCCTCCAACAAGGCCCGTGCGAGGCTGGGCACGACCTGCGCCGACTCCCGTAAGGGATGCTCGGCGATTCTCACCAATGGGTCGCCGAGGAGATGGCCGTTAGGGCGCGGCACCTGACACAGAAGGAAAGAAGGCCCTTCGCCGCGCCGGGCGCGCCTTACGGCTTCGCCTGAGGCCTGCCACACCGTCGCGACCTGAACGCCATCCAGATGTTGCGCCGGCATTCCGAACGCGGCCGCGCGTTGGACGAGATCGCCCCCCGTCACTGTGGCGGAGCGCGTGGTGACCGCCCACCGGTTGTCCTTGCATACGAATATCACTGGCAGCTTCCACGCCACGGCCAGGTTGAGGGATTCAAGGAGCATCCCCTGGTTGGCCGCACCCTCGCCAAAGAAGGTGATGGCGACCGACCCGGGTCTCAAATACTCGCCCGCGAGCGCCAAACCCGCTGCGAGGGGTGCCGACGCTCCGACGATGCCGCTGGAAGCCATCAGCAGTGAAGGCGCGAAGAGGTGCATGTGGCCCCCATTGCCCCCGTTCAGCCCTTCGTCGCTGCCGAGCACCTCAAGGAGAAGTTCGACAAGGCCGACTCCGCGCGCCACGAACGGTGGGGTCGAGCGGTGATCGACCGCCACCGCATCCCCGTCGCTCAGGTGCGCGCAGACACCCGCGTGCACTGCTTCCTCGCCGATCGCCAGATGCATCTCTCCCGAGATGAGGCCCCGTTGCCAGAGCCTCTCCAGGGCCTTCTCGAAACTCCGGATCCGCGCCATCTGCAAGTAGAGAGCGGCCAGATCCGGCACATCAGCGACAGGCATCGCAGTCAGGCTGGCTGACCTGACCCGGTCTGGGTAGAGTCTTGGGACCCCAGGCCGGAGGGCCGTTGGGGACAACCCACCGCGATCAAGCCTTGCTATGTTCGCGCCGTGCGCGACGGCACTCCCCAGGCTCGCTCGCCTCGCGTCCCGGGCCGGCGGCTGGTGGTAGGAGCTCTGGCCGCTTCCGTCTGCATAATCGCCGCCTACTGGCTCATCTGGTTCTTCGTGGATCGATCGCTCCTTGCGACCGAGTCCGTGCCGGCCTATTACGAGCATGAACAGTCATTCGTACTGGGTGATTCCTGGCTGGCACTCTGCTGCGTACTGGGCGCGGTTGCTCTGGCCCGCCGGCGACCGGCCGCGCTTTTCTGGGTAGTCGCCGCTGGAGCTTCCGGCCTCTACCTCGGCTGCATGGACGCCCTCTACGACGTCACCAGAAACGACTGGTTCGGCGCCGGCGCCTCGGGCTACATCGAGCTTGGGATCGTCCTCCTCACCTGGAGCGTGAGCATCGCCCTGATGACGTGGGCGTGGAGGAACCGCGACGCGATCCTGTGGCCCGGCGACATCTAACCCGGTCCCTCGCTCGGCACGCACTCGTGAACCGCCTCACGCGAAGGCGCTGTCCTTGAGGCCCAGCCGGCGACCCAGGGCGACCGCGCGCTTCTCGGCTTCGTCCGCTTCAGCCGTGCGCCCAAGGTTGCGCAGCGCCTTCGACTGATCGACCAGAGCGCGTGCGAGCGCCGGCCGAGCCTCCATCTGCTCGTACAGCTTCACCGCCAGGTCGAAGTCAGCCAGCGCGGCCTCGCAGTCGGGCGGCGTCTGGAGCAGGTAGCTGTGGCCGCGGGCCGACAGCACCCGAGCCTCACCGTAGCGGTCGTGCATCTGGCGCGCGCCGGCAAGCGCCTCATTCCAGCCCGCGACGCCGCGAGCCAGGTCGCCCAGCTGCGCCACACTCGACGCAAGGAGACCCTTCGTCAAGGTGCGCAACGGCGCCATGTTCGTGACCGAAGCAAGCTCGTCGCCGCGCTCCAGTGGCGGCCTTGCCGCCGACGCGTCGTCCTTGGCCATCGTCGCGGAGCCGAACGTGACGTTCGCGGCCACGACACACGCATACGCACCGAGGCTGTCGGCCCGCGCGGAACATGAGAACGCCCGCTTCGCCGCCTTGTCCATCTCGCCGCGCTCCAGATCGATGGCCGCCTGGGTGATGTCGAGGTCGACGCGCGAGATCTCGTCCGCGAGCGCGGCCTGCTTGGTGCCTCGCGCCACGATCTCGTCCGCGGCTTCGAACTCGCCGAGTCGCGCATATGTCATGGCCAGGAAGTCCGCGATCATCGCGTTCGAGTGCGGGTCAGCGGCCTTGTCCATGTCGTCGAGCGCCGCGCGCATCTCGCGCGCACCTTCGCGGAGCTGTCCGGTGAACGCGGCGCCCGCGCCCATGACGGCCCTCGGCAGAGCGGACGCTCGCGCGTCCTTTAAAGTGCCGGCGATTGCGAGCGCGCGCTCCGTCGCGAGCTTGAGCTCGGGACTCCTCTCCGGCACCTCGCCGCGCTGACGGCGAAGGTACGCGATCCAGAAGTAGGCCTCGCCGAGCAAGTCGGGCTGAACATCGTCGCCGGCCGCGGCCACCGCGCGCTCGAGCGTCTCGATCTCGCTCCCCGTCGTCCTGAAGCCCCACGAGCCCTTGGCCGCGCCCACTGCCGCCCGCAGCCGCAACCCGCGCTGGGAGTCATCGGTGAGAGCAGCCGCTCGGGAGTAAAAACCGACCGCCTCGCGGTTGGCGAAGCGCTCGAGCGCGTGGTCGCCGGCCGTGAGGAGGTACTCGGCCGCGCGACTGTTCTCCCCTGCGTTCTCGAAGTGCATGCCAAGCACGCTCGCGAGCTCGCGCTCGCGGTCGGGATGCTGCGCGAGGATCGCCGCGGCGGCAGCTTTGTGCAGCGCGCGCCGGTCTTGTTTCAGGAGCGACGCGTACGCCGCCTCCTGCACCAGCGCGTGCTTGAACAGGTACTCGAGATCCGGCTGCAGGGTCGCGATCTGGATGAGACCGCTGGCCTCGAGGCGGCCGAGCTCCTGGCGAGCGCTCACTTCGGCTCCGGTTCTAGCAGCTTTTCGAGGATCGTGACGCCGAACTGGCGGCCGATGACGGAGGCGACCCGCAGGGTGCGCCGGCTCTCCGCTGGAAGCCGGTCGATGCGCGCGAGCAGCAACCCGTGCAGCGTGTCCGGGATCTCGATCGCGGCGACCTTGTCGGTCGCGATCCAGCGGTCGCCTTCGCGCACGATCGCGCCGCGGTCGATCAGCATGCGGATGACCTCCTCGACGAAGAACGGATTGCCCTCGGCCCTCGCCAGGATGAGATCACGCGTCGGTTCGGGCAGCGACTCGATCGTGAGCAGGTTCGAGACCAGCGTTCGGCTGTCGTCCACCGAGAGCGGCTCCAGCCGTAACTCGGTGAGGGCGTCCCCGTAAGTGTCGCGAGCGCCCGCGATCAGGCGCCAACCGGCAGATGTCCGCTCCGGCCGCGAGCTCACGATGAAGAGAATCGGCAGCCCGGCGACTGCGGACAGGATCTGAAGAAGGGTTTCCACCGACGCGCCGTCCGCCCAGTGAACGTCGTCACACACGAGCACCATCGCGCCGCTCGACACGGCGGCGCGGACTATCTGCACCGACGACGAGTTGTAGCGCTTGATCGTCTCCATCTCGAGACCCGAGATCCTCGCGTGCATGTCGGGGCTGAGGTGCAGTGACAGCAGGTGCCCGAGATACGCGTAGGTCTCCTGCCTGTCCTCTACCGGGTTTGCCGCAAGGAACGATTCGAGGGCCTGCGCGACCTCTGGCTCGTCGGTTGTCGCGGTCACGCCGATGATCGACCGTACCAGCTCGAGCAGCAGTGAATAAGGCAGCGCCTCGCCGTAGGAAAGGCAGCGGGCCTCGACCCAGCGAGGAGGCGGATCCGAACGCTCGAGCGACACTCGCAGCTCGGCCAGCAACCGGCTCTTTCCCATGCCCGGTTCGCCGACGATGCAGGCGACACGACCCTGGCCGGCTCTGACCACCTCGTAGAGCTGCTCGAGCCGGCGGAGCTCGGCGTCGCGTCCGACCATGGGCGACGTCACGCCCGCCAGGCCGCGCGTCGAGCGCGCGTTCGTCTTCAGCGCCGTGATCTCGTAGGCGTGGACTGCGTCGGTCTTGCCCTTCAGCTCGAGCATTCCGACGTCCGTCGCGTCGACGAGCGACGCGATGAAGCGGTAGGTGTTCGCGGTGACGAGCACGCTGCCGGGCCTTGCCGTCGCCTGCATACGAGCGGCGACGTTCACCGTGTCGCCCATCGCGGTGTACTCGCTCGCGGTCTCCGTTCCCACGATGCCGACCACCACCGGGCCGGTGTTGATGCCGACGCGCACGCGCAACTTGTCCGTGCCCCTTTTGTGCTCCGACGCCTCGAGGTCGTCGATGGCTCGAACCATGTCGAGGCCGCAACGGATCGCCCGCTCGGGATCGTCCTCGTGCGCAACCGGGGCGCCGAAGAAGGCGAGCACACCGTCGCCCATCAGCCGCGCGATCGTGCCGCCGTAGCGCTCGATCGTCTTGTTCATCGACTGGAAGGCCTCGCCTACGAGCGCGGTCCAGTCCTCAGGGTCCAGGTGCTCCGCGATCGAGGTCGAGCCTGCGATGTCGGCGAACAGAACGGTGAGCGGGCGCCGCTCGCTCGAACCGGCCGGGCGTGTTGGTGTGGGGGCTCCCGAGATCGCCATCTCCGGGGGAATCATCAAGGATTTGCGGTGCGCTTGACTCTTCCTGTTCCGG
>DASSLL010000113.1:0-7763 GCA_035689485.1 Candidatus Dormiibacterota bacterium | reverse complement strand
ACCCGGTGGTCGTATGGCGACGATCAGCTTCCACTCCCTGGAAGACCGCTTGGTCAAGTCATTCTTCAACGTCGAGTCCAAAGACTGCATCTGCCCACCCCAGCAGCCAGTCTGCACCTGCGGCCACCGGGCCACCCTCCGTCTCGTCACCCGTCATCCAGTGCGGCCCTCCGACGAAGAGGTGGCCGCGAACCCCCGCGCCCGGTCCGCCCGCCTCCGGGTCGCGGAAAGGATCTGACCTTCTCCAAGTCCCAGCGACCGGCTTAACCCCTCCGGTCGCTGGGCACCCTCATCCTTGGGTCGACGCCCTTCACGCCACATCCCTCTCCCCCAAGGGAAGAGGGTGCCAATCCAGCTAACAACGAGGACTACGTCTTGACATCGACCCGAATACTTGCTCGACGGCGCATGGGCGCTCCGGCGAGCGCGCACGTCACCACACCGCCCCGGCGGCGTCGGCGCACGCGCGGATTCGTGCAGATGGCCGGCACGGTCGCCGCCGAGCGCCTCCACGTGAGCACGTTCGGCCGCGCCTACGTGTACGTCGGCGCGGTGGTCATCGTGGTCCTCTTCTACCTCGCCATCGCGGCGCAGATCACGCAGTCGTCGTACGACATCGCGCGGCTGCAGGATCAGCAGCGCCAGCTGCTCGCCGAGCAGGACGCGCTCCGCTACCAGGAGGTGACGATGCACGCTCCTGCACAGGTGCAGCAGCAGGCGACGGCGAGCGGGATGCAGCGCGTCGCGCCCGCGACCTACGTGCCCGGGGTCGAGGTCGCCATCGATCTCGGCGCCGCCATCGGAGCGTCCCCGGTGGACCAGACGCCTCTCTGGTTGCGCGCCGTGGCGATCCTGGTCAACAGCGTGGGCGGGCCGCAGAACGTCATGGCCTCGACCAAGAAATAGGTTGAGCACCAGGGCTCTCGCTTCGAGACGCCCCGGCAAGGTCGAGCGCGTTGGGTCGGCTCGCCTCCGCGTGCTCTCGATGCTGGCCGTCGCGCTCGTCCTCGCCGGCGCGGTGTGGTCTCGGCTGGCGTACTGGCAGGTCGCCGAGCACGGACGGCTGACGCTCGAAGCGCAGCAGCAGTATCGCGAGTACGTCCCGCTGCCTGCCGTTCGCGGCGCCATCTTCGACCGCAACCTCACACAGCTGGTCGTCAACACCACGGTCTATTCGGCGTACGTGTCGCCCGACCAGATCACGGCGGACCAGCGGGACGCGGTGGCGAGCGGCCTCGCCTCGGTGCTGGGCGTCGACAGGAACAACGTGATGACGACGCTCGCGTCGAACGCGAAGTTCGCCTACATCCAGCGGCGGTTCTCCAAGGCGAAAGCCGACCAGCTCCGCGCCCTCAAGCTGCCGGGCGTCGGCCTGGAGGAGGAGACGCAGCGCTCGTACCTACCGGGCATCGCGCCTGGCAGCACGCTCGCCGCCAACCTGCTCGGCTTCGTCGACTGGAATGGCAACGGCAACTACGGCCTCGAGAGCCAGTACCAGGCCGACCTCGCCGGCACGAACGGCTACATCTCGAGCTACCGCGACCTTTCCAACCGCGAGATCGTCCTGGGCACGCACACGCACCAGGACCCGGTCAACGGCTCAGACCTGGTGCTGTCGATCGACGCCAACATCCAGTACGCGGCCGAGCAAGACCTCGCCGCGGGCGTGAAGGCGGACAACGCCGAAAGCGGAAGCGTCCTGATCATGGACCCGCAGACGGGCGGCATCGTCGCCTGGGCGGATTACCCGAGCTACAACGCCAACGACTTCAACCACACCGACCCGGCGCTGTTCAAGGACAACGTCCTGGGTTACCTCTACGAGCCCGGCTCGGTGATGAAGGTGGTGACGCTCTCGGGAGCGATCAACGTGGGTGCGATCGAGCCCAACACGATCATCAACGACCCGGGCTATCTCAACATCGGCGGTTACCGCATCTACGACTGGAACTTCACCAACAAGGGCAACATCGACTACTACAAGGTCCTCGAAAGCTCGCTCAACGTCGGCGCCATGAAGGCAATGCTGGCCGAGGGCCACGACAACTTCTATAAGAACCTGCAGGCCTTCGGGCTGACGCAGCCGAGCGGCGTCGACGTCGCGGGCGAGAGCTTTGTGCGGCCGCCGTCGGCGTCGCAGATGGCCGACTCCCAGTACGCGACGGCGTCGTTCGGCCAGGGCATCGACGTGAACATGGTGCAGATGCTGTCGGCGATCAACGTCGTCGCCAACGGTGGCAAGTACGCGCAGCCGCACGTCGTCGAGCGCGTGGGCACGAAGATCAACCCCGTCCTGCTGCAGCCGCAGCGCCAGGTCATCACCCCGGACACCGCGGCCAAGATGACGACGATGATGCAGGCGGTCGTTCAGCACGGCTCGGGCTGGACATCGCGCATTCCCGGCTTCCAGCTGGACCAGTGCGGCAAGACCGGGACGTCGCAGATCCCGGTCAACGGCCAGTACACGCAGGACGTGTGGACGTCGTTTGTCGGGTTCCTGCCGGCGCAGCACCCGCGGTTCACCATGCTGGTCGTGATCCGCAAGCCGCATTACCCCGGCAGCGACCGTGACTGGACCCTGAACGACGGCTACCTGACCGCCGAGCCGATCTGGAAGCAGATCGCCCAGACGATGATCGTGGACTGGCACATAACGCCCGACCGGTAAATCCGGTTCTACTTAATACATGAGGCTCAGCCTCCTCGAGATCCTCGAGGTGACCGGAGGCGGCGAGGTCGGTGGCACGCAGGTCGGGGAGACTTTCTCGACCTTCCACACCGATTCGCGCGAGGTCAAGCCCGGCGGCGTCTTCTTCGCTCTGCGCGGCGCGGAGATGGACGGGCATCGATTCGTCGGCGACGCGATCGCGCGCGGCGCCGCCGCGGTGGTGGTGCAGCACCGGCAGGAGATCCCCGCGGGCATAGTCGAGGTGGTCGTGCCCGACACGTGGGCGGCGCTCTACGCGCTAGCGGCGCACGCGCTGCGGCGCGTCCAGCCGCTCGTCGTCGGCGTCACCGGGAGCAACGGCAAGACGTCGACCAAAGAGATGCTGGCCGCGGTCCTCTCGCAGCACTTCAACGTGCTGCGCACGCAGGGCAACCTGAACACCGAGACCGGTGTGCCGCTGACCATGCTCAGCCTCGAGCCGCACCACTCGGCGCTCGTCCTGGAGATGGGTCTCCAGCACGCGGGCGACATCGCGAAGCTCGCGGCGCTGGCGAAGCCGGTGATCGGCATCGTGACCAACGTCGGCGTGGTGCACATCGAGTTCTTCGCCTCGCATGAGGAGCTGGCGCGCGCCAAAGGTGAGCTTGTCGCCGCGCTGCCCGAGGCCGGCCTCGCGGTGCTGAACGCGGACAACGAGTTCTATCCGCTGCTCGTCCAGATGACGTCGGCGCGCGTCGCGAGCTTCGGCCAGGAGCGCGGCGACTACAGGGTCGAGGGCTTCGAGCCGGCGAGCGGCGGAGGCGCGCGGTTCACGGTGCGCGGGATGGAGGTGCGGCTGGCGCTCGACGGCCGGCACCAGGCTCTGAACGCCGCGGCCGCCCTGGCCGCCGGAGAGTTCGCCGGCGTGCCCCTCGAGGCGGGCGCGGAGGCGCTGGCCGGGGTCCGGGTCGACCACCGCCTGCAGGAGCTGCCGGCCGCGGCCGGCTACGTCGTGATCGACGACGCGTACAACGCGAGCCCGGAGTCGATGCTCGCCGCGTTCGAGACGCTGGCGACGGGGCCGCGTCCGGGTCGCCTGCTCGCCGTCCTGGGCGAGATGCGCGAGCTGGGCTCGATCTCCGACGAAGCGCATCGCCGTGTGGGCGCGCGCGCAGCCGAGGTTTTCGACGCCGTGGCCGTGGTCGACGGCGAGCGTGCGCGACCGATGGCCGAGGCCGCCGGGGCGCAGGTCGTGCCCGACCGCGAAGCCGCGGCGCAGTGGGTGCGCGAGAACGCGAAACCGGGCGACCGCGTGCTGGTCAAGGCGTCGCATGGCGTGCGGCTCGACGAGCTGGTGAAAGAGCTCACGTCGAGTTGATTCGAGAAGCCTGGCCGGACGTCATCGCCGGATCTTCGGCGCCCATGCAGCCGATCTGCGTTGTTGCAGCCTCCGCTCCTCGCTCGCGCACGCACGAGTGCGCTCGCGGCGGTGCTCGGCTGCGCCTAGCATCTCGGCCGCCTTGTCACCGAATCTCTCGGCGCTGAGCCCGACCATGCTTCTCGACCTCGTCACGTTTGTCGTCGTCGCAGCGATCGCGGCCGCGCTCTATCCGTTCGCAATCCGGCGCCTGCGCGCGATGCGCGCCGGTCAGGTCATCCAGGAAGAGCTGCCCGAGAGCCACCAGAAGAAAGCGGGTACGCCGACGGGCGGCGGCATCCTCTTCGTCGCGCTCGCCGTCCTCGGCGGGATCCTCGCCACGCTGGCCGGTCATCCGGGCGCCCTGCCGTGCATCGCTGCCCTGGTCGCCGGCGGGGCGATCGGTCTCGTCGACGACGCGAGCAAGCTGCGCCGCGGCGCCATCGGCGTTCCGGCCCGGCTCAAGTTTCCGATCCAGGTCGTGGTGGCGATCCCGATCGCGTGGCTTGCCACCGTCCAGGGCGAGCATCAGATCTTGCTGCCGGTCACTCCCTGGCTGATCTTTCCGCTGGCGGTGATCGCGATCGTCGCGACGGCCAACGCCGTGAACATCACCGACGGGATGGATGGCCTGGCCGGCGGGCTGTCGATCATCGCCGTGGCCGCGACCGCGCTTTTCCTGCCGGGCGCCCCGGCGGGCGAGAGGGCGACGGCGATGACCCTGTGCGGCGCGCTCGCGGGCTTTCTGCTCTTCAACCGCCACCCCGCGCGCGTCTTCATGGGTGACACGGGCGCGCTGGCCATCGGCTTCGCCCTCGCCGCGATGGCGATCCAGCAGGGCGTGCTGCTCTTCCTGCCCATCGTGGCTCTCGTGTTTGTGCTCGAGACCCTGTCTGTCATCATTCAGGTGGCTTACTTCAAAGCCACCGGCGGCCGCCGCATCTTTCCCATGACCCCGATTCACTACACGTTCCACCACGAGGGTTGGTCTGAGAATCGCATCGCGCTCACGTTCTGGGCCGCGGGCGTAGTCTCTGCGCTGGCCGCGATCGCCCTCGTGCGCATCGCTGCTTGACCGCCCTGGTCGTCGGCGCCGCGCGCAGCGGCGTCGCCCTGGCCAACCACCTCACGCGCCACGGCCAGGACGTCCTCGTCGTCGATCGGAAGAGTGAGGCGGAGCTGCGTGAATCGCTGGCCCAGATGCCGAAGCACGGCGTTCGATTCCAGCTCGGCGGTTACGACTCGAGTGTCCTCGAGGGCGCCTCGATCGTCTATGCGAGTCCCGGCGTGCCCTGGGATGCGGATTTTCTCAACGAGGCGCGCTCGAGAGATATTCGCGTGTCCAGCGAGATCGACCTGTTCCTGCAGCTGAATCCCGGGATCGTCGTCGGGATCACGGGGACCAACGGCAAGACCACGACGACCGCCCTTGCCGGCCAGGTGCTGGAGGGCGGCGGCATGGACGTGGTCGTGGGCGGAAACATCGGCGACACGGTGCTCGACCGTCTCGACGAGATCGGGCCGCGCACGTGGGTGGTGCTCGAGCTCTCGAGCTTTCAGCTCGAGTCGGTGCGCGAGCCGAAGCTTCACGTCGGCGCGATCCTCAACATCACACCCGACCACCTCGACCGGCACAAGACGCTCGACCGATACGTCGACCTCAAGGCACGGGCCATCGAGCACGCGGACTTCGCCGTGCTCAACGGCCGGGATCCGGTCGTCAAAGAGCTGGCGTCGCGCACCCAGGGCCAGGTCGTGTGGTTCGACCGGCACCAGCCGGTGCCGCACATGCCGCTTCCTGGGCGGCACAACATGGAGAACGCGCTCGCGGCAGCCGCGATCGGCAGGATCGCGGGCGTGGCCGACGACGCCATCGACGCGGCGATCCGTTCGTTCCGCGGCGTCGCGCACAGGCTCGAGCTCGTCGGCGAATGGGCCGGCGTGCGCTGGTACAACGACTCGAAGGCGACGAACCCAGACGCCGGCCGCGTGGCGCTGAGCGCGTTTCCAGGCGCGCCGGTCATCCTGATCGCAGGCGGCTACGGCGGCGGCTTCGAGCTGCGCGAATGGGTCGCCGACGTGCTGGCGAACACCGAGGCGGTGATCCTCATCGGCGCGTCCGCCGACGAGCTCGAGCGCGAGCTGCGCGAGCACCCGAGGGTCATGCGAGCCGAGTCGCTGGAAGAGGCGGTGTCGATCGCGGCAGACCTCGCGCGCCAGGGCAGCGTCGTCCTGCTCAGCCCGGCCTACAAGAGCTTCGACATGTTCAAGGACTTCGAGGACCGGGGCAACCGCTTCAAGGAGCTGGTCCGGCGGAGGTTTGCGGCATGACAGTGGCCGCCAAATCTGCCGAGCGCCCGCAGCCCGACCGCTTTCTCATGTTCACCACCGTGCTGCTGTGCGCGGCGGGGCTGGTCATGGTCACCAGCGCGAGCACCGCGTTCGCCTACAACCAGCACCAGTCGACCTTCTATTACGCCGAGCGCCAGGCGGCCTGGCTCGCCATCGGGTTCCTGGCCCTGTTCGTGCTCGGCCGCATCGACTACCGAAAGATCCGCCCGCTCGCGCCCGCGGGCGCGGTCGCGGCGGCGCTGCTGATGATGCTCGTGCTGGTGCCGCACCTCGGCGTGACGGTCAACGGCGCGCGCCGCTGGTTCGACGCCGGTCCGCTGGGCACGTTCCAGCCGTCCGAGCTGGGCAAGCTCGCGTTCGCCGTCTTCATAGCGCACTGGGTCGACCGCAATTCGCAGCGCATGGGCGACTTCCAGCACGTCTTCGTGCCGTTCGCGGCCATGCTCGCGGGCGTCCTCGTCCTGCTCATGCTCCAGCGCGACGTCGGCACGGCGATCGTGACCACCGGCATCTTCGTCAGCGCTTACTGGGCGGGCGGCGGCCGGCTGCGGCACATCATCCTGCTCGTCGCCGGTCTGGGCCTCGCCTTCCTCGCCGTGACGCTGCTAGAGCCGTACCGAATGGGCCGCCTGAGCGCGTTCAAGAACCCGTGGGCAGACCCGCTCGGCGCCGGCTTTCAGGCCACGCAGTCGCTGTACGGCCTCGCGTCGGGCGGCCTTTTCGGCGTGGGCATCGGCCATTCGATCGAGAAGTACGGCTGGCTTCCGGAAGCGCACACCGACTTCATCTTCGCCATCGTGGGCGAGGAGACCGGCCTGGTGGGGACGACGCTCGTGATGCTCGGCTTCCTCGTCTTCGGCGCTCGGGGCTATCGGGCCACGCTGCGCGCGCCCGACCGCTTCGGCATGGCGCTCGCGGCGGCGATCACGACGTGGGTGACCTTCGAGGCGCTGCTCAACATGGCCACGGTCACGAACACGCTCCCGATCACCGGCGTCCCGCTGCCGTTCTTCAGCTACGGCGGCACTGCGCTGGCGACGACGCTGGCGGGCGTCGGCCTCCTCTTGAGCGTGGCGCGGCACGGCTCCGGCTCGGCGTTGCGGAACAATCGTGGTGCGGATGAGGCTTTTGATCGCTGGCGGCGGGACCGGCGGGCACCTGTATCCGGCGCTCGCGGTCGCGCGGGCGTATCGCGCTGAGGAGCCGGATGGCGCCGTCCTCCTGGTCGGTCGAGCCGGCGGGCCTGAGGAGAAGCTCGTGCCTTCGGCCGGCTTCGAGCTGGCGACGGTCCACGTCCGCGGGTTCGACCGCGACGCGGCGTGGAAGAACGTCGCTCTCCCGGTTCTC
>DASSLL010000112.1:0-5615 GCA_035689485.1 Candidatus Dormiibacterota bacterium | reverse complement strand
TTCACGACCGTGTGGACGTGCAGCGACCCGGGCACCGGCAACGCCGGGCTCTACGCCGACTTCGCCATCACGCTGACGCTGGACACGAGCGCGGGCAAGCTCAAGATCGGAGCCAACAAGCACCGGCTGGAGATGACTTAGGCCCTGGCGTAGAACTGTCCAGGCGTCGTCGGGGGTCGCTCAGCCCAGCCTCACGCTAGATTTGAAAACTCGATCCGTCGTCACCAGCAAGAGCGATTTTTCAGCTCATCCGTGAGGAGGAGATCAGGTTGGACGAATCCGCCATCCGCGCGTTCGTGGCGGCCACCTATCCCGGCGTCGACGTCCAGGTCGCGTCCGCCGAGAACGGCGCGCCCGAGGTCGCCTGGGGCGACACCTTCTTCATCCACGACCCCGAGAGGAACCTCGAAGGGAGTCGGCGCTTCCCGTTCGCGACGATCGTCACCAAGGACTACGGAGACTTCGACGGCAGGTCGAACCTCAACCGGCCTGGCGTGTTTCGCCTCAACATCGGTGTGTCGAAAGAGACGTACCAGAGGCTCTTTCCGAATAGCGGCGCGCACGATTTCACCGCGCTCGACGTCGTCATGCCGCACCCGGTCTACGGGGTGAATCACTGGGTGAGCGTGCTGAACCCGAGCGATCAGACCTTCAACGAGCTCAGGCCGCTCCTGGACGAGGCGTACGAGATAGCGGTGCGGCGCAACCGCGAGCGGACGCCGCGCTGACAGGCCGGCGCTCGGCGATGTACGACCCGCACGCCACAGGTCCGCACGCCGTCGACGTCACGACTCTCGAGATCGACGACGCCGAGCGCGGGCGACGCATCCCGGTGGAAACGTGGTCGCCGCGCGGGGTCGACCGTCCGCCGCTGATCGTCTACTCGCACTACAGCGGCGGTCACAGGCGCGCGGCGACGTTTCTCTGCTCGCACCTGGCGAGCCACGGTTACCTCGTGGCCTCGCCGGATCACTGGGAGGTGGTCGCGCGCGAGGACCTCCCGTCGGAGCGCACCGCGCGCATCGAAGCGGTCATCGCCAATCGCGTCCCGGACATCCGGCTGCTGATGGATCATTTCGGCCGCGACGCCGTGGGGCTCGCGGGCCACAGCTTCGGCGGCTGGGCGGTGCTCGCCACGCCGGAGGTCGATGCTCGACCGGCCTCGATCGTCGCCATGGGCGCGGGTGGGAGCGAGCAGCCGCGCCCGGGCATCCTGCCGGTCAAGCTCACATTCAAGTGGCGGCGTCCGGCGCCGGCGCTCTTCATCGCCGCCGAGGACGACGTGCCGATCCCGCTCGAAGGCCTGCGCGAGACGTTCGCCCGTGCGCCCGAGCCGAAACGTCTCATCGTGCTCCGGCGCGCGGACCACCAACATTTCCTCGACGACGTCGAGGGCATGCACGAGGCGGTGCGGCGCGCGAACTTTCCGGCCGAGGCGGCCTGGATCCCGGCGGCCATGCGGCCGGTGGCCGAACTGATGACCGGCGAAGAGGCCAACCTCCTGATTCGGGGCCTCGTCCTCGCGCACTTCGACGCGACCATGCGCGGCGTCGAGGGCGCCCGAGAATTCCTCGACGCGAGCCGCGGCTACGCCGGCTGATGCAGCACCGCCAGCTCCCGCTCGGCGACTACGCCAACCAGTCGATCGCGTGCGTGGTGCTCGGCGTGCTGTGCGGGGTGGCCTTCGTCCTCGGCCTGATCGCCGGCTACCTCGCCTACCGCGACCTGCCGCGCAAGCGGACGCAGGCGGTGGTCGGCATGGTCCTCAACACGATCGGCATAGGCGTGTGGATCCTGATTCTTGCCGCGCGCTTCGCTCGGTGACACAATCGCCGCCGATGCCGGGACCGATGAAGATGCCGAAGCCGAGCGAGCGGGCGAAGGCGGCGCTGGCCCGCGCCGTTCCGGACGGCCCCGGCATCACGATCAAGCCGATGTTCGGCCAGATGTCGGGGTTCGTGAACGGCAACATGTTCATGGGCATCTTCGGCGACGACCTCATCCTTCGGCTGCCCGAGGATGAGATCACAAAGATCAAAAAGCAGGGCGGGCGCGATTTCGAGCCGGTGGCCGGCCACAGGATGGGCGGGTACGTCGTCTACAGCGGCG
Source organism: Candidatus Dormiibacterota bacterium (assembly GCA_035689485.1). GTDB lineage: Bacteria > Chloroflexota > Dormibacteria > Dormibacterales > Dormibacteraceae > 40CM-4-65-16. The sequence continues at coordinate 3,506 of DASSLL010000112.1, read as the reverse complement.
CGTGGCAGGCCAGCCCGCCCCAAGCGTTGATCCAGAAGGCGCTTGCGGAGGCGCGGAAGCTGCCCGCCAAGACACCGAAGAAAAAGGCCGCCGCGTCGACGAAAAGGCGCTAGTACTAGTAGTAGTAGTTAGCGGCGCCTGCCTTTCGGTTGGGCGACGACGACAGGCGGCGGCTGCTCCGGCTGTTGTGGTTCGGGCGCGACCTCGGGCGGGGGTGCCGCCTCGACGACGGGCTCTGACGGCGCTTTCGGCGTTTCGAGCGCGGCCTTGCCCATCGAGACTCGCCCGCTGAACGTCGCTCCGTCCTCGACGGTCAGACGGGCGACGCGCACGTCGCCGCCGATCAGCGAAGCGCCGCCGCCGACCACCAGGCGGTTGTAGGCCGTGACGGTGCCGCTGACCTTGCCCGCGCCGGCGATCTCGATGTCGCCGGTGGCCTCGAGCGTTCCTTCGACCTTCCCCGACACGCGCAGGTCGCCCTCGATGTACAACTGGCCGACGAGGCGGTCGTTCGGCCCGAGGACTACCGAGCTGCGCTGCTGCTGTCCGTCTGAGCCGTTGTAGGGCTCGGCCGGTGTCGGGGTCTGGAGCCTACTGGCCGGACGCCTGGTGCTCAAAGTCACCCATCCGCACGTGGCCGTTCAGCGTCGCCCCGTCGTCGATCTGCAGCCTGCGCACGGCGATGTCGCCGGACAGGCGAGCGTTCTTGCCGAGGGTCAGCTTGTCGCGCGCCGTGACCGCGCCTTCGATCGAACCCTTGAGCGTCACGTTGTTCCCTTCGAGCAGCGCTTTGACGGTGGCGCCGTTGGCGACGTCGATGTTGCCGGTCACGCGGACCTCACCCTCGACGCGGCCGTCGGCGTGAATCGAACCGTCGTAGATGAGCTTGCCCTCGAGGACGTCGCCGGGCCCCATCTGAAACTGCTTGCGGCCGTCACGTTTGACTTCTCCGTTGTCGACGGAAGCCGCGCCTTCTGCAACCGCCTCCTGCACGTCCATGCGTCACCCCCGACTTGGAATCAACGACCCCGGCACCCCCGGAATCAGGCACCACAGGTTAGCCGCTGGCGGCTGCGATTTGGCGACAGCGATGCAAAGACATCGCCAGGCTATGAGTGTTTGCCTGCGAGGACTCCATGCAGCGCCCTCTCGAATCCCCCGAGCGCGCGCTCGACCATTTCGTCGTTTGCGGTCAGCGAGATGCGAAACCATCCTGGTAATTCGAACATCCGGCCGGGCAGGACGAAGACGTGCTCGTCCGCAAGGCGATGCATGTATTCGAGGTCGTCGGCGACCGGCGAGCGGACCATCACGTAGAAGGTGCCTTCCGGCCTGACGACCTCGTAGCCCATTTCACCGAGCGCGTCGACGACGCGGTCGCGCCGGCGCTGCATCGCAGGCACGTCGATGCTCGCTTGCTCGAGGTCGCCCATCGCGTACTGCATGACGGCGTTCGGGAACGTCCAGCCCAACGCGCACTGCGACACGAGCAGCGCGTCGCGCAGCTCCTCACGGTCGGGCATCGACGGCGGCATGGCGACGTATCCGATGCGCTGCCCGGGCGCGAGCAGCGTCTTGCCGTACGTGTAGACGAGGAATGAGCGGTGATAGAAGCGCAGAGGCGAGTTGTGCTCCCGGCCGTCGAAGAGGATGCGGCTGTACGACTCGTCGGAGATGAGGTAGATCGGCTGGTGCGCCGCCTCGAGCACGTGCGTCAGCCGTTCGAGCTCGTCGGGCGTGAACACCCGGCCGCTCGGGTTGTGCGGCGTGTTGACGATGACGGCCCGGGTCTGCGGCGTGATGTGCCACTCGATCGCCTCGACCGGCAGCTCGAAGTCCGGGGGAGTGAGGTCCACGCGCACGGGCCGCGCGCCGCACGACAGGATCATCGGCACGTAGAAGAACCACGGCGGCGACAGGTAGATGACCTCGTCGCCGGGATCCAGGATCGCGCGCAGCGTCGTGGCCAGGGCGCCGAACGCCCCGGTGGTCATGGCGATGTCGGCCTGGTCGAACTCGATGCCGACCCGGTCGCGCAGCGAGTCGACGGCTACCTTCGTCGCCTGCGGGTCGTTGAACTTGTAGGCGAACCAGTTCTTGTCCTTCGGCTCCGCCCACTTTGTGATCGCCTGCTGGATCTCCGGCAGGGGCATCTGCTGCGGGTTGCCGAAACGAAAATCGCTGGCGCCCGGTTCGGTCGCCCTGCGCTCGAGCGCCAGGTCGCTGACGTGCGTCAGCACGGGCTCGAGGTATTCCATCATTCCGCGGACCGCCCGTGAATAGGCGCTCACGCGAACTCTCCCAGCAATCCGTTTGCAGTCAGACCGGCGGCCCGTGAAGAGACCGCGGCGTAAGGCTCGTGGCCGTAGCCGCGCTGCATCAGGTGCGGGTGCTCGCGCAGAGCGATGCGCCAGTCTTCGAGCTGGCTGCGATGGCATTCGATGGCCCGCAGCTTCATCATCACCTCGTCCGCGTCGAGCTCGATGACCAGGTCGGGATCCCGCGGCTCGAAGTGCAGGGAGTTCTGCCCCGTCAGGCTCATGGCATCGCGGTAGAAGTCCGCGAGCTGCTGGTCGGTGGCGATGTGATACAGCGCCGGGCGCTCGCCTTCCGTCATCGCGTTGACGGCGGCGTCGGTGCACGCGCCCATGGCGATGTGGTCCGGATGACCGTAGGCGCCGTCCGGCCCCCAACCGACGACCGCCCGCGGACGCACCTTCGTGATGTGCTCCCAGATACGTTGCGTGATCTCCTGCCGGTCGCACTTCGCCACGCCGCCGTCGGGATAGTCCCACAGCTCGACGCTGCTCAACGCCAGGGCGGCCGCGGCCTCCTCCAGCTCTCTGGCGCGGATCTCGGCCAGATCCTCCCGCTTTGCCCCCGGCGGCTTGCCCATCCACCCCGCCTCGCCGAGAGTCGCGCAGATGAGGTTGGCGGCGACGCCGTTGCGCGTGTGGCGGAGGATCATCCCGCCCGTGCCCATCGATTCGTCGTCCGGGTGGGCCAGGACGAGAAGCAGCCCGCCCAGCCCGCCCAGCCCGCTCGGCCCGCCCGTGCTCTGGTCTTCCATGGCGGACTAGGGTATGCGGTCTTCCATCTCCCAGGCGTGGTCGAGCGCGTGCCACGCGGTGCGACGGACGGCATAGCGCACGGGCCATTTCTCGGTCCGGTTGGGGTTTCCAAAGCTCGCCAGCAGCGCTTTCCGGTCCGGTTGCTTGAGCTTGAGGCCGATCGCGCTCGCGTACATGACCTCCGCCTCGACGACGTGCGCAAACATCTTGTCGCGGTCACGACCGCCGCCGCGAGGTCCCTTACGCAGCTCCTGCGGCACCCTCGCCCGCACCTGGTCGAGATACTTCCAGCAGGCGGCCATGAGGGCGACCATGCGCTCGACCTCCTTGGGCGTCATGCGCTTCTCTTCGTCCTTCGCGGGTCGGTGGGGGACGCCGAAATCGGTCGACACGTCGCCTTGCTGGCGCTCGACCACCTCGAAGTTGGTGACGTCT
>DASSLL010000111.1:0-17933 GCA_035689485.1 Candidatus Dormiibacterota bacterium | reverse complement strand
GAGGCTGCTGAACTTCCCGAGCTCCGCGAGATCGGGCCATCCTTGCCCGCTCACCGCCATGATCACCGCCGCCACAGCGAAGAAGGCCAGCGGGCTGAGTGCGGCGAGATACCACTTTGCTTCTGTGCGCCACTTGAACATCCGGCGAAGGAGGTCGACGACGCCGGCGCGGCCGGACAGCAAGGCCGAGATGAAGAAAGCCGACAGCATCGGTCCGAACAGCCCGGGAATGTGATTCGGCCACGCTGACCCCTGGTGGACGCGCGCCCCCATGACGGCCATCGGGATCCAGATCCCCCAGGAGAAGGCGTATGCAATCAGGAAGTAGCTGACCACACTGTGACGGCGCATCAGCCCGACGGTCTTTCGCATGTTGAAGTCTCTTGAAACACGCTGACCGGTCACCGTGGGTGGGTAAAGTGCCGGCCGGCCCAACCCGGCCGGGACCTCTTGCCCGCAACCCAAAGCGATGGCGCGCTACCGCCCGCGAGCTAGTCCGAGTGCCGGCGCTCCACTCGAGGCCCGATCGAGGTGAGCACCTCGTAGCTGATCGTTCCCGACCACTCGGCCACCTCCTCGGCGGTGATCACCTGCTCGCCGTCACGGCCGATGAGCGTCGCCGCGTCGCCCAGGGCGACGCCGGGCCCGTCCGTCACGTCGAGCGTGATCGCGTCCATGCTCACCATGCCCACCAGCGGCGCCCGCCGGCCGCGAACGAGCACGAAGCCTCGATTGGCACGCGCACGGTGCACGCCGTCGGCGTACCCGATCGCCACGGTCGCCACGCGCGCGGCGGCCGGCGCCCGCCAAATCGAGCCATAGCCCACGGTCGCGCCCTTCTCCACCGTCTTGAGGTGGGTGACGACCGAGCGGAGCGTCAGCGCTGGCCTCGTGCCCGGCCACTCACAACCGTAGATCGCGATCCCGCACCGCACTGCGTCCAGCGCAAAGTCGGGATGGTTGAGGGCGCCGCCGGAGTTGCACGCGTGGCGCATGCCGGGACCGGCGTCAAAGCGGGCGATGGTGTCCATGAAGAGGTCGAACTGCCGCCGCGTCATCTCGTCGTCCGACTCGGACGAAGCGAAATGCGTCCACGTGCCGGCCAGCCGCATGCCGCGCGACTCGTCGATGAATCGCGCCAGCGCCGGCGCATCTTCGGGCGCCACGCCGAACCGGCCCATCCCCGTGTCGACCTTCAGGTGCACCGGGACCGGGTGCACTGATCCGTCGAGCGCTTCGGCCAGCTCGCGGTTCGAGACCGCGATGCAGCAGCCGGACGCCGCCGCCGCCAGGGCCTGCGCCGGCAGCACGCCGCCCATGACCAGGATGTGCTCGGGGTCGACGAGCCCGCGCACCTGCGCCGCCTCCTCGAGCGTCGCGACCGCCAGACCGGTCGCCCCTCCTTCCAGCGCCGCGTGTGCCACGGGGACGGCGCCGTGACCGTAGCCGTTGGCCTTGACCACCGCCAACAGCCGCGTCCCTCGGGGCAGGTGACCGAGGATGCGCTCGCAATTGGCGCTGACCGCGCCGAGGTCGACCTCCGCCCAGCGGAGCGAGTCGCTCAGAGGCCGGCCTGGCGCATCGCGTTCATGACGAGCGGCAGCTCGGGCAGCAGGTCGCTCGCGAGCAGGCCCGAGTCGCCGATGCGGTCGGCGATTCGCTTACCGGCTGCGGCGTGGACGTAGACGCCGGTGACCGCGGCCTCGAACGGCTCAGACCCCTGGGCCACGAGACCGCCGATGACGCCGGACAGCACGTCGCCCGTGCCCCCGCTCGCCAGCGCCGGGACCTCGTGCGGGTCCTCGCTGATGCGGCCGTCCGGCGCGGCGACGACCGTGTGGGCGCCTTTCAAGACCACGATCGCGCCCCAGTCCTTCGCCGCGCTCAGTGCGGCCGCCTGCCGGTCGGCGTTGATCGCATCTGCCGTCTTGCCCGTCAGGCGCGCGAGCTCGCCCGGGTGAGGAGTGAGCACCCGGTTCCGGCCGAGCTTGCCCTTCATCTGCGGCGACGCCGCGAGCGCGTTCAGGCCGTCCGCGTCGATGACCAGCGGGCACGGCGCCTTAGATACGAGGTCGAGCACGAGCCGCCACGTCGACGCGTCGCGGCCGAGGCCGGGGCCGATGACGCCCACGGTCGCCGAGGAGAGCTCGGCGAGGACGGCGTCGTGGGCCTCGCCTCCGAGGGCGCCGGGGGCACCCTCCGCGACGGGCGTCGCCATCACCTCCGTGCACTTCGCCGCGAGGATCGGATAGACCGAGTTTGCGACCAGCAGCCTCACGAGTCCCGCGCCGGTGCGCGCCGCCGCCGTCGACGAGAGATAGGCCGCGCCGGTCAGGCCGAGGCTGCCCGCGAGCACGACGACGGTCCCGAAAGTGCCTTTGTGCGCGTCCCGCGGGCGCGGGGGCAGAGCCACCGCCGCGGGCGCCCGAAGCATCGCGCGCGCATCGGGAATCAGGAGGTGCGCGGTGGCGACCGCGAGCCGGCTGTGGTGCGTGATGCTCACCTCGACCTGCGCACCGCGGCCGTCGCCCAGCAGCCGGGCCCGAGGGGCGCCATTGGGCCCCGGCAGGATCTCGATGCGGCGCCGCGGGAAGCAGATGCCGGTGCCGTCGAAGCACTTGATCACGGCTTCTTTGGCCGCCCAGCGACCGGCGAAGCGTTCGTCGCTGCCCGCGCAATAAGCCTGCTCGGAGGGCGTGTAGACCTTGTCGAGAAAGCCCTGGCCGGAACGCTTCAGGGCAAGCGAGATCCGGTCAACCGAGACCGCGTCGACGCCGATCCGCTGCACCCGCCAATTATTCGACTGTGACGCTCTTGGCGAGGTTCCTTGGCTGGTCCACGTCCTGGCCGAGCTTGGTGGCCACGTGGTAGGCGAACAGCTGGAGCACGATCGTGTTCAGGACCGCCGACGAGGCCTCTTCCACGGCCGGCATCTCGAACACGTCGGTGGCGATGCCGTTGAGGGATTTGTCGCCTACGGTGATGAGCGCCAGCACCGGCGCGTTCCGGGCGACGATCTCGTGCACGTTGCTGACCATCTTCTCCTTCGTCGAGCTTGCCGTGCAGATGGCCACCACGGGGAAGCTCTCGTCCAGCAGCGCGATCGGACCGTGCTTGAGCTCGCCGCCGGACGTGCCTTCGGCGTGGATGTACGAGATCTCCTTGAGCTTCAGCGCGCCTTCCAGCGCCACCGGGAAGCCGAGGCCGCGGCCCGCGTACATGAAGTTGCGGTACGTCGAGTACTTGTGGGCCAGCCCGCGGATCTCCTTGTCGCGGGCCAGGATGCCCCGGACGTGCTCCGGCAGCGTCCGCAGCGACTCGACGAGCTCCTGCCGGCGCTCGAGCGAGACCCGCCCGTGGACGCTCGCCAGGCGGAGCGCAAGGAGATACAGGCTGACCATGTGCGCGTGCAGCGTCTTCGTCGAAGCGACACCAATCTCCGGTCCGCTGTGCAGGTAGATGGCGCCGTCGGCGTCTCGCGCCGCCGAGCTGGCGATGACGTTGGTCACGGCCACTGTCAGCGCCCCGCGCGCCTTCGCCTGCTGCATCGCGACCAGGGTGTCAGCCGTCTCGCCGGACTGCGTGATGACGACGTCGAGCGTGTCCTTGCCGACGGTCGGCCGGCGGTAGCGGAACTCCGATGCGTCCGCGGCCCGCGAGGGGATCCCGGCCCAGTCCTCGATGACGTATTCGCCGATCATCGCCGCGTGCAGTGACGTGCCCATGCCGAGGAGCAGGACGTCCTTGACCTCGCGCAGACGCTCGTCCGGGATGTCGAACTCGCGGAACGACACCGCGCCGTCGTCGGACAGCCGGCCGCGCATGGCGTTGGCGACGGCCTCGGGCGCCTCGTGGATCTCCTTGAGCATGAAGTGCGGGAACCCGCCCTTCTGCGCCTGCGCGACGTCCCAGTCGACGTGGACGATCTTCGGCTTGACCGTGACGCCGTCGAGGGTCGAGACCTCGGCGCCGAGCGGCGTCACCGCCGCGACCTCGCCCTCGCCGAGGACGAGCACGCGCTTGGTGTAGGGGATGATCGCCGTGATGTCGGAGGCGATGTAGTTCTCCTTGTCGCCGAGGCCGACCACCAGCGGCGCGTTCAGGCGCGCGCCGACCAGGAGCTCAGGGTCGTCGCTCGAGAACATCGCCAGGGCGTAAGCGCCGTGGATGCGCTTGAGGGCCTGGCGGACGGCGGCGAGGAAGTCTCCCTTGTAGTACTGCTCGATCAGGTGCGGGACGACCTCGGTGTCGGTGTCGGAGGGAAACTCGTGGCCGGCCGCCTCGAGCTCGGCTTTGAGCTCGGCGAAGTTCTCGATGATGCCGTTGTGGACGACGAAGATCTTGCCCCGGCAGTCGGTGTGCGGGTGGGCGTTGATGTAGGTCGGCTTGCCGTGCGTCGCCCACCGCGTGTGCCCGATGCCGAGCTTGCCGGTGGGCATGTTGGCCTGCAGCTTCTCGATCAGAGTGTCGACCTTGGCCTCGGACTTGGTGACGCTGGTGCGGGTGGCCTGACCCCTCCGCGGCTGCTCCAGGACGGCCACGCCCGCCGAGTCGTAGCCGCGGTACTCCAGCCGCTTGAGGCTCTCCATCAAAATAGGAGTCGCCTCGCGACCGCCCAGGTAGCCGATGATCCCGCACATTTCCTTACCTCTTTGTAGAACTTCTGGGGCGCGTTTTTACCTAGTTGGTCCACTTCTGAAACGAGGGCGGAAGCCGACAGGTTACTCCTAGCCCCCCGGGCTGGGGGATACGTTCGGGTTCGCCGAGATGCTGAACTTGATCGTCGCCGTCTGGACGTCTCCGCTCACCCCTCGCGGGTACTGGATGGGCAGGGTGAAGATGGCGTCGGATTGGCTGTGGCTTAGGTCGAACGCGGGCAGGGAGATGTTCTGGATTCGAGCCAGCACGGCCGAGTCCCCCGTGATCGTGACCGACAGGGGCGTGATGGTGATCGCGGTCACCCTGTAGCCCGGCGGAGGTGGCTTGGACGGAGGCGCATCGATGAGCGGCACCGTGATGCTGGTCGCCCCCTGAGCCGCCTCGATGTGGACGTCACACGAGGTCACGTCGACGCCGATGCTGGGCACGGTCCTCACTCCGAGGTCGACGGTGCTCGTCGGCTGCAGCTGGACCGGCACGTTCACGAAGTCGTTCTTGCCAAAAACGCCCTGCAGCGTGGCCACCGCTTTCAAGCCGGCCTCCCAGCTGAACGGCCCGTCGAACTGGACGGCGCACGGGTTGGCGTACTTGGCGCCGGCACACGTGGCCAGGGTCTTGGTCGGGTCTATCTCCCAACCGCTCTGCGCGGTCGCCTTGACCTGGACCGGGATGGTGATCTTCTGTCGCGTGTCGATGTTGACGGCGATGGGTGGCGGTTGCTGGACCGAAACCTGAGGGATGAGCGATTTCGCCGTCACTTTCAGGCTGACGCCCGTGCCCGGTTTCGCGCCCGTCGTGTCGACGGTGGCGAGAAGCGTGCTCGAGCTGACCTTCTGCACGGCGTCGGCCAGGCCGGTGTATGTCACGTTGATCTTGGACGGGGGGTTGACGAGGACGATGTCCTGCGACGTGACGACGTAGTCGAGGCCGACGTCGAGCGAACCGGTCGTGGGTTGGTTCTGCGCGAACGCCACCGCGCCGAGCATGAGCACCGCCAGACCGAGGCCCAGCAGCTTCATGCGCCAGTCCTCGGTGATGAAGCGCAGGATCATGACCGCCTGATCCTGAACAGCCCGTTGCCGTTGGGAGACGGAACGCGGAGTGCGATACGACGGCGCAGGTCGTCCGAGTCCAGGTTCTTGCTGATCTTCCCTTCCTCGATGACGGAGATGCCTCCCGTCTCCTCCGAAACCACGAGGACCAGCGCGTCGGACGCGAGCGACAGGCCGAGCGCCGCGCGGTGGCGGGTGCCGAGGCGCTCTTTCACCGTGCCTTCCTCGGGCAGGGGGAGCAGGCAGCCGGCCGCGACGATGCGATTCCCGCGCACGATCACAGCGCCGTCGTGCAGAGGCGAGTTGGGATAGAAGATCGACTGCAGCATCTCGGCCGAGATCTCACCGTTGATGCGCACACCCGTGGCGGCGTAGTCCTCCAGACCCACGTCCCGCTCGAACGCGATGAGCGCGCCCGTCTTCTTCAAGCTCAAGCCCTCGGTCGCGCGGATCGCCTCGGAGATGGCTTCGCTGTACTGGCGCGTGTTGAAGCGCGACAGTGGCCTCCCGATGTGACCGATGCGGCCGAGCTGGTCAAAGGCCCTGCGCAGCTCTGGCTGGAACATGACGATGACGGCGATGATGATGAAGAAGGTCGCGTTCTTGAACAGCCACGACAGGAGGATCAGGTTGAAGGTCGTGGACAGGATGCCGACGACGGCGAGCAGGATCAGCCCGACCAGGATCTGGATGCCCTGCGTTCCCCGCAGCAGCCGCAGCAGCTGATAAAGGATGAAAGCGACGACGAGAACGTCGATGATCTCGACGGGCCCGAGGTGGGCGACGACCTGCTGGAGCTGCGCCCAGAAGACGTAGAGGGCGTTCACCGCTCGAACAGCTCCGCCAGGAGGGCCATCTGCGCGTACAGGCGGTTGCCCGCCTGCTGGAAGACGACGGACCGTGGCCCATCGATGACCTCGTCGGTGACCTCCTCGCCGCGATGCGCCGGCAGGCAGTGCATGAAGACGGCGCCCGGCGCCCTGTCCATGACGGCCCGGTTGACCTGGTATCCGGAAAAGACCGCACGCCGGGCGCTGCGCTCGTCCTCCTGGCCCATGGAAGCCCAGACGTCGGTGTAGATCACGGTCGCCTGCTCGATGTCTTTGATGCTGTGCCCGAGCGTGAAATGGCCGTCGCTGGTCTTTGGGTCGTAGCCGGGCGGCGTGATGACCGTGAGGGTGAAGTCGACCAGCGCGGCAGCGTCGATGAGCGAGTTCGCGATGTTGTTGCCGTCACCGATGTAGACGACACGCTGGTCGCGCAGACTGCCGCGGGTTTCCTCGATCGTCATCAGGTCGGCGAGCACCTGGCAGGGATGGGAATGATCCGTGAGGCCGTTGATCACGGGCTTCTCCGACCACCTCGCCAGCTCGAGGAGGTCGGCGTGCGAACGCAACCGCGCGATCACGCCATCGACGTACTGGTCGAGCACGCGGGCGGCATCGGCCATCGATTCCCGAAAGCCGAACTGCACGTCCTGTGCGGTCAGGGTCGTCGTGGCGCCGCCCAGCCTGGCGATGCCGACCTCGAACGAGACCCTGGTCCGGTGAGACGGCCTCTGAAACAGCATCGCCATGTGCCGGCCTTCGAGCGGCCTCTCGCGCGAGCGCCCCGCCTTGATGGCGTGCGCGCGATCGAGGACGCGTCGCAGCTCGGCGCGGTCCAGGTCGGCCAGGTCGATGAAGTCCCGTCCCTCCAGGGAACTCACTGGAGCGATCATGATCGCTCAGCCCGGAATTAGAGCCGGGGCTCGATGAGCTCCCCGGCGACGACCGGGCTGATGGCCAGGTCGCGGACGGAATCGAACTCGGGCAGGCGGGACCGGAGGCGCGAGTCGTCCCGGAGGCGGACGATGAGGTCCCGGCAAGCCACGGGCTGCAGGCCGAACGAGGCAGGCCTGAAGCTCAACGGGGCCTCGTTACGGAAGCGGATGGTGAGCCTGTCGGTCACCTTTACGCTCGGCCAGGGGTTGCGCTCGGACAGCGGCTCGGAAAGCGTCACCGCCTCCATGGCGCTCCACAGGGCGCGCATCTCGTGGCGTCCCTGGATGACGACCAGACGGTCTCGGAAGAAGCAGAGCCTGGCCGGCGGCCAGCGCACGAGCCTGACCACGGCCCATACAGCGATCCCGAAGCCTCCGGCGGAGCCTGCGGCCAGCGCGAATCCGGCTATCGCACCCTCCGGGATGTTGAAGGCCGCGGCGGCCAGCGCCGCGAAGAGGACCGCCCATGACGCCGCGGCGATGCCGGCGGTCACGATCGAGCGGTGCGAGCGAACGTAAATCAGGCTCTCCCCACCACCAACGAGTAGTGTATTCCGCGACGTGGACGTGCTCGCGGAGCGCTCAGCAATCGACGCCGAGGTCTCTGGCAAGACGGTCCCTACGATGTTCGCCGAGGCGGTTCGCAAGTGGGGTGAGCGCCCCGCTCTGCACTGGAAGGACAACGGCGACTGGAAGACGCTGACCTGGGCCGAGTACAGGGACGAGGTCGCCGCCGTCACGCTCGGCTTGCGGTCGCTGGGCTTCGGACCCGGCCAGTTCGGCCTGATCATGGCCCGCAACGCGCCCGAGCACGTCATCGCCGACCTCGGGCTGGTGCACGCGGGCGGCGCCGCGATCTCGGTCTACAACACGTTGGCGCCGGAGCAGATCGAATACCTCGCCAACAATTCGGAGGCGTCGGTGGCCTTCGTCGAAGATCCGGGCTATCTCGCCAAGTTCCAGGCCATCCGCGAATCGACACCTCATCTTCGCCACATCGTGCTGATTCGTGGAGAAGCGCCAGACGGTGTGACGACGTGGGAATCCCTGCGGGCGAAGGGGCGGGCCCTCTATGCCGAGCACCCCGAGGCTTTCGCGGAATCGTGGCGCGCGGTGGGTCCCGAGGACACCGTCTCCTTGATCTACACCTCAGGCACGACCGGACCGCCCAAAGGGGTCGTCTACTCGCACTACAACATCCTGTGGACGCTCGAATCGATGCAGCGTGCCCAGCATCTTCCGACCCAAGGACGATTCGTCAGCTATCTGCCGCTCGCCCACGTCGCCGAACGATTCAGCTCTCAGTGGCGCGGCATTGACCTCGGCACGGAAGTGTGGCTGTGCCCGGACCCGAACCTGCTGTTGCCTTACCTGCTGGAGGCGCGACCCGAGGTTTTCGTCGGGGTGCCCCGGGTATGGGAGAAGCTGATGGCCGGCCTCAGGGCCGGAATCGCGGCGGAACCCAACGAGGACAACCGAAAGATGGTCGAAGGCGCGCTGTCGGCAGCTGTCGCCGCATATCGCTTGAAGCGAGAGGACAAGCCAGTTCCGCCTGAGATCGCCACGGTGGTGGAGCGTGCCCAGCCGGTGTTCATGCTCCTGCGCTCCAAGATCGGGCTGGACAAGACCACGCTTGCCTTCACGTCGACCGCGCCGTGCCGCCCCGAGCTGCATGAGTTCTGGGCAGCGCTCGGCCTGCCGCTCCACGAGGTGTGGGGCATGAGCGAGCTGACGGGCCCGGCGACGGCCGTGCCCGCGGAAGACTGGCAGGCGCCTTCGATCGGCACCGCGATCCCCGGCGTCGAGGTGAAGCTCGGGGACGACGGCGAGCTCCTCGTCCGCGGCGGCAACGTGATGGTCGGTTACTACAAGGAGCCGAGCAAGACCGCGGACATCATCGACGAGGACGGCTGGGTGCACAGCGGCGACATCGGCGAGCTCGGCCCCAACGGCCAGTTCAAGATCATCGACCGCAAGAAGGAGTTGATCATCACCTCGTCCGGCAAGAACATCTCGCCGGCCAACCTCGAGTCGCTCGCCAAGTCGAGCCCGATCATCGGCCAGGCGGTCGCGGTCGGCGACGGCCGGCAGTTCATCTCCGTGCTGGTCGTGCTCGACCCGCAGGTGACTCCGGCCTGGGCCAAGGCGCGCGGCATCGAGGCCGCCTCGATGGCCGAGCTCGTCGACAACCCGGCCGTCGTGGCCGAGATCCGGCGCGCGCTGGCGGTCGCGAACTCGCACCTCTCGCGCATCGAGCAGTTCAAGCGCTTCACCATCCTGCCGACCGAGTGGTCGCCGGAGTCGGAGGAGCTCACGCCGACGATGAAGCTGAAGCGCCGTGTCATCAACACCAAGTACGCGCCGCAGATCGAGGCCATGTACGCCGACCCACCAGGTGGGCATGCTGTCGATCCGGAGAGGGACGAAGGCTAGCCGGCGTCGCCAGCGTCATTCCGCGAAGATGACCGGGCCCTTGACTCCAAAACCGTCGCGCGTCACAGTGTGTGCACTCGGGAGGGAAAGGAGGCCCTCAACGGCCAACAAGAGAGCCGGTGCCAGGCGTTCGGGGAATGATCGGCGCGGAATCGACCGCCGCGCGGACCTCGAGGGAGCTCGGTTGATCCTGGCCCGAGTCTCGGAACGCAGAACACTGCTCCGACGGGTCGAGCATCGTCGATCGCCGCTTGATCGCCGTGCGCCATACCGGCGCGATTGGAGCGATTCGCGAGTCGACGTACCGGCTACCTGACCGAGCGCGAGAACGGCTAGAAACTACTTTCCCTTCTTCCTACCGCGTCCATTCGGCTTGAAGTTCATGACCGCGTCCGTGAACAGGCTCGTCGCGAGCCGCGTCTTCGGCTCACCTGTGCGTGTGGCGAGCTTGCTGAGCTGATCGACGACGCGAGGTTCGACGTTGAGGCGGTATAGCTGCTTGACGGTCGTTGTCTTTTCTTTCATGCACTCGATTCTGGGGAGCCGCGGAACCGCGCGCCAACCCAGGTTGTTAAGGCCACGTATGGTCGGAGCGGTGCACCGGCTGCTCCCCTACCTTCTCTGCCTCGCCATCCTCGGTGTGGCCTGTGGGACGGCGGCTCCCCCGACCGCCCGCCCATCGCCCTCTCCCGCGGGCATGACGCTCGACGAGGAGGTGGGCGCGGTGATGATGGTCGGTTTCCGCGGCGCGGCGACGGGCGCGGTGCTGCACGACTGGACGGACCACCAGTACGGCGGCCTGCTGATCGTCAACCTGAACCAGAACGCATCGACGGCGCCAGACATGAGCTCGGTCATCACGGCGATTCGCGGCGTGTCGCGGCACCGCCTCATCGCGGCCACCGACCAGGAGGGCGGTGACGTTTGCCTCGCCGTCGGCACGGTGCCTTGCGTCCCGATGCCCGTCGGCGAGGCGGACACGGTGACCATGGCGACGCAGCTCCGCGCGCTCGGGTTCGACGTCGATCTCGGGCCGGTTTCCGACGTCTGCTCGGGACCGGCGTCGATCATGTGGGGCCGCTGCTACGGCACGGATGCCGCCGCGGTCGCAGAGGCTGTCGGCCCGGTGGTCGATGGCATCCACAGCGCCCACATGCTGGCGGCGGCGAAGCACTTCCCGGGTCACGGTGATACGTCCGTGAGCTCGGAGACCCAGCTGCCGCGGATTGACGAGAGCCTCGCCACGCTCCGCAGCCGGAACCTGCCGCCGTTCCAGGCCGCGATCGCGGCCGGCGCCGATTTCGTCCTCATGGGCCACCTCTTCTATCCCGTCATCGACCCTCAGCGTTCGGCCGACCTCTCGCCGAACACGTTCTCGATCCTGCGCGGTGAGCTCGGTTTCAAGGGCGCGGTCATCTCCGACGACATGCAGATGGGCGCCATCACGTCGAGGACGCCCGCCCCGGAGGCCGCGGTCGACTTCCTGCTGGCGGGAGGCGACATGGTCATGATCGCCCACGACCTGGCGGTCGCCGACGCCACCTTCGACGCGATCAAGGCTGCGGTGACGTCGGGCCGGCTGCCGCGCTCGCGCCTCGACGCTGCGGTGTCGGACCTGCAGAAGCTGACCGCAACGCGCTAGGTTGTGGCGCGTGACGGCGCGCCTGGCGATCAAGGAACTCGGCCGTGACACGTGGCCGGATTTCGTCCGGGTCATGGAGAAGCACCACGGCGTGTGGGGTGGCTGCTGGTGCGTCGCGTTCCACCTCGCCTCGGGCGAGAAGATGGAGAGTGCACGCGAGGCGCGGACTCTGAAGCAGAGGCTGGTCCGCGCCGGCCAGTCGCACGCGGCCCTGGTCTATGAGGGCGATGACATCGTCGGGTGGTGCCAGTTCGGCCCACCGTCCGAGCTTCCGGCCAGGATGGGCGGGTTCCGCAAGCTGGGCGCTGCGATGCCCGACTGGCGAATCACGTGCTTCTTCGTCGATCGCGATCACCGCCAGCGAGGCGTCGCCCGGACGGCGCTCGCCGGGGCGCTGCGCATGATCGCGACCCAGGGCGGCGGCACGGTCGACGGCTACCCGGTCGCGACCGACGGCACGCCGTACACGGGGTCTTTCCTGTGGAGCGGCACCGAGTCGATGTTCGCGACCGCCGGTTTCGAGCCCATCGGCGCGCTGGGAGCGCGAAAGCTCGTGATGCGCAAGACCTTGAAGGGCAGGAAGTAGATGCCGATCTTCGGTGGACGGCCGAAGACTTTCGTCGACGAGGCTCAGGGTGACGCCGAGGCGGGACGCCTGCGCGCCGCCGCGGCGGCGAAGGACTGGCGGCAGGTGGAAACGGCGCTGCTCGCCACGACCGACCCGCTCCGTCGCGAGTTTCTGATCGACAGGATCGTCGACGACACGAAGGACCTGGGCTGGGTCGAAAGCTGGGTCAACGAGAAGCCGGCCGACGAGACCGCGCGGCTGATGTGGGGCAGGTGCGCCATCCAGTACGCGTGGAACATCCGCAGCGGCAGGGCGCCCCAACACGTGAGCAAGGAGCAGTTTCAAGGCTTTTTCGAGTGGCTGGGCCACGCGGAGGAGCAGCTGGGAAACGCCGCCAGCATGGACCCCAGGGATCCGGAGCCGTACGTCGGTCTCCTGTGGAGCGGCGTCGGCCTGCAGGTGGATCGCGAGGAAGAGGCGGCGCGATGGGAGCTCGCGGTCGAGCGCAACCCTCGGACGCAGGTGGGCTTGTGGGCCTACACGACGCACATAAGTCCGAAATGGCACGGGTCGGCAGAGCTGATGTGGGGCTTCCTACGCGACTTCCTGTCCCGTGAGCCTGAGGGGAGCCCGCGGTGGGTGATGGTGCCGATGGCCCACTTCGAGGAGGCGGTCGAAGCCGGGATGCACGGCAACACCTCCGTCCGCGGCACAGGCCATTTCGAGAAGCCCGACGTCCAGCGAGACATCACCGACGCGTACGCGAAGTCGCTCGCGTCCGCGGCCAAACAGCCGTCTCCGTTCGAGTGGAGCAACCGGCAGTTCTTCGCGGTGGCCTTCTACCTGATGGGCGCGCGCGAGCTGCTGCGCAAGGAGATGCAAGGGATCGGGCCCGGGATCCAATCGCACCCGTGGGCGTACCTCGGCAATTCGATCGGGATCTACGAGAAGGCCCGCGAGTGGGCGGGGTTGCGCTAAGCGAGCCTGGACGCCAGGAGGTCGATGTTCGCCGCCGTCACGCCTGACGCTTCGAGATAGCTCTCGATCCCACCCCATTTCGTCTCGACGAAGTCGAGCACGCCGAGGATGCGGTCGGCCGGGCAGCGCAGCTCGTCGCGCATCTCGGCCTGCCTCTCGGGCGCGGACTGGCTGATCCAGAGCTCGTACTGGCTCGCCAGCTGAACGTCCGTCTCGGAGAAGTCGGCGGCGATGTGCTCGGCGGCCACGCCCGCCAGGCCCAGCAGGAGGGCCGCGACCAGGCCGGTCCGGTCCTTGCCCGCAAAGCAGTGGAAGACGACCGCGCCGTCCGCGTCGGCGATCGACGTGAAGATGTCTCGGAAGGCGTCCTGGCGCGTCGACAGCATCACGAGGTAGCGCTCGTACATGTTCGCCGCCTCGCCGAGCCTCTTCAGCGCGGCGTCGTCGACCAGCGCGCGGTGAACGTACCCCACCCCGCTGACGGTCCGGTTCTCGCCGGCCGTTCGTGGGAATCGTGGGTCGAACGTGCCGTTGCGCTCGGAGTCGGAGCGCAGGTCGATCACGGTGGTCACCCCGTACGCGGCCATGGCTTCACGCCCGTCAGAGTTGAGGTTGCCGAGGTCGTCCGACCGGATCAGCATCCGCGAGCGCGTGACGCCGTCGCGCCGAGGAAGACCACCGAGGTCGCGCGTGTTCCGGCAGTCCGGCCAGGACAGCCGTCGGGTTAACGCTTCGTGTACTGGGGTGCCTTGCGCGCCCGCTTCAGTCCGTACTTCTTGCGCTCCTTCATCCGTGCGTCGCGCGTGAGCAGGCCCGCCTTCTTGAGGGCCGCGCGATAGTCCGGGTCGTAGCGAATCAGCGCACGTGCGATGCCGTGGGCGATGGCTCCCGCCTGGCCGCTCGTGCCGCCGCCGATGACCTTGACGCTGAGGTCGAACTTGCGCTGTGTCCCCGTGACGCGCAGCGGCGCCAGCGCCGCCATCTCGAGCACGCGCCGGCCCAGGTACGCCAGCGGATCCTTCTCGTTGACGACGACGCGGCCTTCGCCCGGCGTCAGCCGGACGCGAGCGATCGCGTTCTTGCGCCGGCCGGTGCCGCGATTGAGTGTGTCAGTTGCCAATCTTGATGTTCCCCTTTGAGTCGAAGGTCACGGCCTTCGGCTTCTGCGCCTGGTGCCCATGATCCGCGCCGGCGTAGACACGGAGGCGCTTCAGCATATCGGCGCCGAGCGTGTTCCGCTGCAGCATGCCCCGTACGGCGGTCGTGACCGGGAACGTCGGGTCGAGCTGCTGCGCCTGCTCCAGCGTTCGCTTGCGCAGGCCGCCGGGATATCCGGTGTACCGCGTGTACTCCTTGGTCTGCGCCTTGGTGCCCGTCACCTTGACCCTGGCGGCGTTGATCACGACCACGTGGTCGCCACTGTTCAGGTGCGGTGTGAAGGTGGGCTTGTGCTTGCCGCGAAGGATCGCGGCCACGCCTGACGCCAGGCGGCCGAGCACCTGATCCGTGGCATCGACCACGTACCAGTCACTTTTCAGATCCGCGGCTTTCGCCGTCCACGTCTTTCTCTTGCTCATCTTTCCTTTAGTTTTGCGCCCTGCGCGCGCCCGGCGAGCCCCTCAGTAAATCACTTCCATCAATGTCAGGCCGCCCGCCGGGGCGGTGCGCGCCGCCTGCCGGCGGTCACGCGCCCGGAGGACCCTTCCCACCCAGTCGGGCGGCCGCCGGCCCAGCCCGACCTCGGCCAGGGCGCCGGCGATGCCGCGCGCGAGACCGCGCAGGAATCCCTCCGCGACCAGCTCCAGCTCGACGAAGTTTCCGTGCCGCCTCACCGTCGCGGAGCGCATCTCGCGTGTCCGCGTTTCCGGCGGCTCGGAGGCCGAGCAGAAGCTGGTCCAGTCGTGCCTGCCCACGAGTGCCTTCGCCGCCTTCGACATCGCGTCGGCGTCGAGGCGTCCACGCACGTGCCAGCACCGGTCTCGCTCCAGCGCCGGTCGCGCGGTTCGATCGAGGAATCGATACCGGTACCGCCGCCAACGGGCGGAGTAGCGGGCATGGAAATCGTCGGGCACCTCTTCGGCGGACAGCACCGCCACGTCCTCGGGCAGCCGCGCGTTGAGCGCGGCCACGAGGCGTTGCGGCGAGATCCGGCCGTCGGTGCGAAAGTTCGCGACCTGGCCTTCGGCGTGCGCTCCCGAATCGGTGCGCCCCGCGCCGTAAACCGTGATCGCCTGGCCGGTGATCTCGCGCAGCGCTCTCTTCAGCTCCGCTTCGACCGTCCGGCCCTTCACCTGCTGCTGCCAGCCGGCGAAGTTCGACCCGTCGTATTCCAGCACGACACGAATATTCAATTTTTAAGAACGGGTCCTAGTCGACCAGTTCGATGATCACCATCGGCGCGGCGTCCCCGACGCGCGGGCCCTTCTGCATGATCCGCGTGTAACCACCGGGCCTTTCCGCCAGCCGCGGGATGAGGTTCGAGAAGAGCCTCTCCACCACCTCGGGCTTCGAGACCTCCCGGCTGACCCGCCGTCGCGCGTTCACGTCCTGGTCCTTGGCCGTGGTGATGAGGCGCTCGACCCACCGCCGCAGCTCCTTGGCGCGCGCTTCGGTCGTGGTGATGCGTCCAGTCTCCAGCAGCGACGTGCACAGGTTGCGCATCAGCGCCTTGCGTGCATCCGTGTCGCGGTTGAAGCGGCGGCCGCTCTTCTGGTGTCGCAATGAGACTCCTTAGCCGCGCAGGACCGTGCCCATCTCTTCGGGCTTGATGAAGCCTTTCTCGACGAGCTTCTCCTTGATCTCGTCCAGCGACTTGCGCCCGAAGTTGCGCAGCGCCAGCAGCTCCTCCTCTCGCTTCTGGAGCAGCTGACCGACCGTCTGGATCTCGTTCGCCTTCAGGCAGTTGAACGCGCGCACCGAGAGGTCGAGCTCCTCGATTGGCGTGTCCATCAGCCGGTTCTGCCCCGTCTTCTCGCCGCTCATCTCCCGCTCGTGGCGGTCGATGTTGTCGCGGAACTTGACGAAGAGGTTCAGGTGCTGCGTGAACAGCTCGGCCGAGTGGCTGACGGCCTCCTCGGGCGACATCGTGCCATCCGTCCACACCTCGATGATCAGGCGGTCGTAGTCGGTCGACTGCCCGACACGGGTCTTCTCGACGACGAAGTTCGCCTTCTCCACCGGGGAGAAGATCGAGTCGATCGGAACCACGCCGATGGGCTGGCCCTCACGCTTGTTGCGCTCGGCCGGGACGTAGCCCTTGCCGCGCTCGACGTTGAGCTCCATCCGCAGATGGCCCTTGCCCGCCAGCGTGCAGATGTAGAGGTCGGGGTTCACGATCTCCACGTCCGAGTTGGCCTGGATGTTCCCCGCGCGCACCTCGGCCGGACCTTTGACGTCGAGCGTCAGCGTGATCGGGTCCTCGGTGAAGGCCTTGAGGCGAAGCTTCTTCAGGTTGAGGATGACCTCGGTCACGTCCTCCTTGACGTGCGGGATCGCGGTGAACTCGTGGGCCACGCCGTCGATCTGGATCGAGGTGATGGCCGCGCCCCAGAGCGAAGACAGCAGCACGCGGCGCAGCGTGTTGCCGAGCGTCGTGCCGAACCCCGGGTCGAGCGGCTCGATGTCGAACTTGCCGTAGTTCGCGCTCGTCTCGAGCTTGCGGACCTGGGGGGTCACTGTCATCTGCGTGTCGATTGCCAACTGACTCAACTAGCCTCCGTGCACTTATTACCTTGAATAGAACTCGACGATCAGCTGCTCCTCGACGCCGGACTCCATCTCGTGGCGCTCCGGCCGGGCGAGGATCTTGGCGGACTTTTCGTCCCCGTTGAAAGCAAGCCATGACGGCACCGGGCGCACCTTCGACGCATCCAGCGCGACATCGAACACGCCATCCGAGCCCTTGATCTTCAGCTCGTCGCCGACCTTCAGCTGGAACGACGGCACGTTGACGAGCTTGCCGTTCACCTCGAAGTGGCGGTGCGTGACGAGCTGGCGCGCCTGCTTGCGCGAGGTGCCGAGCCCGAGGCGGTAGATGACGTTGTCCAGGCGGAGCTCCAGGTGGCGCAGCAGGTTGATGCCCGTGACGCCCGGCTCGTTCGACGCCTGATCGAAGTAGTTGCGGAACTGCTTCTCGAGCAGGCCGTAGATGCGGCGCGCCTTCTGCTTGGCGCGGAGCTGCAGTCCGTAGTCCGACGTCTTGCGCTTGCGCGCCTGCCCGTGCATGCCGGGCGCGAACGCGCGGCGCTCGATGGCGCACTTCGGCGTGTAGCAGCGCTCGCCCTTGAGATAGAGCTTGGCGCCCTCGCGGCGGCAGAAACGGCAGACCGGTCCGCTGTAATTCGCCACTAGACGCGCCTCCGCTTGGGCGGCCGGCAGCCGTTGTGCGGGATCGGCGTCACGTCGGTGATCGCGCTCACCTCGAGGCCGGTGGCCTGGAGGGAGCGGATGGCCGCCTCGCGGCCTGCACCCGGCCCGCGGACGAAGACCTCGATCGAGCGCATTCCGTGCTCGAGCGCCCTCTTGGCGGTCGCCTCGGCTGTGGTCTGCGCGGCAAAGGGCGTCGACTTCCGGCTGCCCTTGAAGCCCTGGCCGCCGGCCGAGCCCCAGGCGATGACGTTGCCGTCGACGTCGCTGATCGAGATGATCGTGTTGTTGAACGTGCTCTGGATGTGAGCCTGGCCGTTGACCACGTTCTTGCGCTCGCGCCGGCGCGTGCGGACGACCTTCTTCGTCTTACCCATCTGTCCGCTCCGCAGGCGGTGCCATCACTTGCCGGCTTTGACCTTCTTCTTGCCCGCGACCGCACGCTTGGGACCGCGGCGGCCGCGCGCGTTGGTG
>DASSLL010000110.1:0-7688 GCA_035689485.1 Candidatus Dormiibacterota bacterium | reverse complement strand
TTGTGGTCGATCGAGATCCGCAACGTGCGCCCCGACTGACCTGACTGATCGAGCGCGTACAGCTCATACCCCATGTGATTGAGGGTGGGCTCGAGGAGCTCTTTGATCGACGCTATGGGCCAGGTCGGCATGTCCGGTGCTCTCAGTAACGTTACCGCACCGGCTTTTGCGCGAAACGGGTCACTCGATTGCCGGCAGACACTCGTTTTGCGCCAAACGGGCCCCTTAACGGGCTGGGTTGGATTCCGACCCGCCGCGCGCCAGGCTTCATCCGATGGGTACTCCACCGCGAATCCCACGGCAACTGAAGCTCGGCCCGTTCTCACTCGACGAGGCGCGTGCCGCGGGGATCAGTAGAACCGCGCTTCAGGGGAAGTCGTGGCGCCGCGTGATGCGGGGGGTCTACTGCTGGGCAGGCGTCGTCAACGACCCGCTGAAGCTGCTCTTCGCGTACCAGAGGCTGGTGCCTGAGTCGATGTACACCGGTGGCTCGGCCGCGTGGCTTTACCGCATCGATGTCGATCCGATCCATCCGTTCGAGATCATCGTGCCTCCAGGCTCCGGTATGCGCTCAAGGCCTGGGCTGACCGTGAGACATATGGATGTATCACCCGCCGAAATCACCCGGGTGCGCGGCCTTCGCGCAACCAGCGTCGATCGCACGCTTGTCGACCTCTGCCGTCGACTGCCGCCGGTGGAGGCCCTGATCATCCTCGATCAAGCGCTGCGACTGAAATTGGCCGACCACACCGCCGTCCGGCGTTTGCACCCGATCGGCGAACTGGCCGAGCCGGCCGAGTCGCCGATGGAGACGCGGCTGCGTTGGCTCTTACTGCAAGCCGGTCTTCCCCGTCCGCAGGTCCAGGCGCCGATTCCCGAAGTACGGGCTCGAGCGGACCTCTACTACCCGACCGCGCGGCTGGTGCTCGAGTACGACGGCGGCAACCATCGAGACCGCATGGTGGATGACAACCGCCGGCAGAACCTGCTCGTCAACGCCGGCTACAGAGTGCTCCGGTTTACCGCGGCCGACATCTACAACCGACCCGACGCCGTCCTGCGGCAGGTCAGCGCAGCGGCTGCAGCTTCCGCCACACGACCAGCAGAGGCGCGGCGTTGAAGATCGAGCTGTAGGTGCCGGAGATGATCCCGATCGCTAGCGCGAGGGAGAGCCCCTGCAGCGTCGACCCGCCGGAGAGAAAGATCGCCGCCAGCACCAGCACGACAGTGAAGCTCGTGATGATCGACCGCGCCGCGGTCTGCATGATGCTCAGGTTCACCACCTGGTCGAACGAGAGCCGCTGGCTCACCCGCAGGTTCTCGCGAATTCGGTCGAAAACGACGATCGTGTCGTGGACCGAGAAGCCGACGACCGTCAGCACCGCCGTGACGAAGAAGGCGTCGATCTCGCCGATTCGCAGGTTCAAGAATCTGCCGAGGATCGAGAAGATTCCGGTGAGGATGAAGACGTCGTGCAGAAGCGCGGCGATGGCCGAGCCGCCGAACTGCACGCCGGCGCGCCAGCCGCCCGGCACATTACGGAAGCGAAACACGAGCAGGAGCAGGATGCCGATCGCCGCGAGACCCACCGCGAGCAGCGACGTGAAGATCGTCTCGCCCGCGATCGTCCCGCTCACGGCGAGGATTTGCTGCACCGTCATCGGTCCCAGGCGCCTCTGCAAGTCGGCCTGCACGCTGGTCTGCGACGCGGCGGTCAGCGGCGGGTACCGAATGATGTAGGCGCCGCCCGTCGTCTGGATGACGGAGCCGTTCAAGCCTTCGGCCGAGACAGCGTTCTCGACCTGGGCCACCGACGGGTGGTGGGCGAAGCTGACGGTGAACTCCGTGCCGCCCGCGAAGTCGATGCCCAGGCGGAACCCGTACCGCCACATCGAAAGGATGCCCGGGATGATGATCAGCAGCGAGAGCGCGAAGAAGACGTTCCGCCGGCCGATGATGTTGAGGCGGCGCGGCGGCCTGACGACGACGACCGGCTCCTCTTTCGGCGCGGGCGCCGGAGCGGCAGCCTCCGTAGCCTCGGCCTCGGCCACGCCGTCCTCTTCCGGGACGACGTCCGCCGCCTCTTCCTCCTGCCTGATGTCAGACAGTTCTGACACGGACCACTCCCAGGAGGCCGGCGCGCCGGAAGCTGCTGCCCGCCAAGACGATCGCGAGCAGGTTGTGCGTGACCACGATCGACGAGACCAGGCTCGCGATGACACCGATCGCGAGCGTGACGGCGAAGCCTTTGACCGCCGAGGGCCCGACGAACCCGAGGATCACGCACGTGAGCAACGTCGACGTGTTCGAGTCGCGAATCGCGGGCCATGCCCGGCGCACGGCCGCGTCGACCGCGGCGGTGATCGTGCGGCCCGCTCTCACCTCTTCTTTGAAGCGTTCGAAGATCAGCACGTTGGCGTCGACCGCCATACCGACCGAGAGGATGAACCCGGTGATGCCGGCAAGGGTCAGCGTCACGGGGATCAGCTTGAACAGCGCGAGCACAGCGCCCGCGTAGAAAAGCAGCGCCAGGCTTGCCAGGAAGCCGGGCAGGCGGTAGTACACGATCATGAAGAGGACGACGATCGCCAGGCCGAGGAGGCCGGCGGCCAGGCTGAGCTTCACCGATTCTTCGCCGAGCGTGGCGCTGACCTGCGTCACGTCGAGCGCGACGAGGTCGACCGGCAGCGAGCCCGAGTTGATTCCGGCCGCCAGGTCGTTGGCGCTCTGCTGCGTGAACGAACCCTGAATGACCGCGTTCCCGCCCGCGATCTCCTGAATGGTGATCGGGTCGGTCAGGAACTTGCCGCAGACGGTGCCCTGGGCCTGCGTCGCAAGGCAGCTCGGATCGTAGTTCGAGTACACCTTGGCGACGTACGAGGCGTCCTCCCAGTGGTCGATGTCGGCCTGCGTGAGGTCGAGCCAGATCGCAAGGTGACGCCCGGCGCAGTTCGCGCTCGCGACGGTGTTGACGTCGCCGGGGCACGCGGCCACGTTGTCGCGCGTCAGGTTGTCGAAGACCGTCGCGCCGCGCGAGGTGAACGTGATGTTCACCACCCAGGACGTGCCGCTCGGGTCGATGCTCGCGGTCGCGCTCTGGATGTCGTCTCCGGTCAGCCCTGTCAGCTCCGGCTTGTAGCCGGGCTCGGGGCCGTTCGTCACCTTGGGGTCCGCCACCCACTTCGTGTAGACGAGCTTGGAGACTGCGCCGATCGTCTTCTGCGCCTGATCCGCGTTGACGCCGGCGAGGTCGACCGTGATCCGGTCGTAGTTGGTACCGGCGCCGCGGATCTCGGGCTCGCTCACGTTCAGCGCGTTGACGCGCTTGTTGATCACCTGGATCGTCCGCTGCTGGACGTCGGACCTGTTCTGGCCCGCCGGGAAGTTGGTCAGCTGGTACTCGATGTGAGTTCCACCGGCCAGGTCGAGGCCTTTGTGAAAGAAGAGCTGCCATCCGCCGAAGTTCGGCGGCAGGCCCTGGACGTTGCCTGTGAGGGGCAGGTGGTTGGCGATCCGGTAGACGTATCCGGCGCCATCGACGAAGATCGAAAAGATCAGTACGACGACGACGAAAAGGCGGACAGGCCAGGACAGCACCAGGTTCATTGGCGGCGAACCAGTCTACCGATACGCCGAAGCTGTCATCGCTGCCGGAATACCAGGTTGAGCACGATGGTGGCCACGACCGAGAGGATGATGCCGGTCGCCAGCGGAATGTAGACCACCGTGTTGCCGCTCCGGAACGTGAAGTCGCCGGGCAGGTGGAGCCGGCCGAACAGCATCAGCGCTCCGCCGATGACCGCCACGACCACGCCGAAGACCAGGAGCAGCCTCCCGACGTCCGCCATCACCTATTTCTACAGTAGGCGCGTCTGTTCGGGCGTGGCGGGTGGTTTCAGGCCGAGATGCTCGTACGCAAGCTCGGTGGCCACCCGTCCTCTTGCGGTGCGGGCGATGAAGCCGATCTGAATGAGGTACGGCTCGTGCACGTCCTCGATCGTCTCGGGCTCCTCCGACAGCGAGGTCGCGAGCGTGTCGAGGCCGACCGGGCCGCCCTTGAACTTCACGATCACGTTCTCGAGGAGCTGCCTGTCGAGGGGTTCCAGGCCGATCTGGTCGACCTCGAGCATGCTCAGCGCCTGCCGCGTGACGTCGACGGTCGCCCGTCCGTCGCTCCGCACCTGCGCGTAGTCGCGGACGCGACGCAGCAGGCGGTTCGCGATTCGAGGCGTGCCCCGGGCGCGACGGGCGATCTCGGAGACCGCGTCGTCGTGGATCTCGATGTCGAGGATGCGCGCCGACCGGCTGACGATCTTCTCGAGCTCGGCCTTGGTGTAGAAGTCGAGCCGGTAGACCGCTCCGAAGCGGTCGCGGAGCGGTCCGCTCAGCAGCCCCTGCCGCGTCGTCGCCCCGACGCACGTGAAGTGAGGCAAGGGCAGCGTGGCGGCGCTCGCCCCCACCCCCTTCCCGAGCACGGCGTCGAAGCGGAAGTCTTCGAGCGCCGGGTACAGCGACTCCTCGACGATCGTGTTCAGGCGGTGGATCTCGTCGATGAAGAACACGTCGCGCGTGGTGAGGTTGAGAAGGATCGATCCGAGCGCGCCCTGGTGGTCGATCGCCGGCCCTGAGCTGACCTTGATCGACACGCCGAGCTCGTTGGCGATGATGTGCGCGAGCGTGGTTTTGCCCAGGCCCGGCGGCCCGCAGAGCAGGACGTGCTCTACCGGCTCGTCACGGCGTCGCGCGGCCTCGAGGAGGATGCTCAGGTTCTCGCGCACCTGCTCCTGGCCGACGTACTCGGCGAGGAACCGCGGCCGCAGCGTGAGGTCGAACTGATCGTCGTCGGAGCGCGCGTCGAGGACTTTGTCCTTTGTCATTTGCGCCCGAGCGAGCGCAGCGCGCTCGCCAGCGCCTCCTGCGTGGACGGCGAGGACTTCCAGTCCACGGACTCGATCCCGGTCCTCGCCTCCTGCGCCGAATAACCGAGGTTGCGCAGCGCCGACTCGACCGCTTTCGGGACCTGGCCGTCGCCGGCGACGATCGCCGCACGCGGCACCGCTTCCAGCGCCGCGACCGCGTCGAGGCGAGGCTTGAGCTCGATGATCACCTTGGCCGCAGTCCGCGGTCCGACGCCGCTGGCGCGCCTGATGGGCGCTGCATCCTCGCCCATGATCGCCCGCTTCAAGACCTCGAGGCTCGCCGCGCTGAGGATGTTGAGACCGACCTTCGGTCCGACGCCGTCGACCTGGATCAGCATCTCGAACAGCTCGAGCTCTTCGACCGAGCCGAATCCATAGAGGTTGAGCTGATCCTCGCGCACGTGCGTGTGGATGTGCAGCTCGACCTCGCCTCCGGGGGGCGGCAGCGACTGCCGGGTCTGCGTGGCCACGGTGACCATGTAGCCCACACCGCCGACGTCGACGACGACGAAATCAGGTCCCGCGCGGCGCACGACGCCGGTGAGGTGCGCGATCACCTTACCGCCGCCCTCGCGAAGCGCCGGCTGCGCGCGTGGCACAGCGCGATGGCGATCGCGTCTCGCGCATGGTCGTCGATCTTCCCCTCGGGCATCTTCACCTGCGCCGCCAGCATGCGCCCGATCTGCGACTTGTCCGCGTTGCCGTAGCCGGTGAGGATGACCTTGACCTGGCTCGGCTTGTACTCGTAGACCGGGACTCCACATTCCTCGAGAACGTTGAGGATGGCGCCACGCGCCTGCGCGACGCCGACCGCGCTCGTCGCGTTGCGGCCCATGAAGAGCTCTTCGATCGAGGCTTCACCGGGAGGATGCTCGGCGAGCAACCCGCGCAGGTGATTGGTGATGGTCAGGAGCCGCGCGCCGTCGCGACCGGGGATCGTGACCACGGTGCTGCACGCGAGGACGAGGTCGGGTTCGGAGAAAAGCGCGAATCCGGTGCCCGCCAGCCCGGGGTCGACGCCGAGGATCAGTCCGTTGCTTCGACCCGGCATGTGTCCATCAGGTTTTACACCTGTGCCGCGACGCGTTCAAGGACGTCGGATGGGATGTCGAAGTTGGCGTAAACCTGCTGGACGTCGTCGTCTTCTTCCAGGGACTCCACGAGCCTGAGCACCGCGCCGGCCTTGTCCTCGGCGACGGCCACGGTCTGCTTCGGCTGCATCGTGACCTCGGCGTTCTCCACGGTGACGCCGAGACCTTCGACCGCCGCCTTCACCCTCTCGAATGCGTTGGGCGGCGCCGTGATCTCCACCGACTTGCCCTCGACCTGCACGTCGTCGGCGCCGGCTTCGATGGCCGCGAGGCCAACCTCCTCAGGGTCGGCCTTGGCGGCGTTGGCGCTGATTACGCCCTTGCGCTCGAACATCCAGCCGACGGCATTGCTCTCCGCGAGGTTGCCGCCCCCCTTGGAGAACAGATGGCGGATCGCGGCCGAGGTGCGGTTGCGGTTGTCGGTGAGGGTGTCGACCATGACCGCCACGCCGCCCGGACCGTAGCCCTCGTATCGGACCTCCTCGAGCCTCTCCCCCGCCAGCTCGCCCGTGCCGCGCTTGACGGCGTTGTGGATGCGGTCGGTGGGCATATTGATCTCGCGCGCCTTCTGGATCGCCAGGCGCAGCCGGAAATTGCCGTCGGGGTTGCCACCGCCTTCGCGCGCGGCGATCGTGATCTCTCGGCTCGCGCGGGTGAACGCCTGACCGCGTTTGGCGTCGACGATCGCCTTCTTGTGCTTGATGCCGGCCCACTTGGAATGCCCGGACATCAGCAGCCGCCTCCGAACATGCTTTCGATGATTTTAGCCGACACGAATCCGAACGAAACTTCGTTTACCGGCCTGCAGGACGTCGCCATCCTGCAACACCGAGTCGATCCCGGCCTTCTCGCCGTTGATGCGGATTCCACCCTGCTCGACCAGGCGGCGGGCGTCGCCTCGGCTGCGCGCGAGGCCCGTCTCGACCAGCGAGCCGGCGAGGTCATCCGGCCTGGAGACGGCGCGCTCGGCGACGTCCTCGGGGATTTCGCGCTTGCGGAACTTGGTGTTGAAGTCCTCTTCGGCCCGCCGGGCGGCGTCTTCGCCGTGCAGGCGCTTGGCGAGTTGGAAGGCAAGCGCGGCTTTGGCGTCCCGCGGCTTCATGGCCATGACGCTTCCCTGCTCCTCTGCACCCAGGCCAGACACCAGGCGGACGTATTTCTCGATGAGCCGGTCCGGCAACGACATCGTCTTGCCGTAGATCTGTTCGGGCGACTCCGTGAGGCCGATGTAGTTGCCCAGCGATTTGCCCATCTTCAGCACGCCGTCGGTGCCCTCCAGCAGGGGAAATACCGCGATGTCCTGGGACTCCTGGCCGTACGCCTTCTGGATCTCGCGTCCGAACAGCAGGTTGAACAACTGATCCGTGCCGCCGACCTCGACGTCAGCCTGGATCGCCACCGAGTCGTAAGCCTGGTTGAACGGATACAGGAGCTCGTGCGCGCCGATCGGTGAGCCTTCTTTCAAGCGGTCGGCGAAGTCTTCCCGCTGAAGCACCTGCTGCAAAGTCGCCTTTGCCAGCAGGCGCAGGATGTCGGCGGCGGTCAGTCGGGCAAGCCATTCCGAGTTGTGCCGCACCTCAATCTTTTTGCGGTCCAGGACAAGGTCGAGCTGCTTGAAGTAGGTCTCCGCGTTGGCCGCGATCTGCTCCTCGGTCAGCATCGGACGTGTCTCGGAACG
>DASSLL010000109.1:0-11892 GCA_035689485.1 Candidatus Dormiibacterota bacterium | reverse complement strand
ATGGCGGCGCTGCTGTCGCGCATGGGTCGAAACGTCCGCACGTTCTTCGCTCAGATCAGGCACGACGACCTGATGGTCCTGCGCGACCTCATCGAGGCCGGCAAGTTGAGGTCGGTGATCGACCGCACGTACCCGCTGGACGAGGCCGGCGCGGCGATGGCATACGTCGAAGCGGGTCACGCGCGCGGGAAGGTCGTCGTCACGGTCTGACCCGCAAGGCCCACAATGCCGTCCGTGGGTCCGACCGAAGCCATCTCCGCACGCGCCCTGGCCAAGGTTTATCGCGGCGGGCGCGGCATCTTCGAGCTCGACTTCACCGTGCGCGAGGGCGAGATCTTCGGCTTCCTCGGGCCCAACGGCGCGGGCAAGACGACCACGATCCGCACGCTCATCGGCCTGCTGCGTCCAACCGCGGGCGCGGCGACGATCTTCGGCCTCGACTGCTGGCGCGAGGCGACGGCGGCCAAGGCCAAGGTCGGCTTCGTCCCTTCCGACCCGAGGCTCTACGAAAAGATGACCGGCGCCGCCTTCCTGGAGTTCATGGCGTCGTACCGCGGCCCCGGCACGCTCGATCGTGCACGCAAGCTTGCGGCGGAGCTCGACCTCGACCTGCGCCCACGAATCCGCCAGCTGTCTCGCGGCAACCGGCAGAAGCTGATCCTCGTCCAGGGACTGATGCACGACGCGCCGCTCCTGATCCTGGACGAGGCCAGCGGCGGCCTCGACCCCCTTGGCCAGGAGGCGTTTCTCACGATGCTCGAGCGAGAGCGTTCGCGCGGCAGGACCGTCTTTCTCTCGTCGCACAACCTGGCCGAGGTCGAACGAGTCGCCGACAGGGTCGGGATCATCCGCGAAGGCCGCATGGTGGCCGTCGAAGAGATCGCAAAGCTGCGCGAGCTGCGCTCCCGGAAGATGGAGGTGACGCTTGAGCGGCCGCTCGAAAACGGCTTCCTCGACGGGCTGGAGGGCGTTCGTCTCGTCGCGAGCCGCGACGGCGGCCGGCAGCTCGAGCTCGCCGTCCGGGGCAACCCGCGCACGCTGCTGTCCCGTCTCGCCGGCGCGCCCATCGTGGACGTCGTCTTTCCTCCTGCGGACCTGGAGAGCGTGTTCCTGCATTTCTACCGCGACGACGGGTCGGGATCGTGAAGCCCGCAATCCGCAAGGCGCTCTGGGACATTCGCTGGACCGCGTCGTGGTTCGCGCTCGGCGGAGCGGGCTACACGTTCCTCATCGCGCTCTTCTATCCGACCGTCCGCCAGGAGTCGCAGCAGTTCGCGCAGCTGCTCGCCACCTACCCCAAGGGATTCCTCGCCGCGCTGGGCTACACCAACATCACGAGCTTCAGTGGCTTTCTGGGGGGCGAAGACCTGAACCTGTTCTGGCCCATCATCGTCGGCGTGTTCGCCACGCTGAGCGGCGCGTCGCTTGTCGCCAAGGAAGTGGAGGACGGGACGTCGGAGATCTGGCTGTCGGTGCCGGCGCCGCGGCGGCGACTCTTGCTGGGCAAGATGGTCGCCCTGGCCGTCGGCATCCTCGGGGCGGTCGCCGCCTGCGTGGTCACGGTCGCCGTCAGCGCCGCGATCGACAGCGCGAGCGTGTCCGCCTCTGGCCTGCTGGCGATGGCCGCGGTGATGACCGCGTTCCTGCTCGTCATCGCGGGCTACTCGAGCCTGCTGTCGTCGCTGTTCAGCTCGCGTGGCATCGCGGCGGGGATCTCGTTCGGAGTGACGCTGCTCTTCTACGTGCTGTGGCTGGTGGGCGGCCTCGCCGACAGCTGGAAGACGCTCAAGGACTTCACCATCTTCGCGGCGTACACGCCACAAAAGGCCCTGGAGTCCGGCACGGTCGACGTTCTGCCGGTCCTTCTCCTGCTCGGCATCACCGCAGTGTGCGCGGTGGCGGCGCTCACGTTCTTCGAGAGGCGGGACGCCATCTAAACACTGGAAGCCCGCCCCTGCGCGGATCAGTGCTTTTTGATCGAAACGCACGCATCGGCGGCTCCGAATCCGTCCGCTTCGATCCAAACGCACGTATCGCCGTCACCCGGCGCAGGGAACCTGCGGATACCTCAATTGCACGAGGCGGAGCGGGTGCAATCCCTTTAGGGTGCGTGCTGCATGCCAGAGGGGGATTTCAGGGTCTTCGGGATCCACACCGCAAGCCGCGAGTCCCGGGTGCACCTCGTCGCCGACAACGCGGAGGCGTCGCTCTGCGGCATCCCGCGGTCGGCGCTGGGCGTGGCAGCGACGTCGGGTGACCTCGTTTGCCGCGAGTGCGTGGAGTGGCTGCCGAAGCGCAGCGCGCTGTCCGCGGCGCTGCGGAGAACGCCACACTCCTGACCGCCGGTGGAGGCTCCCTGAGCCGCCGCCCAGGGAGCCTTCGTCCCGGTCAGCCGACGGCGACTGCCGCGGTCACCTCCGCCAGGCGCCCCGTGTGCACGTCGTAGACGAAGCCGCGGACGCTCGACTTGTTGGGGATGAACGGGCTGGCCTTGATGCGCGCGATGGACTGCCTGACGTCCTCCTCGATGTCGGGGAACGCCTCCAGCGCGAAGTGCGGACGGATGCCGGTGTCCGCCTCGATCTGGCGCTTCACGTCGTCGTCCTTGAACGTGATCATGCCGCAGTCGGTGTGGTGGATCAGGACGATCTCCTTGGTGCCGAGCAAACGCTGAGAGATGACGAGCGAGCGAATCGCGTCGTCTGTCGCCACGCCGCCGGCATTGCGGATCACGTGGGCGTCGCCTTCCTGAAGCCCGAGGATCTTGTGCACGTCGAGACGCGCGTCCATGCACGCAAGCACGGCAACATGCTTGGCGGGTGGCAGGGGCAGCGAACCCTTCTTGAACCCGCTCGCGTACGCGTCGTTGTTGCGAATCAACTCGTCGGTGACACTCATGGCCAAAGCCTCCTCCAGGTGGGAATGAAATGGAAAACGCCTGACGGAGTGGAGGTGGCTAGCTACAGAGGCAGGTGCAGCAGCGCGCGTAGTCGACGGCTCTTCGCCGGGTAAGGATCAGAGCGAGCGCCTTCGGGCCACGCATGAAAAGAGAAACGGTACGCGGTTCACGCATCCGTTGCCGAGGCGAGGAAACGGAGCGTGATCTCCGCCAGCAGCGCCGGCTGCTCGACGGTCAGCTCATGACTCGTGCCCGGCATGATGCAGAGCTGCGACCGCGGTACCGCGCGGTGGATGTCGACGAAATGCTCGAGCCGGATGAGATCGCGGTCGCCGCCGACCACGAGCACCGGCGACTCGATCGTCGCCAGCTCATCGAATGGGATCTCCGGCTCTCGCCGCAGCATGTCGATGACCTTGCGGCAGAAGACCGGCCAGTGGTCGGGTCCATCGGGGCTCAGCTCGCGGTGGCGGCGGGCGGAATGCTCGGGCCAAGTCTCGGGAGTGACGTCCTCAAGCCACTCCAGCGCGTCGTCGGTCAGGCCGGAGACGCTGACGTTGGGCGAGATCGCGACCACGCGACCGACGAGCTCGGGATGCCTCATGGCCAGCTCGAGGGCGATGATCGCGCCGTCGGAAAAACCGACGACATGCGGTCGCGACAGCGACATCTCCTCGATGAGCCCGGCGGTGTCCGCGGTCATGCCGGCGTACGTGAGCCCGCCGTCGCGGTCCGGCGTGCGGCCGTGCCCCTGCCGCTCCGGCTGGATCACGCGAAACCCGCTTGCCAGCCGCGCCGCGAATGCCGACGAGTAACCGATCCACTCCGCGGCCCCGTGGAGGAACAGCAGAGGCGCGCCGTCGCCGGAGACCTCGACGTAGGTCGGCAGGCCGCGGACGGAGACGATCAGTACAGGGCCGAGGCGAGTCGGGAGCGGGAAGAGGTAACCAGCGGATCGTCGGCCCCGAGCTCGTCGAGGATGCCGACGACCGTGCGCCGGATGTCGTCGCGCTCCGGTCGAGACGGCCTGACCGCCGCGATCAAGAGGTCGAGCGCGCGGTCGCGGTCGCCCGCGTCGAGCGCGGAGAACGCGGGAGCCAGTTCCGGCGTCGATGCCTCGAGCCGGATCCGGGCCGCCAGTCCCTCGGCGGCGAAGTTTCCGTGCACGCCAGCCAGGATCTCCAGGGCCTGCTCGCGCTCCCCCCGTGCCAGGAGCAGGCGCGCCAGCGACAGGGCGGCGTCGGGCCTGCCCGGCTCGAGCTCCAGCGCCTGACGGAGAGACGCCTCGTCGCCCTTCTGCGCGAGCAGCTCCGCCTCTGCCGGAGCCAGCCCGTCCAGGAACCGCGAGACAGCGGCCGCCGGCTGCGCGCCGACGAACTCCGCGACGACCCGGCCGTCGCGAAACGCCTTGACCGCCGGTATGCCCTGGATGCCGTACATGCCCGCGAGCGTCGGGTTCGCGTCGACGTCGAGCTTGGCCAGCTCGACCGCACCACCGCGGCGCTCGACCTCGCGCTCGAGCACCGGCGTGAGCATCCGGCACGGCGCGCACCATGCCGCCCAGAAATCGACGACCACCGGCACCGAACGCGAGCGCTCGATGACCGCCGCCTCGAAAGTCTCCTCGGTGACGTCCACGTTCTCGAGCTTAGAGGAGGTCGGGGCGGGCCCAGTCCTTGCCCAGGACATGGTGGTCGAGGAACGCCAGCACCGCCTGGTACCAGACGAGCGCGTTGCCCGGCTTGAGCACCCAGTGGTTCTCGTCCGGGAAGTAGAGGTACTGCGACGGGACGTCGTGGCGGCGCAGCGCGGTCCACAGCTGGAGCGCCTCGGAGATGGGGACGCGGTAGTCCATGTTGCCGTGGATGACGAGCATCGGCGTCTTGATTTTGGCCACGCTCTCATCGGGCGAGGCCGCGTCGTAGCGCTCGCGCTGCTCGTAAGGCGAACCGAACTGGTGCTCCCACCAGTCGGGCTCGTCGGTCGTGGCCTGAAACCTGGCCATCGACCAAAGGCTCGCGTGGGTGACGATGGCGCGGAACCGGTCGCTGTGGCCGGCGACCCAGTTCGCCATGTAGCCACCGAACGAGCCGCCCATCGCCGCCACATGGTCGCGGTCGATGTCCGGCCGTTCGAGGACGCTGTCGAGGACGCTGAAGACGTCCTCCATCACGACCTCGCCCCAGGTGCCCCAGGCCCGCTGGATGAAGGCCTGGCCGTAGCCCGTCGAGAGCGCGGGGTCCGGCAGGAGCACCGCGTACCCGTGCTCGACGAGCAGGTGCGGATTCCAGCGCCAGCTCCAGCTGTTCCAGCTGTTCAGCGGTCCGCCGTGGATCCAGAGGACCAGGGGCGCCGGCTTGTCTGGAGAGGCTTCCCTCGGCATGACCAGCCAGCCTCCGACCGGCGTCCCGTCCGCCGCCTTGACCTGGACCGGCGACACGGCGCCGGGCACGTCGAGCGGAAAGCCAGGCGTCGGCAGCTCGGTGACGGTGCCGTCGAGCGCGATCCTCACCGCCTGCAGCGGGAGCTTCCACGAGGTTCGCAGCGCATAGAGGCACTCGCCTGACGGGTCGGGCCAGACGGAGAAGAACGCGCCTTCGCGTGTGATCTGCGTGACCTTGCCGGTGGCGAGGTCGAAGCGGAAGACCGGTCGGTGCATCTGGTGGTCGGCGGCGAAGAAGACCGACGATCCGTCTGCGGACCATTTGAGCTCGGCGGGCCATGACTCGAAGTCGGGAGCGACGACGTCGCCTTTGCCTGAGGCGAGGTCGCCGATCCACAGGCACCGTCGCGTGGCGCGCTCCGGCGTGCCTTCGTCCTCGGCGATCGCCGCGACGCTCCTGCCGTCAGGCGAGATCTGCGGCTCCGCCAGCTCGAGGTCGCCGGCGGAGAAGGTCTGCCGCTGGCCGCCGGCGATCGCCACCATGTCCGTCTTCCGGAATCCCCTGCCGACGTCACGACGCCATGTCGTCACCACCGTGTTGCCGTCGGGGGAGACGGCGATCGGGGCCTCTTCGAGGCTGTTGACCGGGTCGCCAGTGAGGTCTTCGGGCTGGGGCCGCTCCTCGCCGGCGACGTTGCACAGGCGCAGCAGCCGGCTCCAGCGCGGACCCAGGTCATGGTCCCAGAAGCGGATCGGGAAGGTGTCGTAGAGGATCGCGCTCACACCGGCTTCTTTGCGCTTCTTGCCCTTGTCGGCGTCGCCCTTGACGCCGTCGGCGCCGGGAAACAGCTGCGCGCGGATGACGACCGCGTCCGCCTTTCGCGCGGCGGCGACGGCCCGGATCCCGCCGGGGACCGAAAGCAGCGGCCTGGCCTCGCCACCGTCCGCGGGCAGGACCCACAGGCGGGACTCAGCCTCGTCCTCCTTGACGGTCGGGTCGGTGCGGCCCGACGTGAACACGAGCGAGCCGTCGGCCAGAAACGTCGGGTTGGCCTCGCCCTTGTCCGAGAACGTCAGTCGCCGCGGCGGCCTGGAGCCGTCGGCCGGGACCTCCCACAGCGAGGTCACGAATCGTGTCGAGTCGGCGTTCAGGGTCTGGACGGTCAGCACGAGCCGCCGGCCGTCGGGCGAGAGAACCATGCCCCCCACTCGCGGGATCGAGTTGTAGCCGTCGAGCGACAGTTTCGTCACGACGGATATCGTCGCCGAATCGGGCACATGACGACGGGTCGTGAGCCTTCAAACCCATCGCGCAAGCGTCGCCCTGGCATCCTCGAGCAATCGCTCGAAGCCGCGCTCCGCCGGCACCAACACCGTGCGGCTGCCCTCTCGGCGGCGCCGGATCACACCCGCCGCCATGAGCACGCGCACGTGCTCGCTCACCGTCGGCTGGCTCATCTTCAGCGCCCGCGTCATCTCCATCACGCCCGAAGGACGGGACAGCAGATGGATGAGGACGTGGACACGTGTCGGCTCGGCCAGGACCCTGGCACGGCTGGCCACGAAGAGGGCGTCGCGGTTGCGCCGCACAGGTTCATTGGCGCTGGCCGGAACTCCGATGTGGAGGTGGTCGTCCAGGTCCACGATCGACCCTCCCGACATGCAGAAGAACATCGGAGCGACCGCGAACCGGGGGCGCC
This sequence comes from Candidatus Dormiibacterota bacterium, assembly GCA_035689485.1. GTDB lineage: Bacteria > Chloroflexota > Dormibacteria > Dormibacterales > Dormibacteraceae > 40CM-4-65-16. The sequence goes on along the minus strand of DASSLL010000109.1, from coordinate 4,910 downwards.
GGCGAAAGAGCAGTGCCACACGTGCGGGGTCGGCCCTGGTCAGCGGATGGCGGGGCGGCATCGACCGGACGACGTCCGAGGCGGTCCGGGCGCTGGCCAATCGCCGTCGATACTCGGCTGCGGCCCGGGCCGCGGACGCCCGGCCGCGACGTTCCCACGCCGGTGCGGCCGCACTCCAGACCTCCGACAGGACATTGCGGTACGCCCGGCGCAGCCGCACGTCGGTGGCCAGCCGGTCCAGGCGCCGGCGAATCGCACGACGCGCGCCTGGGACCTCGCTCAGGAGCTCATGGCGCCCGGCCGGGTGTGACGGCAGTGTGCTCAGCCAAGAGAAGAGGCCGCGTGGGTCGTCATCGGGCGCACGTCCGCTTTCGTGCGCCAGCACGAGCAGCTCCGGGCAACCGCGGATGGCGTCATTCCACAGCGAGACGAAGCTTTCGCGGATCGACGGCCTCAAGGCGGCAATTCCCGGCAGCAACGATCGGTCCAGCTCGTCGAGAGCGGGTTCGGCGTAGCGCGCGCCCTGCACGAGAAGATCGAGGAGCCACGCCAGCTCGGCGACGGCTGAAGGCGCAGCTCGCTCGCAGCGCAACGCCATGGTCCTGAATTATCAGCTCGGCACCATCGGGATAACCCGATGGCGATAATCCGCGCGACCGTTGACTTGGCGCCGGCCGGGCCATAGCCTCAGCCGCCGTGGCGGGCGTCAAGCGGCCGGTGGTCGTGGGCGCAGTCGCGGGGGTCGTGGCGGCGGTCGCGCTCGGCGGCGGGGCTGCGTGGCTCCTCCTCAGCAGCCACCATGCTCCGCCAGACCTTGCGTTGAGCTCGACGCGGCCAAGCGGTCCCACGGCGGCGCTCGCCGGCACGTGGACCGTGGCGTCAGGCTCTCAGGTCGGGTACCGGGCGCGAGAGAAGTTCATCGACCAGGCCTCCACGACAGAGGCGGTCGCGCGCACGTCTGACCTCAAGGGCAGCCTTGTCGTCGCGGTCGACGGCACCACCGTCAAGGTGACGCGCATGACCTTCACCGTCAACCTCGCCTCGCTCGTGAGCCAGGACAGGTACGCCAACTACCAGGTGTACCAACGCGACTTCTTCGTCCGGACGGTCTACTTGCAGACCGACGTCTTTCCGACGGCGACGTTCACCGCCGGCGCGCTGAGCTTCCCCCTGCCGGCCGCCGGGGCGCTGAGCGTCGACGTCAACGGCAAGCTCGCCGTGCACGGCGAGACGCGAGATGTCACCGCGCACGTCCAGGCCACCGCCTCAGGCGCCCAGGCCGAGGTGGCGGGCACGATCAACGTCGACATGCGCAACTTCGGCATCGAGCCGCCGGACATTTCGTTCACCAAAGCCGAGCCGGCGGTGACGATCGAGTTCGACCTGAAGCTCGTCCACGCCTAGCGGCCTGCCCTTGACAAAGCGCCCTCGAAGGCGTCAACTCCGGTTCGGAGGTAAGGCAATGCGAGGGCAGGTCACGAGTTTGCGCAAGAGGCTCATCGGTGAGCGCCTGGCGATCGAGGCGCGGATCTCCGCCCACGACCGTGACGTCCTGGACGCCGTGCCCGCCGACGACGGCGCGGGCGATGACCAGGACGACGTCATCCTCTCCGACGATCTCGACGTGCAGCGCCTCCGGCAGGTGAAGAAGGCGCTCGCCCGTCTCGAAACCGAAGGGTCGTAGGGGTCAGGCCACCGCCCGCCGGATCGCGCCGAGCAGGTCCGACGCGACGCGCGACTTCGGAACCAGCTCGAAGGCGCCTGCCTTCCAGGCGGCCTCGCGCACGCCAGACGATTCCTCTCGCGTCACGAAGATCAGCCGGGTCGACGGCCGGTTCTGCTTGATGGTGGCGCCGGCGTGGTCGCCCGTGCCATCGGGCAGACGGTAGTCCATCAGCACGACGTCGGGCTTCAGGTCGCCGGCGAGGCTGATGGATTCCGCGACGCTGCCCGCGGTGCCGACGACGCGCATGTCGACCTGGTCGTCGATGAGGGCGCCGAGCGCCCGGGCGACGTCGGCATGATCTTCGACGATCAGGACCGTCGACTGGCGCGTCACGAGTCGAGCGGAATCCAGAACTCGACGCGCGTGCCAGATCCCGGTTTGCTTTCGATGTTGTATTTACCGCCTGCCATAAGGGCCCGCTCTTTCAACGCCTGAAGGCCGAGGTGACCCGGAAGATTGCTTCGCTCGGCGACCACGAAACCCTGTCCGTCGTCGTCGATGACGCCTCGAATCCCCCCATCGAGCTGGCTCAACGTCACCTTGACGCGCCTCGCCCGGGAGTGACGTTCGACGTTGCCGATCGCCTCCGACACCTGGCGGAAGAGCAGCGATTTCATCTCCAGAGGGAGGTCTTCGGGCACATCGATCTCGAGCCCATGCTCGATGTTCGACGCGGAGAGCATCGCCAGCCGGTCGCGGATCGAGGCGCCCAGCCCCTCGGGGCTGTCGAGCGACGGCGGGTGCACCTCGAACACGAGACGGCGCAGCGCGTTCTCGGTCTGCTGGAGGAGGCTCGTGAGCAGGTCGAGGGCCGCCTCGTCGACCGGGGCGCCCGGCACCAGGCGCGCCAGGCCCATCTCCACAGCGGTCAGCTTCTGCAGCGCGTCGTCGTGGAGCTCGGCGACGAACCGCTTGCGCTCCTTGTCGACCACGGTCGTCATGTTCTTGAGCAGCATCTGGCGCGCCGCGTCGACCTTGGTCAGCCGTTCGACCGACTTCCTCAGGTCCTCCTGCGCGTGCCACAGGCGGGTCACCAGCGCGGCCGCGAGGCCCGCCTTCTGCAGCACCCAAGTGTCTTCGCGCGTGAAGCCTCCCGGCCGCACCGCGTCATACGCCGCGAGCAGGCCGAGCCGTTCCTGGCCGGCGCGCCAGGGCACGCTCATGGCGTTGGTCACGCCCAGCCGTTGCAGCACGTACGCGAACTCCGATGGTTGGTCGGACTGGTTGGCCCGGAAGAGCATGTCCTTGAAGACGACGCGGCTTCCCAGATCGTCTCCCTCAGGGTCGCAGCGCATCGGCCCGAGGCGCGACATGAAGCTTGCGCTGACGCCGTAACCGCGGGGCAGCGGGGTCAGCATGTTGCCGTCCTGCAGCCGCCAGAAGAGCACCTTGCCGGCGCCGACGAGCTCGCCCACCGTCCGGCCCAGCCGTTCGTAGAAGTCGGCCAGCGTCTGCCCCGAGACCGCCAGGGACGAGACGGCCGTGAGCACCTCCACCGCCTGCTCGTGCGCCCTCTCCACCCTCTCGACGGTGCGCACACGCTCGGCCGCCTGGTTCTTCTGCGCTTCGTGCTGCTCGAGCCGGCCCCGCATCTCGATGAGCGCGCTCTCGAACTCGCGCTGCCGCTGCCTCAAGCCGGCGAGGTCGAGAGCGGTCGCGACCGCCGTGGCGAACAGACCCAGGGCATCCCTTTCGAGCTCGGTGTACGCCGTCAGGCGCGCGACGGCCATGATCCCGATGACCTGGCCGCTCGCGCGCAGCTCCGCCCCCATCGCTCCGGGCAGATGCGTCTGGCGCCGCCCGCGCCGGTCGAGGCCCGCCGCCGAGAAGAGCGCCGCCGCCTCATCGTCGCCCAGCGGTTCGCCGCCCGGGCTCGCCGAGACCACCCGCTCGAACTCGCCGGCCTGGTTGCCGAAGGCGACGGCGGCGCGGTCCGAGCGCGTGATGGCCAGCGCTTCGCGCGCCGCGCACGCGGCCACGGCGGCAGCATCGGCTGTCGCGTTGAGCGCGTCGACGGCCGCCTGCAGGCGGCCGATCGTGTCGTGCAGTGTCGTCGGGTCCGACCGACTCTCCGTGGCCAAACTTCCCCCCGGTGCCGGAATCCACCTCTATGATCTCTCAAAGGGCCGGCCGCGTGACCGGACTTCCCCGGGGGAATGAACCGTTGATCCATCTGTCCGCTCCCAGACTGTCTTCGGCGCTTGCGGTGGTGCCCTTCGGCGTCACGCCGGGCCGGCAGCCTTCGATCCACGTCCTGATGATCGAGGACGACGCGGCGATCGCCGACATGTACCGCCTTCAGCTCGAGCACGACGGCTACCGCGTGAGCACCGCGACCACCGGCGAGCTCGGGTACGGCCGCGTGTCGGAGGACGCGCCTGACGTGGTCCTGCTCGACCTGCTGCTGCCCGACCGAAGCGGCTTCGAGGTGCTGACGGCCATCCACGAGCGCGTGCCCAGCCACCCGCCGGTCGTCGTCCTCTCCAACTACGGCGAGCCTTCGATGATGGACAGGGCGCGAAGCCTTGGCGCCGTCGAGTACCTCGTCAAATCCCGTGTCACGCCGGAAGACGTTTCGCGACTGATCCCAGGCTGGGCCGAGCAACACCGGAGAGGGAAGCCCCGGGAGTCGTGAACCTCGCCGTCGCGCTAACCCTCGACGTCACGGCGGCCGCGTTCGTGGCGCTGGCGCTCGCCATCGCCCTCAAGTGGTACCGCGAGCGCGGCCGGGCGACCGGGATGCTCGCCGCATCCCTCATCTCCCTCGGCGTCGTGGCGGGGCTGGGCCGGCTACAGGACTCGAATCATCCGAACGCGCTGCTGTCGATCATCTCCGTCGAGGCGTTCCTTGCCTCCGCCTATTTCGTCCTGCTGTTCCGCAACGAGTTCATCCCGCTGTCCAGCCGCGCACGCCTGGCCGCCAACGCGCTGCTTGGAGCCTCGCTGCTCGTCGGCCTGGCCCTTCCGACCGTCTTCCAGCGCGCTCCGCAGCCTGTGCTCACGGCCCTCGGGTTCGAGGTCGTCGGCGCATGGGCGGTCTTCATCGGCGAGCCGATCGTCCGTTTCTGGCTCGCCAGCCGGAGCCTGCCGGCGGTGCAGAAGGCACGGCTGCGATTCCTCAGCTTCGGCTTCGCCGTCCTGATCGGCGTCCTCGTCGTCGACGTGCTCGGTGGCGCAGCGCTGC
>DASSLL010000108.1:0-26828 GCA_035689485.1 Candidatus Dormiibacterota bacterium | reverse complement strand
TCGAAACCGAGATGACGACGACGCTCGAGGCCTTGGCGCTGCGGCATGCCTCAGACGCCGCCAGGCGTACCGCGGTCGCGTGGTCGGATCGGTCGGAGGCCGCCGCGCTCATCGCCGCAAGGCCGGCCCTCTGGTCGGCGTCGGACGGATTCACGGCAACGATTCGCGAACGCCTGACGGCGTGGATGCGAGCGATCGTCGACGACGTGCGCGCGCACGCCGGCCGCAAGCGCGCGATCGCGCAGGTGGCGGCCCTCGGCGTGAATGCCGTCGGCGTCGCGGTCATGCTGGCTGTCTTCGTGCACACCGCCGGGCTGACCGGCACCGAGGTCGGGATCGCCGCCGGCACCGCCTTCCTCAACCAGAAGCTGCTCGAAGCGATCTTCGGTGAAGGCGCGATGGCGGAGCTCGTCGGCAACGCCCGGGCCGGGCTCGCGCGGCTGCTCGGAGAGCTGTTCGACCTGGAGCGCAAGCGTTTCGAGGCCGTCGTGCCTCCGGCGCCAGAGCTGCGCGAGGTCGCGGCCGGACTGCGTGACGCGGTGGACGGCATGGCGTCGTGAGCGTCGACCGCCGGCTGCAGAATCTCGACGAGGCGATCGCCGCGGCGGCGGCGCTCGGCCTCGACGTAAGCGCGCCCGAACAGATTCGCGACACCATGCATGCACGGCTCGGGTTCCCGAGCAGCGCATACGTGCTCGCGCTCGCGGGCGGGACGGGCGTGGGCAAGTCGACGCTCCTCAATGCGCTCGCGGGCACCGAGGTCAGCGCGACGGGCGCCCGCCGGCCAACGACGTCAGAGGCGATCGCGTGGGTGCCTTCGAGTCGCAGGCGCGAGCTCGCGGGACTGCTCGACTGGCTGGGCGTCAAGACGGTTCGAGAGCATGCAGGCGGGACGCTCGACGAGGTCGCCGTGCTCGACCTGCCCGACTTCGACTCCATCGCGCTCGAGCACAAGGAGCGAGTCGACGCCCTGCTGCCACGCGTCGATGCGGTCGTCTGGGTGGTCGATCCCGAGAAGTACATGGACCAGGTGATGCATGGCGGCTACCTGCGTCGGTACGCGCCCCGCATCCGGCGCCAGATCGTCGCCCTGAACCGAAGCGACGTCCTCGCCGGAGAAGACGCCCGTCGCGTCGCCGACGACATGCGCGACCGCTTGCGCCGGGAAGGCGCCGGCGAGATGGACGTCCTGCTCACTCGCGCGCGCGACGGAGGCCCCGGCGTGACCGCGCTCCGCGCATGGCTCGAATCGGCGGTCGACGCGAAACGCGTCGTCGTCTCGCGGATCGAAGCGGAAGCCGGCGCGGTCGTGCGCGATCTCGCCGCGGACGCGGGCGTGGCCGACGGGAGTGCCGGCCCCCTTGTCGAACAGTCGCGCCGCGACAGAGCGCTCAACTCGGTCGTGGGCGCGACCCTTGCGCTGATCGACATCGCCGGACTCGAGCGGCAGGCCGTCGCGGCGACGCGCTTCGCGGCGCGCCGGCGCGGGGCGGGGCCCCTGCGCCACGTGACCAGCGCGGTCTATCGCCTCCTCGGGCGCGACCGGATCGCGGCCGACCCGGCCCGATTCCTGGCCCGCTGGCGACTGCGCGGCTCGCTCGCTCCTGCGGTCGAGCCGCTGCGCGAGCTCGTCGCGGCGACGCTGCCGAGCGTGCCCGCGCCGCTCCGGCGCAGGCTGGCCTCGCTCACGGTGCCGGCTTCGCTCGATTCCCGCCTCGCGGAGACAATCGATCGAGCCCTGGCGGCGGAGGCCGCCGACTTTCGTGTGCCGACCAGCGCGCTGTGGTCGGTTGTCGGTGCGCTCCAGTACCTCGTCACCGCCGTTCTCGTCTTCTCGGTGCTGTGGTTCGCGACGCTCTTCGTCGTCCACGGCGTGCCGGTCGGCGCGATCGCGGTGCCGTACCTCGGGCCCGTTCCGACCCCGGTGGCGCTCCTTGCCGCGTCGCTGCTCGCCGGCTATCTCCTTGCGAAGATCCTGCAGCTGCACGCGGGCTGGCTCGGGCGGCGATGGGCCAAACGTGTGGGCGGCCACGTTCGCTCCGCCGTCACACATCGGATCACCGACGAGGTGCTCCTCCCGCTCGACGAGCTCGACGCGTCGCGCGCTGCGCTCGCGCAGGCGGCGCAAAGGGTCTGATCGCTGCGTGCCGCGGGTGTCGCGCCTGAACATGAGCGTCGCGCCCCGCCGCCAACAGCAACGTCACCAACCGGGCCGAGGACCCACGTCGGCCGAAGCTTCCGCCTTCGAGCGGGAATGGTGACTTGTGTGGGCAGAAGAACCACGATCTTCAACCGTATCGTTTATATGGCATGCAGCTGGCGGAGCTCGTAGTGCGCGATGCGAAAGCTTGGAACCGCTGGCTTAGCAAGCACCACGAGGAGACCTCCGGACTCTGGCTGGTTCTCGCCAAGAAGGGCACCCTGACCCCGACGACGCTGACCCATGATCAGGCCCTCGAGGAGGCAATCGCCTACGGATGGATCGACGGCCAGATTGGCAAGCGTGACCAGGCGACGTATCGACAGCGCTTCACGCCCCGGCGATCGCGAAGTGCCTGGTCGCGACGAAATGTTGCAATTGCCGAGCAGCTGATTGCAGAAGGCCGGATGCGGCCGGCGGGATTGCGGGAGCTCGAACGGGCAAGCGCGGATGGCCGCCGGCAGGCGGCCTACCCTGGATCGAAGAACATTGAAGTCCCGCCTGACCTCATTCAGGCACTTGCGCGGGCGCCGAGAGCTGGCGCCACGTTTTCCCGGCTCAATCGTTTGAACCGCTACGCCATCCTGTATCGAATTGCGACCGCACGAAAAGTCGACACCCGCGCCCGCCGCATCGACAAGTATGTGGCCATGCTGGCCCGTGGAGAAACGATCCATCCGCAGAAGTTGAACCCCTGAACTGGACCGCTCACGGCTGAGTGGCCCCAGGTGCCGAGAGCCCGGCTGGCCTTGGGTCGCGGTGGCGGCACTGAGCGGCACTCAGCGAGTTCGAACCGCCATTTCTGAACCGGCTGCGCCGATCTGTTAACCGCAAGGTCCAGGGTTCGAGTCCGCCGGAGCCAATTTCGGCGCTGATGGGCTGGGACCGGGCGACCGGCGTCGCCGACCGATCGCTAAACCGCTTCGGTCATCTTTCCCGGGTTCATGATCCCGTGCGGATCCAGCGCGTGCTTGATCGCAGCCATGACCTCGACCCCCGCGCCATGCTCCACATGCAGGAACTCAGCTTTGCCGTAACCGACGCCGTGCTCGCCGGAGCAGGTGCCTCCCATCGCGATCGCCCGCCGCACCATCTGCCGGTTGATCGCTTGGGCCTGCGCCAACTCGTCCTCCCGCGCGGGGTCCAGGAGGAAGGTGACATGGAAGTTGCCGTCTCCCACGTGTCCGAGGATGGGTGCCAGCAGATTCGTCTTTGCGATATCCGCTTTGGTCTCGGCAATGCAACGGGCAAGACTCGAGAGGGGGACGCAGACGTCCGTGACGAAGCCTTTCGAGCCAGGCCGCAGAGCAAGCCCCGCGTAGTAGGCCTCGTGGCGGGCGCGCCACAGCCGGCTTCGGTCCTGCTGTGTGATCGCGGATTCGACCGATTGCGCGCCGAATTGGCGCGCCATGGCGGCGACCTCGTTCGCGACCTGCTCGACGGCGGTCTCGCTTCCGTGGAACTCGAACAGGATCGTGGGCATGGCCCTCAGCCCCAGGCCGCTGCGCCGGTTGACCGCGTCGATGTAAATCTCGTCGAGCAGCTCGGCTCTCGCCACCGGCAAGCCGAGCTGGATGACGGCCGTCACACATCCGACCGCCTCGTCCACGGACGGGAATGAGCAGATCGCAGCACTCATCGACTCAGGCAGCCCATAGGTTCGGAGCGTGAGTTCGGTGATGACCCCGAGGGTGCCTTCCGAGCCGACGAACAACCGCGTGAGGTCGTAGCCCGCCGAGGACTTGCGTGCACGCGAAGACGTCCGAATGACTCGCCCATCGGCGAGCACGACTTCGAGGCTCAGCACGTTCTCGCGCATCGATCCATAGCGGACGGTGGTGGTGCCCGACGCACGCGTGGCGGCCATACCGCCCAGCGAGGCATCGGCGCCGGGATCGACCGGGAAGAAGAGGCCGTGGTGCGCGAGAGCGCTGTTCAGAGCTTCGCGAGTGACTCCCGCTTGTACGGTCGCGTCGAGGTCGTCTGGGCGAATCTCGATGACCCGATTCATCCGGCTCATGTCGAGGCACAGGCCTCCGCGCACGGCCGAGATATGTCCCTCGAGAGATGTACCGGCACCGAACGGGATAACAGGTGTCGATGTACGTGCGCACGTCCGCACGATCGAGGCAACCTCCGCGGTGGTCTGTGGATAGCCGACCATGTCAGGGTCCATCTGGGGGTGATAGGACTCGTCACGGCCGTGCGCGGAGCGTTCCTGGTCGCTGAGTGAAAGACGCTCGCCGAGAACGGCCTTCAGCTCCGAAACCGTCTCGGTGTCAACGTGCATGGATGGCCGCTAAGTCCGCAAACAGAACTCTTCGATCAAGGGAACGACCGTTTCGTGGGCGTCCTCCTGGATGAAGTGGCCTGCATGCGCGAGCTCGTGCACAGTCCCATGGGGGAAGAAGGCGCGGAACCCCGCGAGCGCGACGTGAGGCCAGATGGCCCGATCCCGCATTCCCTCGATCATCATCGCCGGGGCACCGTCCTTCCCGAGTTGGTACAGCGTGGGTAGGGCAGCCACCAACGTGTTCCGGATGCGGTCCAGGTGCAGGCCTTCGAGGGGAAACGCGATCGCGCCGCGACATTCCGCGACTGTGGAAAACGCCGCCGCGTAGGCGCTCAGCCAGGTGTCGGTGACAACCTCGCGGCGCTGCATGCCGAGCATCATCATGATGGCGCCGACAAGGTGCCGAAGGTTGCCGAGCACCGCCTCGAGCTGACCTTCGTCTTCCATCTCCTTGATGGCGCTGAACCATGGTGTGAGCCGCTCTTCGCGCACGTTCCGATCGGTTCCAAAGATCGTGTTCATCGCCACGAATCGCTTCATACGGCCGCGTAGGCGTGACGCGACGACCGTCCCGATTGGACCGCCCCAGTCCTGCATGACGAGGGTGATGTCGGTCAGGTCGAGCTCTTCGATCAGAGCTTCGAGGTTGCGAGCGTGGCGTTCGAGCGTGAACTCGACGTCTCGCGGCGTCTCGGACTTGCCGAAACCCATGTGGTCGGGAGCGATGACACGGAAGTGTCGGGCGAGCGGCGGGATGAAGTTGCGATAGAGGTAGGACCAGGTTGGCTCGCCGTGAATCAGGATGACCGGGTCGCCGGAGCCCTCGTCCACGTAGTGCATCCGAAACCCCGGCCGGGTGCTGAAATGCGGCGCGAATGGAAAAGTGCCCTCGAAGGTCTCTTCGGCCGCGATCCCTCCCATGCCCGCAACAATATGCCGACCACGCCGCCGGCGAGCCCGGCGCCCGATGGCGTGCCCAGCGTATTTGAAGTACGATCGCGCTGACCTGCGCTAGCAGGCCGATCGGGGCGTCGCTCGAGAGGTTCAGTTTCGGCACACGTACAGGGGAGGATCTGGCTGATGTCGCGGATTGGAACGTCCCTGAGATGGTCTGCCGTGGCCGGGGCGGCGCTGCTGGTGCTTGCGGCGTGCGGGGGGTCGACCAGCTCCGGAGGCACCTCGTTCAAGGGAACGAAGAACATCGGGCTCTCGATCGCCTTGACCGGGCAGTCCGCGCTCTATGGCCACGCCATCAGCCAGTCCATGCGCATGGCCGCCGATGACATCAACGCCAAGGGCGGCATCAACGGCTACAAGATCAACGCCGACATCCTCGACGACGGCACCCAGGTCGCCAACGCCGTCAACAACTTCAAGTCCCTGATTCTTCAGGACAACGTCGTCGCCATGCTGGGCCCCGTCACGTCGTCGCAGTGCCAGGCGACCAGTCCGATCGCCAAGCAAAACAAGGTGATCATGATCGCGGCGACCTGCAACAGCTATCAACTGACGACCGAGCCTGACCTGATCAACCCCTACTACATCTCGATCGTGCCCAACACCTTTATGGAAGGCACCGCGGCGGGTCAGCTGGCGGCCAAGACCGGTGCCCAGAAGATCTTCATCGTCTCGCCGCACTACCTCTTCGGCATCTCGGAGACCAACGCGTTCGTCGCCGAGCTGAAGAAGGTGGCTCCGAGCGCGACGATCGTCAACAATCCGAGCACCTGGTACGTGCCGTTCCCGACCAACCCGCGTTGGGACTCGACGATCAACGCCATCCAGGCGGCAAAGCCGGACCTCGTCTACTCCAACATCTTCGCCGCCGACGAGATCAACTTCATCACCCAGGCGACCCAGGTCGACCCCAACTTCTTCCAGAAGTACCCGATGACTACCCTGGCCTCGGTCGACGAGCTGAACGCGCTGGGCAGCAAGTACCCGCTCGGCATGCACCTCTATCAGCGGGCGCCGTTCTTCGCGCTCAACAACTCGGCCATGAACGCCTTCGTCACGGCGTACCACAACCACTATGGCGAATACCCGTCCGACTGGGCGGTCATGGACTACGACGCCATGATGGTGTATGCCAAGGCGGCCAACGCGGCCGGGACCTTCGACCCCGACAAGGTGCGGGCGCAGATCGTGGGCCACTCCTTCGACAGCCTGCGCGGCTACAAGTTCAAGATCCGGAACGGCGACCAGCAGGCCAACGTCGGCGAGACGGTCGGCACCACCGGCGACTCGGGCGGAAAGTATCCCTTCCCGATCCTGGTCAACTCGACGAACCTGAAGGGAGACGACCTGTTGATGCCGACCACGATCATGCAGCAGCTGCAGGCGGGTCAGTGCGAGAAGACGCCGGGCACGCCGAACACCACCGACTTTTCCGCATGCCCGGCCTGGCAAACCAGCTGACCGCCTGATTTCGGTCGCATCCATGCGGACGGCATAGGCCCGTGGACCCCGCGAAGCTGCTGCTGTTCGCGACCGGCGGGTTGGTGGACGCCGCCTACCTGTTTATCGTGTCTGCCGGCCTGTCGCTCGTGTTCGGGGCCCTGCGCGTGATCAACATGGCGCACGGATCGCTGTACATGATCGCCGCGCTCGTGTCGGTGGTAATCGCGGAGAAGCTGGGCTCCGGGTTCGGCTTTCTGCCTGCGCTGCTGACCGCGGTGCTGGCCGCCGCGGCCATTGGTGCCGTCATGGAGCTCACCGTCTTGAAGCGGGTCTACGGCCACGAGCACCTTGTACAGCTGCTCGCCACATACGCTGTTGCGCTCATCATCGGCGGCGCCGCCCGGCTCGTCTTCGGCCCGAACTATCGGACGGCGGCAAGTCCCGTCCAGGGTTCGCTGACCATCCTGGGTTACAGCTATTCGGTGTACTGGTTCGTCATGATCGTCGCCGCGATCGCGATAGGGGCGGGTATGTACGGGCTGCTCTATCGCACGGGCCTCGGCCGCAACATCCGAGCGGCCGTCTCCGACGCGGAGCTGCTGAACGCGTCGGGCGTCAACGTGACGCTGCTCTACACGACGGTGTTCGTGATAGGCGCTGCGCTGGCCGGACTGGGCGGCGTCATCGTCGCGCCGAGCCAGGCCGTCGACCCAACGATCGGCGATTCGGTCCTGGTGCTCGCGTTCGCGATCAGCGTGATCGGCGGGCTGGGATCGATCGTGGGCTCGGCCATCGGTGCCTTGATGGTGGGCGAAGTGATCTCGTTCGGGCTGGTCAACCCGGCGACCAACGCCTTTGCGATCGCCTTCGTCTTCATCATCATGACCCTCGTCCTGACCGTGCGGCCGTGGGGATTGTTCGGCCGGGCCGAAGCGTGACCGGTGCGCCAGCGGGCCGCTTGAAAGCCTGGCTCCCGCGGCGGGCGGATCGTGTGCGCTGGGGACTCGCCGTCGCGCTCATGGTCGTGGCAGCCGTGCTGCCCCCGGCCTCTCAATACCTGGAGAACCAGGGCTTGATCGAGTCGGCTCGGTTCGAGATCGTGCTCGGCGTGACCTCACTGATCCTCGCCCTGTGGGCGGTGAGCTACAACTTGATGCTCGGCTACGCGGGCATGGTCTCTTTCGCCCATGCCGCGTACTACGGGGTCGGTGCCTACACCGTGGCGATCCTCCTCCAGCGCTTTCAGTTGTCCTACTTCGTCGCGCTGGCGGTGGCTCCACTCGTCGCAGCTGCCATCGGAGTGGCCACCGGCCTCGTCGCTCTGCGCGCGGTCCGCCTCTATTTCTCTCTGCTCACGCTCGCCATATCCCAGCTTCTCTACTCGATCGCCGAGGGTTGGTACTCGGTGACCGGCGGCGACAACGGCATCAACGGCATCACCACCCCCGACCAACTCTCCGACTACCCGACTCTCTACTATTTCGTCGCCGCGATCGTCGGCGTGTCCCTCCTGGTCATCTTTCTGTTGGTCCGCTCGCCTTTCGGTGCCGCTCTGCTCGCGATTCGTGAGAACCGCGAGCGCGCGCGCTCTATCGGCATCAACGTCAAGGCGTACGAGCTCGCGGTCTACACGATCGCGGCTACGTTCGCCGGCCTGGCCGGCGGTCTGTTTCCACTGGTCCAACCATCGGTCGTGCCGAGCATGCTCTATTGGACGGAGAACGCGACCCCGGTCGTGGTGACGCTGCTCGGCGGCGTCGGCAGCTTCCTCGGTCCGGGGCTCGGCGCGTTCATCTACACCGGCCTTCAGAACTCGCTCAGTCGCGACTTTCCTTATCAGCTCGACGTGATCCTGGGCGCGATCGTGCTCGGCGTGGTGCTCATCGTGCCGGGTGGTTTTGCGTCGGTGCCCGAGCTTGTCGCTCGCCTCCGACGCCGTATCGTCGGCGACGGGGAGGCGCCTGACGTCGAGACCGAAGGCGAGGCGATAGAGATGATCGACGTCGGCCGGGCGCTCCAGGCGCACGCGATCCAGGCCGAAGAGATCGGCAAGGGCAAAGTGCTGCTCAACGTCGCAGACGTGAGCCGCAACTTCGGTGGCCTCCGCGCGGTGGAGCACGTCAATCTCGAAATCCACGAAGGCGACCGCCACGCGATCATCGGACCGAACGGAGCGGGCAAGTCCACCCTCTTCAACATGATCACCGGCCGCTTGCGCCCAAGCTCGGGCCGCATCTGGTTCGACGGCCGCGACATCACGCGACGGCCGGCTCACCTCATCGCCAAGGCCGGCATCGGCCGCGCCTTCCAGGTGACGATGATCTTCCCGAGGCTGTCCGTCCGGCAAAACCTCCAGTACGCCATGCTCGCCCATCGCGGCCGCACGGTCCAGCCATGGGGCATTGCCGATCGCATCTACCGGGACGAGGCGATCGAGCTCCTCGGCGCGGTGGGCCTTGGTCCGTATTCAGAACTGCCCGCGGGTCAGCTCTCGCATGGAGACCAGCGGGCGATCGAGCTCGCCATCTCGCTCGCTCTTGGCTCGCGCATGATCCTCCTCGACGAGCCGACCGCCGGGATGTCCGCATTCGAGACGCGCAAGGCGATGGAGCTGGTACGCAGGATCGCCACCGAGCGCAACCTCACGCTGCTTTTCTGCGAGCACGACATGAATGTGGTGTTCGGCACCGCCCGCATGGTCACCGTCATGCATCAGGGCCGGGTGCTGACCCAGGGCACGCCGGAGCAGGTCCGCGCCGACCCGCAGGTCCAGGCGGTCTATCTCGGTGAGCTGGACATGCCTGCGGACGAGGAGGCGACGGGGGCATGAGCCTCGACGTCAAGGGCCTCAACATCCGCTACGGCAAGAGCCACGTGGTCTTCGATCTCGACCTGCAGATCGAGGCCGGCGAGGTGCTCGCCCTCCTCGGCCGCAACGGCGCCGGCAAGACGACCACCATCAAAGGTGTGGTCGGCCTTCTGCCCGGTGCATTGGGCAAGGTGCAGGTCGGCGGCGAGAACGTTTCCCGCTGGCCGGCGTGGCGGCGGGTTCGCGCCGGTATCGCGTACGTTCCGTCAGGCGCCCGATGCTTCCCCAATCTGACGGTGGCCGAGAATCTCGAGCTCGCGGGCCGCCGTAACGGCCGCGCGAAGTGGGACAAACAGCGCATCTGGGAGCTTTTTCCGAAGCTGCAACCGCTGCACGCCAACATGGCCGGGGGACTTTCGGGTGGAGAGAGGCAGATGCTGGCGGTCGGGCGCGCGCTGATGTCGAACCCGAAGGCGCTTCTGCTGGACGAGCCCACCGAAGGCCTTGCCCCGGTCATCGTCCACGAGCTGTCGAGCCTGATGCACAAGCTCAAGGAATCGGGGGTGTCGGTTCTGCTCGCCGAGCAGAATCACCAGATGGCGCTGGGCTGTTCGGACCGCGCCGCGTTCATGGAGAAGGGCCGTGTCGTGGAGGTGCTGCCGGCCGATCAGGCGGCGGGCAGTGAGGTGCTCCGCCGGATTCTCGGCGTCTAGCGCACGGACCGCCATCTCCGAACGGGCGGCGCCGATCTGTTAACCGCAAGGTTCAGGGTTCGAGTCCGCCGGAGCCAATTTCAAATTCAATGCGGTGGCGAGAGCCTTGAACACATCTATCCGGGAACCATCGGCGAAGACCTCTGGCACGATGAGATAGGTGCCGGCCAGGCCGTTGTGGCCGATCAGCCCGGTCCGCCCGGCGTCAACTGGGACCAGTTGTGCCGTCAGTGCGGAAATATCTGGACCGCTCGCTGAACTGACAGCCGCGGGACGGCTACTCATTCCTCAGCGACGCACGCTCGCTGCCGGCGGCTTGCTTCAGCTAATCGCCCCCACCGCCGAGCATGAAGCCGAGTTCGATCAATCCCTGACCAACGGCCACGGCCGAACCGAGAATCAAGCCAGAAATTGCAGTCCGGCGGTGGGCAGTGCCTGCGGCCAGGGCCGCGATACTAATCAAAGCCCCAGCCACCGCCAGCGGCCACGAATACAAGAAAAGGGGCCCCACCGCTTGGGAGATTCGCGATGCGGGCGTCGACCAAGCGTCAGATCCTGAACCCATCGGCTGGTAGTAGTCGGAATGGGCGGAGAAACAGCTTGGACCGGGGGCTTGCGCACAAGGATCGGGGCCACTGCCAATCTGGGCTAAGGGTGGCGCTACGAAGACCGTCGCCACGCCGAGCAGCGCCAGAGCCGCCACGACCAGACCGAGAGTTGCGCCAATATCCGAGACGCGAGTTCCGTCGCCCTGTGGCATGTTTGCGGCCGACCTCACGCGGCTCCACATGCCCACTGTGCCGAATACGAGGCACGATACACCCGCAATTAGCAGTGACGGTGCCGCCTGCGGAGGGAGCAGTGGGCCACCTGCACCTTTGGAACCTACAAACAGAGCCGGGCTGAGGTACAGGATCAGAAACGCTGACACCAGCATCACGGCTCCAATAATCCAGACAACTACCCAGCGGATGGCCATGCCTCGCGACCTGAATCCGACTCAGATCAAGAGTATCCCGCCCAGCATGCGTTGCAGTACGTCCCGAGCGCCTCAGTCGTATTACCAGAACCGAGTTTCTCTCGAGCTCGGCCACGGGCTACTCGGTGGATCGAGGGTGCCGGGTTCCTCGGAATGCTGAACAAGCCACCGCATCGATAAGGCGAAGTCGGGAATGACATTACTGCAGGTGTTCATCGTTGGACCAATTTGCGAAAGGCCGAGGACGTCCATGCGTGGGCCGTTTCCTATCGAGGTCCGGACATTGACGGCGATTCGGCGCAGCGGGACGACGGGTACACGTAGGTCGCCACGCGATTCGAGAAGTTACGTGGTGGCGCACAAGTTTCCGCCGATGTCCGCGGCCTGCGCCCACCGGTCGGCCCGTCACCGGCTGCGTTGCCCTCAGCCGCTTCAGGCGGCTGGCGGGCGCGGGCGCGCCGATCGGGAACCGTCGCTGTCCACCTAAGTCGCCGCGCCGACGGCGACCCCCGCCGAACTCATGGCCGCAGGATTCGCGAATCGGACGATCCAGATCTCAGCCGTCAGCGCCATGCTGATGGCTACCAGCCAAGCAAGGAACGTGGCGAACGCTGCGGGCCCCAGCAACCCGGTCACGCCGTCGAACAAGAAATCGTCGACGCCGTTGGCCAGCTGCAAGGCGGCAGCCAGGCAACCGAGCGCCACGACTGCGCGCCAGCCGTGGAGGTGTCCCCGAGCCGCCAGGGAGTATCCGATCACCGCCCCGGCTGCAGGAAAGCCAACCGCGCCCTCGGCGAAATGACGCGACTCGGCCAGCACGAGGACCAAGGAGGGCGAGGTGATCTGCGTGCCGAGGTACACGAACAATCCCCACATGATTCCGGCGGCGGCGAGCAATGCCCCGGCGGTCAGGGCTGTCGAGAAGCCGGCGGCCGTGAGGTACCGCTCCTCGGGGTTGACTTCCCAGAGATGTGCGGTGAGCACGCCGGCGAACCACGGGCCGATCACCATTACCGGACCGCAGGCGAGGAACCAGGACCATTCCTGCGTCGAAGAGTTGGCGGCCAGGAATGGAACGAGTTGGGCCGGCGGCGTGCCGGCACGTGGCATAGGTCCGCCCAGAAGATAGGAGGCACACAGCAGGGCGGCCAGAATCGCGCCGCCGCTCGCGCCCACGCGGCGCAGCACGATCCCGTCCTTCATGAACCGAACCGGCGGCCGCTCATCGGATTTGGTCCCGAACCGCCCCGTCCTGCTGGCTTGCAGGCGGAATGTTTCGGTTGGTGCAGAAGAAGTTGTCCGGGTCGTACCGACTCTTCACCTGCCTCAGTCGCTCATAGCCGTCGCGGTACGCGGCTTGCGTGCGCTCCTCCTCTTCGTCCCCGTTGTGCGCGTTCACGTAATTGCCGCCGGACGAGTACGGCGACAGGGCCTGCCAGGTCGAGCGCACCCAACCCAGATGCTGGTCGCGGTCAGGGTCGCCAGGAGACCACGCTCCTGCGGCCAAGAAGATGTAGCGGGCATCACGGTTGCCCATCGCTGTGGCCCCGGCCTCACGGTCGCCTATCGCCCCGCCGAGCTGAAACAGGATCAGCTGCGACATGGGAGACGAGATCGCTTCCGCTTGCCGCCGGTAGGCCTGGAGGAAGCCGTCGCGGAGCTGAGGCAAGAACTCGGACTTCCAGTACTGATGTGAGCCGGCCGGCTGCGGGAACCCCATGACGTGCTGGTGGTCGACGTACCGCTTGCGCCCGATGGTGTCGACGGCCGCCTCGATGTCCCGAAATGGAGCCAGGTCGTGCGCAACTCGGGCCGGGTCGCCGGTGTGGCAGGCCAGGACGCCGACAACCGGGCGACCACGTAATCGCTCGGGGACCGCGTCTGCCTGAGGCGCGAGACGCATGGTGAGTGCGACCATCAGCTCCCGCGGAGCCGCCTCCGTGACCTTGCGGTAGGTCTCCAGGACCCGCTCCGCGACCGAAGCGTCCCATAGCATCAGGCCGCTGGTGACGAGCGGGCCGATCGGGTGCAGGCGATAAGTGAATCGGGTGACGACGCCGAAATTGCCTCCACCGCCGCGCAAGGCCCAGAACAGGTCCTCGTTCTCATCGGCGGCCGCGCGATGCACTTCGCCGTCCGCAGTGACGATCTCGACCTCATCGAGGTTGTCGACCGTCCATCCGAACTGCCTGGAAAGGCTGCCGAAACCACCACCCAGCGTGAGACCCGCGACGCCCGTGTCCGCATCCGAACCGAGGACCGTCGCCAACCCGTGGTCCTGGGTCGCTCGGTCGACGTCACCCAGGCGGCAGCCAGCCCCGACGAGCGCCAGTCGTGGCTCGGGTTCCACGACCACGTTTCGCAGGCGTGACATGTCGAGTGTCAGCCCGCCGTCGGCAAGCGCAAGGCCGGCCGCGTGATGTCCACCGCCCTTGATCGAGAGCAAGATTCGATTGGTCAGCGCGAACGTGACCGTTTCGCGCACGTCCGCGACCGATGCCGGTTGGACGATGAGCGCAGGCCTCCTCCGAACCATTCCATTCCAGAGGCGGGCCGCGTCATCGAAGCCCGGGTCGGACGGAATGAGGATGTCTCCCTTGAGCCGCGATGCCAGGGCCGCCAGCAGTCGCGCATTCAGCTGGACCTCGGTCCCGTCCCGTCCGCGGATGTCGATGGCACCGGCTACTGCATTCGAGGTCGACGGCCGTGTCAGCTCTCCTTGCTTACGCATGGGAAGACACCAGGACGCAGAGGAACACGATGCCTGTGTCGCGCTCGTACGGGTTGTCGCCAGACGCGATCGGCAGGAAGTGCCCCGCCGCTTCGCCGGCGTCCACCTCGGCAGCGCTCCGCGCCGGTGCGAAGTTCGGACTGACCACCCACGCGGTCTTGTAGACCAGGAGCAGGACGTGCCAATTGGGGTTGAAAGCCCCAGCGGTGCCGTCGAGGCCGAACCCTGGGGCGCCATTCAGTACGACGTCCCGGACCGGAGGGCGGTTGCTCGGACCAGGACAGCTGAAGTTGCAGAGTGGCTGCCGGCCGTTGATCGGGAGGACCGGATAGGCGATCAAGTAGAAGTCCTGGGCCACGTTCGGGTCGGCCTCCCCCGCCGCCTGGGGAGGCGCGGCCATGAACACGGTCCTGTCGTTGGCGTACATCGGCTCGAGGGCCGGTGCCGCCAGCGCAGACGATTGGGTGGCCAACCCGGCGCCTAAGGCCGCGATGAGAGAGATCAGTCCTCGACGCATTCCGTACCTCCGAACCAATCCGGTGCGGCGCGCGGTCAGTGACGAAGGGCGCACCGCGGGTCGTCACCGACTGTCGCGCCGGGCGGGGCGCGTTCGCTAGTGGGTGGTCACCCCGGTCTTTTCGCCCCAGAGCCCCTGTAATTGGCGCAGCTCGTCGCGGCCCGAGATGCCGAGCTTGCCGTACGCCCGCGCGAGATGGCCTTCGACCGTCTTGGGCGTCACGTACAGGGCCTGAGCGATCTCACGATTCGTCCTTCCC
This sequence comes from Candidatus Dormiibacterota bacterium, assembly GCA_035689485.1. Lineage (GTDB taxonomy): Bacteria > Chloroflexota > Dormibacteria > Dormibacterales > Dormibacteraceae > 40CM-4-65-16. Next base: position 11,927 of record DASSLL010000108.1, on the reverse strand, counting down.
TCGGTGGCCAGGCGTGCCACGCGCAGCTCGCTGGGGGTGAGCGCCTCGACCCCTGTCCGCCACTCGCGGCGCGGTCGGGCGCCGGCGGCGCTGAGCTCCTCTCGCGCGCGAGCCGCCAGCGGGCGGGCCCCGCAACGTGCCGCCAGATCGAGGGCCTCGGCGAGGGGCTCACGTGCTTCCGCCCGCCGGCCGGCTCGGCGCAGCGCGGCGCCGAGCTCGGCGAGCGAATGCGCCCGTTCCAGGAGCGCGGGAGAGGTCTTCAGGACGTTGACGGATTGCTGCAGCATCTCCAGGCCGGGCTCTCCGCCGAGCGTGAGCCCATTGACGCGCAGTGCGATCCCGAGCGCCCGCGGCGCGCCGAATACGCGCGCGTCCTCGAGCTCCGCCTCCGCCAGCTCATGAGCCCGCTCGCGCGCGCCCATGTTCAGAAGCGCCAGCGCGGCACCCGATCGAGCGTGCAGGAAGCCGTTGTCGTGCAGTCTCACCCCCCAGGCAGCTTCGCTCAGTGTGGCGAGGGCACGCTCGAATTCCACCAGCGCTTCCGCCGCGCGGCCCTGAGCCAGGCGTAAACGGCCGCGTGCCGGGGCGATGTGCGCTGTGCCGAGACCCGGCGCCACATCTTCACGAGGCAGCTGGTCCAGCAGGCTCTCCGCCGCGGAGAGGTCGCCGGCCTCGATCGCGACGCCGGCCAGCACGTGCAGTCCGAGCGGCAGTCCGGGTGCGAAATCGCCGGCCTGCATCACCCGCAGGGCGATGCGCGAGTCTGCGTCCGCCTCCGGGAGGGCTCCGAGCCTCAGCTTCAGCAAGCCCCGAATGGCATAGGTCACGAACATCCCCCTCGCGCTGCCGTTCCGGATGATCTCCGTCTCCATCGCGTTGAGCGTCGCTTCAGCCGCTGCATAGCCCTCGGCCACGATCAGAGCCCAGAGGCCGGGGGCGCGGAGGTCCCAGCTTTCCGGTCGGAGTGCACCCCTCTCGAATGCGGCTTCTAGCCCGCGAGCGATTTCGGCTGCGGGACGGCCGGTGAACCACAACGCCTCGATCCCGCGGGCCACCGCATACGCCTCGGCGGTCGGCCCGTCCAGCTGGCGGGTGGCGAGAACCTCCAGCACGGGCAGCGCGCGCAGAGCACGGCGCGAGTCACGAAGCGCGCACACCGCCAGCACACCTTCTATCCGCATCGACAACGTGGGGTCGGCGGCGCCCAGCTCATCGAGCGCGCGCTCGCAAACGTCGACCGCCTCCACCCAGCGGAACAGGCTGGCGTGCGCTTCAGCCAGCTCCAGCGCGACCTCAGCGCGCTCGCGCGGATCGGCGAGCAGTTGGAGCGCTCGCTCAAGCAATCCACATCCGGCCTCATGGCCTGCGAGCACCTCGGCCAGCGCTCCCTCTCGCAGTACGGCGACGCGCTCTTCCAGGACAGGGGGCTCGGCGAGCGCCCGGCGCAGCAGCCCAGCGCCCGCCTCCGGGGCGCCGCTACCCATCGCCGCCCGCGCAGCCTCGCGCAGACGTGCCACCACCCATGGATCTCCGGCGGGCCGGATCCGCAGCAGATGCGCGGCTACTCGACCCGGCGCGGCCCTGTCGCCATGGAGGAGGCGTGCCGCGGCGCGATGGAGCGCGTCTCGTTCGTCACTCCGCAGCGACGTTTCCACCGCCTGGCGAACGATGGGGTGGAGAAAGCGTGGCGGGTCGTCATCGGCAAGTATCTCCAGGCGCACCAGCCCCACCGCCAGTCGCATGGCGGCATCGGTGTCGACTTCCGCGATCGCGGCTGCGTGGCGCAGATCGCAGCCGTCCCCCAGCACGGCCAGCGCCTGGGCAAGGCGAAGCGCCGCGGGCGAAAGGCCTTCGATCCGGGCGGCCAGGTGGCGCATCACGCCCTGGCCCGCGGCCGCTAGCAGCCCGGCAGCGTTGAGGTCGGTGAGAATGTCTCCCGCCGCCGCGACCGGTCGGAGCAGCTCATGGAGGTAGAACGGGTTTCCGCCGCTCCCCTGGTAGATGGCGGCGCAGAGCTCGTCACCCGCCTGGTCTCCGATCGAATCGCGTACGACCGCGGCGACCGCATCCTGGCTCAGAAGTTTCGGGTGGACGACCGTGGCCCCGGAGTAGAGGGCGCGCAACGATGCATCGGCCGCCGCCCGTTCCGTGGGCCGCACTGCGACCAACAGGCCGAGCGGCAAGCCCTCCAGCCGGGGGCTGAGGTATGCGAGCCAGCGCAGCGACGCGCCATCAGCCCACTGCGCATCGTCGACCACGAGCAACAGTGGCCGGTTTGCGGCCAGGTTGACTGCGAGCCAGTAGAGCCCGTGCAGTATCGCGAAGGAGGCGTCGTCCGTCGGCGCCGCGCCGGCCTGGCCGGACAGCATGGGCGCCGCCGCGACGGCGGGTCCGGCGAAGCTGGCCTCGCGCTCGCGTTCGTCCATCTTCAGCACTCGTCGTTCGAAGAGCTGGCGCACCACGCCGAATGCGAATCCTTCCTCCAGCTCCGACCCGCGGGCTCGAAGGATTTCCATTCCTTTTTCTTCTGCCCGCGCAGCAGACGCGGCGAGCAGCGAACTCTTGCCGATCCCGGCCCCACCCTCGACCACGACGACGGACCCGCCGCCGAGCGCCGCCGCGACGATCTCGAGCTCGCCTTCTCTTTCGAGCAGCAGCATGCGCAAACTCTATGGAGGTTTGGACGCGAGGGGCTACTTTCGGCCGCCGGCCCTGCCACCGGGCCGCTGACACTGGCGTTGCTGTGCGCCACGGCCTAAGGCGCGGCGCAAAGGATCAGGCACCGCCAGAATCCAGGCGGTGCCTGAGTTAGACACCTCAGGTTTCCGAGCCGGCGACCACGCCCGGCTTGCCGAGCGTCTGGACCAACTGTTCCACCTGGCCGCCCGACACCTCAGACCCTGCGAAAGAGTCGAGATACGCGCCGGCCTTGGCGTGCTTTGACAACGTCACGAAGCCGAAGCCGGCACTGAAGAAGGAACCGGTCAGCATCCGGCTCGCCGGCACCTTCGCCATCAGTCCGGCGAGGGCGAACCGAACGTTCGCGTACGCGTCGATATGCCCTGCGGCCAATGCCGCGACGGCGTCCGCATCGGTGGGGAAGGGGACGAGTTGCGCGTGCTCGAGGTGGGACGCAAGGAAAGCGGTATGCGGGCTGCCCGCCGCGCTGCCAATCCTGATGTTTTGGCGATCGACGTCGGAGACGCTCTGCAGCGTCGAACCGGACCTGACCAGGTATGTGTGCTCGACGCTGATGACAGCCTTCGTGCCGTCCGTCCCACCAGGTTTTGCCTCGATCGGAGCGAAGACGACGTCGACTTCACCGGCCATCAGAGCTGCATACGCTGCGCCCGGGTCGGGGTACTGCACCGGTGCGAGAGACACGCCGAGCTTCGCAGCCAGGTCGTTGCCGAGAGAGATGGCAAGGCCATTCCATCGTCCTGAGCCTGGGTCCTGCTGGCCGAGAAAGGGCGGCGCCGCCGGGAAGCCGAGTCGCAGCTTTCCGGTTGGTGCGAGGTCCGCTCGAGCACCTGCCGTCTGGCTGCCGCTCGAGCCGGTGCTCGATCCGGCAGGGGCGTTGCCACATGCTGCGCCCAACATCAAAACTGCGCCGACGATCGCGAGGATGGTTCTCACGTCTGACCTCCTGAGTTGTTTGTGGGCCCGGGCTCGCCGGAAGGGGCTGAATCGTCAGCAGCGACGCGGCGCAGGACGTCGATCAGCTCCAGCCAGCCCCAAAACGGCTCGCGTCGACCGTCTGCCTGCTCGATCGAGCCGCGGATTGGATCGGCACCCTCGAGCTCGACGGTGATGCGTGGATTGGGCTCCATGGCCATGCACCGAGCGTGCAGCCGAGTCGGAGACCTTCACAATGGATGCCCCCTTCCAGTCTTTTGCGAGGTGCCGTCCACATGGTTGTTCAGAGGGCTCGCAGCACTCGCGCTCGTGCGTCGGGCCTGCTGGAACGCGATGCCGAGCTGAAGAGGATCGGCCGGCTGCTGGCGGGCGCGCGTGAAGGCCGGGGCGAGCTGTTGATTATTGAGGGCCCAGCGGGGGCGGGTAAGACTGCCCTGGTCCGGGCCGCAGCACAACGAGCCCAAGCGGAAGGCATTCTCGTGCTTCAAGCGGCAGGCAGCGAGCTCGAGCAGGAACTCGGTTTCGGGGTCGTCCGCAGTCTGCTCGAGAGGACCGTAGCGCACGCGAGCGCCTCCCGCCGTCGAGAGTTGCTCGCAGGCGCCGCGAGCCTGGCCGCGCCGATCGTCCAGGCAACGAATGCAGCTCGCTCGACCGATCCCGCGGCGGTTCTGCATGGCCTCTTCTGGCTGGTGTCCAACCTCGCTGAGAGCGGCCCACTTCTGCTTGCAGTCGACGACGCGCAATGGAGCGATCAGCCATCGTTGCGATTTCTGGTCTATCTCGCTCGCCGTCTAGCCGATCTGCCGGTGCTGCTGATCGTTGCCATGCGGCCGACCGAGCCCATAGGCCAGCGCGAGCTCATGACGCTGCTGACCGCAGTGCCCGCCGTCCAGGTGATCACGCTCGCACCGCTAAGCGAATCGGCTGTGGGCCGCCTGATCGCCGAGCGCCTCAGCAGTGTGCCGGCACCTGAGTTCATCGCGGCCAGCCACACGGCCACGGGCGGCAACCCGTTCTTGGTCGTCGAGCTGATCAGAGCGCTATCCAGTGACCGGCTCGCCGCCACTGCAGAGAACGCGAAGCGTATCGGTCGGATCGGTCCGCAGACATTGTCGACTGCGGTCCTCGCACGCGTATCGCGTATCGGTGACGACGCACGCAAGCTGACGGAGGCGGTGGCCGTGCTCGGGGGAGCGGACCTCACGCAGGCGGCCGCACTGGCGGGTCTTGACCTTGGCGCGGCGGCAACTGCCGCCGACGCTCTGGCGCAGATCACAGTGTTGGGTAAGGCCCGTCCGTTGCAGTTCGTGCACCCGCTCGTCCACACCGCCGTCCACGAGGCGATCCCGCCCGGTCGTCGATCCCTGATGCATTCGGCTGCCGCGCGACTGCTTGCCGAGCACGGAGCTGGCTCCGATCGGGTTGCGCTGCACCTGCTGCATGGAGAGCCGGCGCGAGATCCATGGGTGGTTGACGCGCTGCGCGCCGCCGCGGATGCCGCCACCGCACGGGGAGCTCCGGAGCAGGCAGCCGGCTACCTACGACGCGCGCTCCTTGAGTCGCCGGCGAGAAGTGACCGTGCGGTCGTCCTGTACGAACTGGGCAGCGCCGAGCTGCTGGCTGGTGATCCGAGCGCGGTAGCCCATCTCTCGGAGGCACTCGAAACGACAGACGACCCCATCGCTCGAGGCCAGGTTGCGCTGGTGCTCGGTCGCGCCGCCGTCAGCACAGGCCGGCTCGCCGAGGCGAGGCGTCTGCTAGCGCCGGTCATCGAGGGCATCAGAGAACACCAGTCCGCAACCGCTGCGCGCCTGGAGGTCTACAGATCCGCGGCCGGGGTCTGGGACCGCCGCTTCGCTGACGAGCTGCAGCGTGAGACGCCGCGACTTCGAACACTCGCCGAGGACGCCGGGCCGGCCGGTCGCTCCCTGCTCCTGATGTTGGCGTTCCGGTCAGCCTTCGAAGGCGGCCGTCACGAAGACATCATCGCGCTTACCGAGCGAGGTCTCGATCGGGGCCGGTTGATCGAATCGGAGACAGCGGAGGCAACTGAGATCACCTGGGCCGTACGCGCGTTGACGTTCGTCGACGAGCTCGATCGCGCGGATCGCGTCATCGACGAGATGGTTGCCGACTCTCGGCGCCGAGGTTCAGTTACCGGGTACGCCATCGCGACAGCGTGGCGAGCGGATGTCGCCCTACATCGTGGTCAGGTCGCGACGGCTGAGGCCGAGGCCCGAACCGCTCTTGAGTTCGTCGGCCAGCATGAGGTCCACGTCATTGCTCCGCAGGCCCTCAGCTTCTTGGGCGAGGCGCTGATCGAGCAAGGCAAGCTTGCGGAGACGGCGACGGCCCTCGAGCGGGTAGAACTCGGACCGATGGAGGGAAGCCGTCCCGAGATCCGCTTCTTGCACACGCGGGCTCGAGCCCGGTTGGCCCGTGGGGAGCGCGAAGCCGCCATCGCGGACCTGCGACAGTGCCAGGCGCAGGCGTCTTGGTTTCGGAACCCGAACGTTCTTCCGTGGCGGTCAACGCTGGCGCTAGCTCTGCCCGCCGTTTCCGGGGCAGAGGCGCTGGAGCTGGCGGAAGACGAGCTCCAACTGGCCCACAAGATCGGGCAGCCGCGGGCTATCGGAACCGCCTTGCGCGCAAAGGCCCTGATGGCTAGAGGTCAGGAGCAGATCTCCTTGCTGACGGAAGCGGTGTCCGCACTGGAGGGCTGCCCATCCCGACTCGAGTTGGCCCGCTCGTTGACCGATCTGGGTGCCGCTCTACGCCGGGCCGGTCATCGCGCCGTCGCTCAAAAGCTGCTCACTCGTGCCCTCGATCTCGCGGCCGCCTGCCGAGCCGTGGCGCTCTCCGCCCGCGCGCGTGATGAGCTCGTGGCCGCCGGCGCCCGTCCCCGTCGTGACCGCCTCACCGGAATCGACGCCCTCACCGCCAGCGAGCGGCGCGTGGCCGACCTGGCGGTGGCCGGGATGACCAATCGCGAGATCGCACAGGCGTTGTTCGTGACCATGAAGGCGGTGGCACTGCACCTCACGCATGTCTACGACAAGCTCCAGATCGACGGACGTGGAGAGCTCTCCAAGGCACTGGCTCGTCGCGACTGAGAGCGGCGCGGCGGGTAGCGTCGGTGGCCCGGAAAAAGGAGTTCAGTCGCACTGGTGCGCTCTAGCCGTTTGGACGCCGCACCCAGCCCGCCAGGCTATCCGCCGTCGTCTTGCTTTTTGCCAGGAACTTGAGCGCTCCGAGTTCCACTGCTCGTTTGTGGATATCAGGATCGTCATGGTTGGTCAGGATCAAAGTCGGAATTGCACGCAGCTGGGGCTCGGCGCGCATTTTGTCGAGCAATGCCAGTCCGTTCATACCCGGCAAGGCGATGTCGAGAACGATGACGTCCGGCCTGAACTGCTTGGCCAGATAGAGTCCCGTCTCGCCATCGGGTGCAACAACGACCGTGTAACCGTTCAACTCCAGTCCCAGCTTGCACATCTCCGCGACGGCGGAATCGTCTTCAACCAGGAGCACCTTGTAGTCATCGCTGGCAGCGGGCTGAGCCATGCGGTGCGGTTCAGCTTCCGGATGCCGCAGCGCGTTCCCGAGAAGCCGCGTCTTCCTCGGTCAGCGACTGTAGCTGGATGACGTGGGCTTCGAATATGCGGCGTGCGGCATCGAGCAGATCGTTGATCTGCGGATCCCGCAAGCGGTAGTAGATTGCGGTGCCTGCCCGGCGTGTGTCGACCAGGTTCTTCATGCGCAGGATGGCCAGCTGTTGTGACGCCGTCGAACCCTCGACTCCGAGCGCCAACTGAAGCTGGCTGACGCTCTTTTCCCCTTCGCGTAGAAGCTCCAGGATTCGGATCCGCGTCGGATGTGAGAGCGCTTTGAAGAGTTCGGCCTTGAAGGACTGAAGCTGTGCCACTACCGGTGGGCCCTCCAGTTGTCGGTTTTCGCTGAGTCGCTACCCTACCAGATCTCGTAAGATATTTGAAAATTCACAGATAGCGAGGTTGTGGTGCTTCAGGGAGTGCATGCGGATACGATCATCTTTGCCGACTACCACCACACGCGCAGCTCACTCCTGGGCGGCGGCTCGCTGCTGAGTCAGAGCGGACGCGAGATCGAGCTGCAGGGGACGCCGCCGCGCCGGTTCCGAGTCCGGGTGCGCGGCATGCGCGAGGTCGGTAAGGCGATCTCTTGCGAGCTTCAACTCCACGAAGGCAAACAGGGGTCCGCGCCACTGATGGCCGTCGACCTGACCTTTGCGCCGGACAACGCGAACACCAGGGTCAGACTGAGGGGCGCAACAGCCCGCAGCCTCTCGCCAGCCTCACCGACACAGGACGACCTTTCACGGCGACTGGCGAACCAGTACGCCCGTGCCCTGCTCGATCAGATAGCCAACGGGATCGAAGCGCCGCCGGCCGGCAGTGACCGGAGCACCGAGCATAGGGAGACGGCCAATTCGGTTCACCATAAACGCGGGTGAGCGTGCCGAGAAGTCAAACGGCGCGACTATCTGCTCGAAACCGCAAGGTCTCTTGTTGTCGATAAGGTGAGGCTATCGCTAGCTTGCCGCGCCAAGACCGAATGTGGTACTCGCGCGCGCACGCGCGTCCTGAACATATAGCTCAGCCGTAGCCGGCGACGCACGGGTCGAGACCGTGACGCCGCGGGTTCAACTGGCGGGCCCTCCCGGTTTCGTCCTACCGGAGCTCGAGAGAGGTATGGGAGTTGAACTCGTGTACACGGTCACGGATCTTGAGTATGGCGAACCTTGCCCAGCTCTTTAGATCCGATCCCGTCCGTCTGCATGCGGACCGAATCCTCCACAAGGCTAAATCGTCTGACCACCGCTTCAGTCACCACGAAGCCTGTAAATAGAAAAGGCACAAGTGGGAGACCCGCTTGGTACCAATAGGTAACCGCGTCGGCCGCAGCGAGACCGACAAAGCCAGGAGTCAACATCACAGCGAGCGGCGCTCCGCGGCGCCTGAAATGTTCGGCTGTTGCGACGATGAGGAGAAGATCGGCTGCGCCGATCTCTGACTGATGCCAGGGAGTCGCCACTACGACCATGGTGTAGTACTGCCATGCAGGCTTGGTCGCATCGCTGCCCGCTGCGAGCACCTGGACGGAATCGAGGGCCCCGAGAACTAGGAGTAGAACAGCCATCGCACGAAAGCGAGCTGGCAGAACGCGGCCCAGGAGCATGCCTCCGGCAATCGCCGCTCCAACGCCCACCAGATCGGTCCACGGATATGGGGCGAAACTGGCGATGCTGCCGGCGATGCCGACCGCTAGACAGAGTGTGAGGATAGCCGCATGCAATCGGGATGAAACGGCATGGAAGATCGTGGGAGCGGCTCCGAACAGGAGAGCGAGGACGAGATACGAGAATGGCATCAGTCTATGGAGAGCACGGCGGTCGCTCTCCACAAGGGAGGATAGTCCCTAGTCGAAGCCAAACGAACCTCAAACTGCGCTATCGGCTGTTCAAATGCTCAGTGCCGAAAAATGAGCCTTTGATCGTGCGCGTCCTTAAAGCGCGTGCCTCAGTACATGTCTCTCAGTCGACCGGCTCGGGTGTGAGTTCGGTTGCGTTCCGGCTAGCATTGCCAACTCGCCATTTCCGTGCTCATCCATGAAAGAGCCACGACGAGCACTGAGCCGAAAGTGATCGCGTCAGGGCGCCGGCTGTCGTTGGCCAGTCTGAGCTCGCTGGCCAGCCGTCCGCGCCTGTCCAGACCTCCAACCTGACGGACGGCGCACGGGCCAGGACCGTGCGACGTTGATGGCGACTGCACCCTGACATGCACGCGTGCCGTGGGTTAGATCGCCCAGGCTGACATCGAGCCAGTCCGCTCGCCGTAACCCAGAAACCGTAGTAGTAGACGCTCCGGTAGCGGTCACCACGCCGACGAATCGGTCCGTTGGCCCGCGTTGACTAACGACCCGAGCGGAAGGTGGCAGTCGGCCCTGGGAGGCAGCGGCCGTTGCTCGCTAGTACGATGTGCACGCCCCCGCCGGTTGCACAATCGTTCAAGACGGTTGGCATCGGCGTTTCCTAGCGTCTATCGGCGGATGAACCACCGCCTCCCAAACCTCATCGCGGGTTGGCGCACAGGGCTCTCTGGCCCCGTGCTCATCCTTCAAGCGGGAAACGCCCTGAACTACTTCGGTTACGGGCTAATTCTTCCCTTCGAGATCATCTATCTGCACCAGATACGTGGCTTCTCAACGTCGACGGCCGGACTGGTTCTCGCGGCGACGCAGGCGACCGCCGCAATCGCCATCCTGCCAACCGGAGCGCTGCTCGACCGGTACTCCGCAAAAGCGGTTGTCGTCGCAGGAAGTCTGGCGAGCGCCCTGGGCTACGCCGGCTTGGCCTATGTAGACCATCCGTGGCAGGCCTTTGCGTGCTCGATCGTCAGTGGAGCCGGGATCGGCGCCGCAGGCACGGCCAACCGGACATTGACCATCACGTTGGTCAAGCCCGAGCAACGAGCCGCCTCCGTTGCGCTCTTCCGCGTCGCGGGCAACTTCGGTCTCGGATCCGGGGCGACTGTAGCCGGCTTCATCGTGGCATCCGCACAGCGGCTGGGCTCGTTCCAAGTCCTTTATTTGTTCGACGCCGTCACCTACGCCGCGTTCGCGTTGATCGTGCTCGCTGCCGTGCCCGTCGCGCGACCCGTGACGGTCGCGGCGGCACCTGCCAACCGAACCGGCTTTCGCGCGGTCGCTCGAGATCGACTCTTTATCACCGTGATCGCAGCCAACGTCGTGCTGTTCGTCGTCGGCCACACTTTCTTCTCCAACATCCTGGGACCATTTGCAAAGACTCACACACCGCTCGGCCCCGCCGCGATCGGGATCGTCTTTCTCGTCAACACGTCCTTCGTAGTGATCGCGCAGATTCCGGCGGTGCGCGCAGTGGCACGGGTGCGACGAACACACGCTTTCGCGGCGGCAAGCGTGCTGTTCGCGGTGAGCCTGCTAGGCGTGCTGCCTGCGACACTGATCCACTCGGAGCTCGCTGCGACGAGTCTTCTCGTCGGCGTGGCGATCGTTTTCGCAATCGGCGAATGTGTGCACACTGTCGTTCTCGGGCCGCTGGTCGCGGACATGGCCCCGGCCCATCTGCTCGGCCGCTACATATCTATCTTCGGTCTGAGCTTCACCATCTCCCTGGCCATCGGCCCGGCGATTGGTGGTCTTCTCCTGCAGACCTCGCCCGACGCCGTGTGGTGGGGTGGCGCGCTTGCAGCGGTGCTGGCCGGAGCCATCCTGCTTCGACTTGGCCGCATTCCCGACCCGCTCCGCGAGGCACCGCCACGTCTTGCATCGGCGCCAGAGGCCTCGTGAGGTCCGGCAAGCCGATAACGACGGCTACTGAAGCGGGGTTCTCGCGCCAGTCCTTCGCGACGAGTCCGCCGTGAGGGCCATCCAGCGACCGGGGGTCAGGCCGTAGGTTCGCTTGAACTGGCGTGTCATATGGCTTTGGTCGGCGAAGCCGGCCTCCGAAGCAGCTCGGGCAAGTGATTGCCCACTCTCCATCGCAGCCCGCGCCAGGGCCAGGCGGCGCAACGTGCGGTATCGGTCGGGGCTCGTCCCAAACGCCCATCGGAAGTGGCGAGCGATCGTGAAGCGGTCGGTACCCGCGATCTTTTCGAGGACCGAGGCCGAGGTCTGCTCGCATGCGTGGGCCGCGAGATAGTCGCGCGCCAGTTCGACCGCCCTCGTATCGATAGTCGCTGGGCGGCGGTCGCGGTCGCCGCTCAACGAAACGAGGCCATCGGCAACCGCGACGGCGATCTCAGCGGAGCTGAGCTCATTGATCGGCTCGTCGATATCGGAAAGCAGGGAGGCGATGCGTCCGGCCGCCGGTACCAGCTCCTGGATCGGATCGGCGACAAAAGGCAGCGCGCGACCGGCCAAAGCGTCACGAACGAGCTCGGGCGGTATGTAGAGAATTCGGTAGCCGAACCCCCTGTCCGTTCCCGCTGCGCCGTCGTGCGCTTCATCAGGATGCAGAACGTGCAGCTGGCCCGGTAGGCAGACGCGGCACGAGCCGCGGTAGTGAAACGTCTGCACGCCGAATGTCGTAATTCCGATGGCGTACGTGTCGTGCCGATGCGGCTCGAATGCGCACGTGGAGAGGTAGATCTCGGCGCGTTCGATCCCATGCGCACTCGGCCCGAACCTGATTGAGTCCGATGTGCCCGTCGTGGACAACGCCGAGATCATCAGGAGACGAGTCGGTTCGCGAGCAGGGCAGCCGCGGCAGC
>DASSLL010000107.1:0-8657 GCA_035689485.1 Candidatus Dormiibacterota bacterium | reverse complement strand
GATGCGAACTCGCCGACGTGGTCGAACCTCGTCGAGGGCCAGGTAAACCTCATCGACGCCATCGAGAGGCGCATCGACTTCACAAGCCCGGAGGGCAAGCAGTACAGGCTCAACGACAAGGTCGCGACGCTGCTCGTGCGGCCGCGCGGCTGGCACCTGGACGAGCGCCACGTCCTGGTCGACGGCAAGCCCGTTTCCGGCAGCCTGTTCGACTTTGGTCTCTACTTCTTCCACAACGCGAAGCGTCTGCTGGGCAAGGGCAGCGGGCCTTACTTCTACCTGCCGAAGCTCGAGAGCCACCTCGAGGCGCGGCTCTGGAACGACGTCTTCAACTTCGCGCAGGACGGGATCGGAATCCCGCGCGGAACGATCCGCGCGACCGTGCTCATCGAGACGGTCCTCGCCGCCTTCGAGATGGAGGAGATCCTCTACGAGCTCCGCGACCACTCGAGCGGCCTGAACGCCGGCCGCTGGGACTACATCTTCAGCATCATCAAGAAGTTCAGGAACCGGCCGGATTTCGTCCTTCCCGACCGCGCGCAGGTGACGATGACCGTGCCGTTCATGCGCGCGTACACCGAGCTGCTGGTCAAGACGTGCCACCGCCGCGGCGCCCACGCCATGGGCGGCATGGCCGCCTTCATCCCGTCGCGGCGCGATGCCGAGGTGAACCGCGTCGCCCTGGCCAAGGTGAAGGAGGACAAGGACCGCGAAGCGGGGGACGGGTTCGACGGCACGTGGGTCGCGCACCCCGACCTCGTGACCACGGCGACGGAATCGTTCGACCGCGTGCTGGGCGACCGGCCCAATCAGCTCGACAAGCAGCGCCCGGAGGTGTCGGTCACGCCGGCGCAGCTGCTCGACGTGAAGGTTCCCGGCAGCAGCATCACGGAGAACGGTCTGCGCATGAACGTCAGCGTCGGGATCCAGTACATCGAATCATGGCTGCGAGGCGTCGGCGCCGCGGCGATCAACAACCTGATGGAGGACGTCGCCACGGCCGAGATCTCGCGCTCGCAGGTGTGGCAGTGGGTGCGTCACTCCGCTCCGCTGGCGGAAGGCCCGAGGGTCGACGCCGACCTGGTCCGCGAGATCGCAGACGATGAGATGGGCAAGCTCAAAGGTGGACGGTTTGCCGACGCGCGCAAGGTCTTCGAAGAGGTCGCGCTGGCGAAAGAGTTTCAGCCCTTCCTCACGCTCGTCGCGCAGAAGCTGCTGGACTAGCTCCGGAGGCTATTTCGCGGGAGCCGGAGGCTTGCCCGGCAGCCGGCGCCACTGACGGGGGCCGACACCGTTGTTGGGGTTGCCCGGCACGAAAGCCACGGCCGACGGCCGAACCATGCAGTTGTCCTTCCGGACCACGCTTCGCTCGCCGCCTTCGTGATGCTCGATGACCACCGTCCGCTCCAGCACCGCCCGCACCCTGACCTGCTTGCCGTCCACGATCGCGTTGAAGCCACCACTGACCTCATGGTTCGGGGGCGGGACGATGGTGGACAGCGAAACCAGTTCGGCGGTCTTGCTCATGTGGTGCTTCCCTCGGGCTAGGCGGCGATGCTGAGCGCCGCGGAAATCAGCAGGCGCCGAACCTTTCGGCAGCAGCGAATGTTACCAAAGACGCTTCGCCCGACTTACGAACGGTAAGTGGGTGAGGACGCTTACGCCGCTGAGCTGTGCTGTTCCTGCAGGCGGAGCTGCCGGGCCGCCTCGCGGCCACGACGCGCCGCTTCCTTGCTGGCGAGGTGCCGGACGCGCAGGTGGCGGGGGTTCACGAACAGCCGGCGCCGGTTGACGAGCACCTTCGGCTCGCCGGGGGCGGGTTCGATCACCGCCGTCCGCTCGAGGACCGCCGTCACCCAGACGCGACGGCCGTCGTCGACCTCGGCCTCGAAGTCGGGAAGGATCTCGTCGTCCTCGTCCATCGAGACGTTGTCGAGGCGCACCAGTTCGGCGCGGGCCTTGTCGCTGGTCTTCTTGCTTGGCATTCTTCCTCTATCCCTACTACCCGTTAACGGGCGACCCCAAACCGAGTACCGCCTCGTCCCATCTATTACTACGCAATGAATACCGAGTTGGTAACACCCGGTATTCCGCTAACCGCGTACGGGCGTTCCTTCCGGAGCCGGCACCCAGTCGAGCTCGACCCCGAAAACCGTCGCGAAATGGCGGGCGTAGGCCTCGCCGGCCGCCCGGGCGCCGATCTCGAGCCTCTCGACCGCCTGGACCGAGGTCGGCCGCAGCTCGGCGTGCCCGCACGGGACGATGCCGTCGAAGTAGGAGAGGTCCGTCGTCAGGTTCAGCGCGAAGCCGTGGCTGACCACCGACCGGTTGAGCTTGATGCCGATGGCGGCCAGCTTCTCGCCGTGACGCCAGACCCCGGTAAGCCCCGGCTCGCCTGGCTGGGAATCGATGCCAAGCTCGGCCAGATAGGCGATGAGCGAGCGCTCCAGCAGCTCCAGGTAGCCCGGGATCGTGAGCCCGAGGTGGGCGAGGTCGAGGATGGGATAGCCGACGAGCTGGCCCGGGCCGTGATACGTCGCCTCGCCGCCGCGGTCGGACCAGACGACCTCGACCCGGCGGCGCGCCCGCTCGGCCTCGTCCCAGAGCAGGTCGTCCGGCGACGCGGCCTTGCCCAGGGAGAACACGTGCGGGTGCTCCAGCAGAAGCAGCGTGTCCTGGCCCGAGCCGGCGCGCAGGGCCGCCACCATCTCGGCCTGGAGCTCCCAGGCCCGACGGTAGGGGACGCTACCCAGCCAGCAGGCTCTTACGTGCGGCAGGGATCTGCTCATCGGCGTGGTAGGAGGAACGGACCAGCGGCCCGGCCTCGACGTGGCCGAAACCCATTGCGAGCGCTTGCTCTTTGAGGCGGACGAACTCCTCCGGCCTGTAGTAGCGCACCACTTCGGCGTGCTTCTTCGACGGCCGCAGGTACTGGCCGACGGTCAGAACGTCGATGTCGTGCGCTCGCATGTTGCGAAAGACCTCGACGAGCTCCTCTTCGGTCTCGCCGAGCCCGACCATGAGCCCCGACTTGGTCACCATCTCCGGCGCGATCGCCTTGACGTGGCGGAGCAGGGCCAGGCTGTTCGCATAAACCGCCTTGGGACGGATGCGCGCGTACAGGCGCGGCACCGTCTCCGTGTTGTGGTTGAAGATGTCGGGCCTGGCTTCGACGACCGTGCGCACCGCGTCGAAGTCGCCCTGGAAGTCTGGCGTCAGCACCTCGATCGTCGTGTTGGGACTGCGCCGGCGGATGGCGCGGATGGTGCGGGCAAAGATGCCCGCCCCGCCGTCCTTGAGGTCGTCCCGGTCGACCGACGTGATCACCGCGTGCTTCAGGCCGAGCTCGGCGACCGACTCGGCGACGCGGAGCGGCTCGCCCAGGTCGAGCTCGGTCGGGCGGCCCGACGTGACGGCGCAGAACCGGCACGCTCGCGTGCAGACGTCGCCGAGGATCATGAAGGTCGCCGTCCGGCGGTTCCAGCAGTCGAAGATGTTCGGGCACCTCGCCTCTTCGCACACCGTGTGCAGGCGGCGGCCCCGGACGATCTGCTTCAGCTCTTTGAAGTTGCCGCCTTCCGTGACCCTGACCCTGATCCAGTCCGGGATCATCGTCGTGCTCACAGCCGGATGCTAGCGGGACTCCACTCGTCGAGCCGCTTCTTGATGGTGTTGACGAACTGGCCGGCCATCATGCCGTCGATGATGCGGTGGTCGAAGCTGAGGCAGATGTTCATCATGTGGCGGATCGCGATCGCGTCGTCGATGACCACTGGGCGCTTGATGATCGACTCGGTGGTGAGGATCGCCGCCTGGGGCTGATTGATGATCGGCTGGCTCGCGACCGAGCCGGTCGCGCCGGTGTTGTTGAGGGTGAATGTGCCGCCCTGGACGTCCTCCGGCTTGAGCTGCTTCTTCCGCGCGCGCTCGACGACGTCGTTGATCGCGCCCACCAGCTCGGTGAAGCCGAGCTTGTCGGCGTCCTTGACCACGGGGACGATGAGGCCGTCCGGGATCGCGACCGCGATCCCGAGGTTTACATAGTGCTTCAGGATCACGCCCTCGTCGCTCCACGATGAGTTGAGCCACGGAAACTCGTGGAGCGCCTGGCACAGGATCTGGGCGACGAAGGGCAGATAGGTGAGGGTCATGTTGTGCCGCGACTTGAAGCTGTCCTTCTCGGCCTCGCGATAGCGGACGAGGTTCGTGGCGTCGATCTCCTGCATCGTCCACGCGTGAGGCGACGTGGCCAGGCTGCGGACCATGTGGTCCGCGATCGACTTGCGCATGACGCTGAGCTTCACCAGCTCCTCACGCTTGCCGTCGGCCCGCGCTGGAGCGGCTGGCGCCGGGGCCGGGGCGGCCGGCCTGGCCGCGGGCTCGACGGCTGCTTTGTCGCCGCCGAGGGCGGCAAGAACGTCGTCACGGGTGACGCGCCCACCCAGTCCGGAGCCCTGGATCGTGGTCGGGTCGATGCCGTGCTCCGACGCGAGCTTGCGGACGGCCGGCGAAAGCCTGACCCGGTCCCCGCCGTTCGACGGCGGCGAAGTCACCGGCGCCGGCGCTCGGCCGGGGGCGGGCTCGGGCGGGACCTCCGTGTGGGCGGCGCCGGCTTCCTTTTCTTCTTGTGGGGCTTTCGCCGCAGCGCCGGCCGCGGCCGTTTCGATCTGGGCGATGACCGCGCCGACACGCACGGTTTCGCCCTCGCTGACGGCGATCTTGACCAGCTTGCCTTCGAACGGGGAGGGGATCTCGGCGTTGACCTTGTCCGTCACCACCTCGACCAGCGGCTCGTCACGCTTGACGAAGTCGCCCTCTTGCTTGAGCCATTTGTCGACCGTCCCCTCGGTCACGGACTCGCCCAGCTGGGGCATCTTGATCGTCGAGACGGCCATTCTGAATTCGAGTGTAGCCGAGGGGTCAGCTACCCGAGCTCACGCAGCCTCGTCGAACTGACCGGCGGGCGAAGAGGAAGGGTCGAGGCGACCGCCCAGGTAGCCGCGAACCAGTCGCTCGATAACGCGCCTGGCCACCAGCCCTGCGGCGTCGTGCCCGAGGCCGGCGGCCAGCAGCTCGTCGTGCAGCAGGGCGCGCCACTCACTCGGTTCGAAGATGAGTTGCCGGGCCGACGAGGCGTTTGCGCTCAAGGTTTGCCATTTGTCTTAACGCCATCGCCGGATCTGCTACGCGTGGGGCCGGGCAATGGCTGCGGACGGGAAGAGTGTGCCGAGAGGACCCAGATCCGGCCTTGGATCTTCCCGTTTCAGCACACATTCGGTCCTTGCATAAGTAACCGCCGCCGGTAGGGCTTGGTAGGGGTGGATTCATGCCGCCCCAAATCTCGTCACTGGGGGAGATGACCATGCGAAGACTGTTGCTCGCTCTGTCGATCGCCGCCCTTGCCGTGCCGGCCGTTTCGGCGTCGGCGGCCAGAAACCCGAGCGGCACCGGGCAGCCGAACCAGACGTGTCAGACGATCAACGCGACACCCAGCAACCCGAGCGGGGCAAACGGAACGTTCTATCCGGGCAACGCCCAGAACGCTCCGGGTTCGGTGTTCGCTGAGCCTGGCGGCACTTTCGCCAACGGCGGGACGGGCGGCCAGGCGTACAACAACAACGGAGCGCCCTCGCAGTACGACGTGGCCTGCTACCAGCAGTCCCAGAAGCCGTAGCCGAACTTACGACGGTGGGAGGTGATTCGATCATCTCTCACCGTCCGCGCCTACGCCCAGATTGCGTGCGACATCAGCCAGACCAGAAAGATGGCGGCGAGAACGAACAACACGAGGACGATGCCGCTCCCGATCCCCAGCCTTCTCCACGGGAATGAAGCATTGGTTGACGCCTGGGGAGCCCCCTCATGAACCGGCTGCGCGTAGCCGCAATCCCAGAACGAAATGGTAGGTGCAACCTAGAGCCGAACTGCCTACAAGGGGCGAGTCGTCTCGCTAGCCGGATGAAATCACATGCAGCGGGTCTGGGACCATGGCTGCGTGCAACCCCCGACGACCTCGGAGCGCCCGGGCCCTCCAGAGGGTTCGTACCCCTGGGAGAGTATTCCCGAGGATTCGTCTAATTGGTCTAAGCGGTGGTGGACTTGCCCTGTGGGATGCGTGGTCATAAGCCTGGTCGTTCCCGCGATTTCTCAGTCATGGGCTCGCTGAGTTCAACCTGAGTTCACTCGGGCCCGCCCGTTCGCCCATTTCCGCTGCTCGGCTCCTCATCGGCCTGGAGGCGGGTTCATCAAGCGCCACAGTTTGGTGACTCAAATCACTGTCCCGGTACCGAGGTGTCTCCACTCTGGACATGCTGGCCATGAGCAGATATCTGACAGGGCTTGAGCTCGTGGCTGCCGCCAATGTCGAACTCGCACGGGCGCCGGCCGACATCGACGCGGTTCTGACCCTCGCGACTTCAACACTCAGCCGTTTGAGGCCGGGTACATGGGTGGCCGTCGTGATGAATCCCGACGTAAGCACCTCGCGGGTTGTCGTAGCCGACGACCGCGATCAGGCGATGGCTCAGTACGTGAAGGACTACGTGGCAACGATCGATGGCCCGGGCCGCGTGCCGACGATCGGACTCTCGCAGCAGGTGATTGAGTCGGGAATACCACTTATCAAGAAGGTTGATTTCGATGACCTTCTGAAGATGCTGTCTCCCGCAGCCGAGGCCTACTGCCGCGCCAATCCGCCGCCTGGCCCGATTAGTTCAATCGACATCGCCATCGTGCCGATGCGTGTCGGCGGTGCAACTCTTGGGACCCTCGGCCTCCTCGATGCCCGGAGCCGTGACGACTTAGCCGAACGCGACGCCGACTGGATGCAGATTGTGGCTGATCGCATTGCGCTTTCGGTCGACTACGCGCGCCTGTTCACGCGAGCGATTGTTAGCGCCGCGGTAATCGATGTGGTGCGCACATTCGCTCTGGCATATCGTCACGGTGATGACCCGCAGCTGATGCTGGCGGCGATGGTCGAACGCGTCACAGCGCAACCGGACGTCGATGCTGCGGACATCGTGTTACTCGAGAAAGATGGGAGTGAACTGGTCATCGCGGCGACCGGTTTCAGGTCGGCGCAACTGCGCAACCTGCGTGTTTCCCCGCGATGGGCGCCACCTGAACACCACGCGACGAGAAGGGACTTCAATCGCCGCCTGTCTGCCCGTATGAACGGCATCACTCGCCTGCCCCGATTGGCACGGGAAGGATTCAAGACGGTTATGGGCATCCCGCTTCTGCGAGGAGCTCGAATGGTGGGTACTCTCAACCTTTACAGCCGCACCCTCGTGGAGTGGGACGAGGAGCGTATTCAGTTCTTTGAGGCCGTGGGCAGTCTCGTGGCGACGACGATCGGCACCTCGACGCGACCAAATCTTGTGACGCGGCGCACGTGTCGCGCGGCCCTCAATGAGTTCGATAGCGAGATCCTTCGCCTGATATCCGAGGGGTACACAAACAAGGAGATCGCAACCCAGTTGCATCGCAGCGCATCCGCCATCAAATACCACGTCCGTCGGATGCTCGAAAACACTGAGGCAGCCAACCGCACCGACCTGGTTCGGTGCGCCCTCCAGGAAGGGTGGATATCGCCTCCAACGGATGGTTGATCTGCTCGCTCGGATTCACTTGCTAGCGAGAGGACGGTCACAAACGTGACTAAAGTCAATGATCGAGTCGTCGCGGCGAAGTAGCGTGGGTGAGATGACCTCCACCGACTACCGCGCACTGTCGGTAAGGACCGTGAAGGCCCATAGCAAAGTCTTGCACCTGATCCGTGAGGATTCCGAAGCGACTCTGTGCGGCATGCCACGAGGCGCTCTTGGTCCGTGTGAATCCTTTGATCAGTTCGTCTGCGATGACTGCATCGAATGGCTGGCGAAGCGCAAAGCCGTATCGGCGACATTCCGAGCCGTGAAGCGACCGTGATGTTGGCTGGACCCTGTCAAGGCGGCGGCGCTTGGGTGCCACCTCGGTGGCGCATAGACGGCGCATCTCGATGCCTAGCTGATCAGGCCGCGGACGATTCTTGCAAGCCGCATCGGGTCGGAAATTCGCACCGACTTCCGAGCGGTTTCCACGATGCCCTCGACACGCAAGTCTGTCAGCGCACGCGACGCAACTTCTCGCGAGGTCCCGATCGAATCAGCGAGATCCGCCTGCGTCGCCCTTACGACAAAGTTCCCGACATCGCGGTGCTCCACTCGCGCACGCTCGAGCAGGTCGTACGCCAGACGCTCGCGAATGGAGCCTAGCGTGCGCACCGTTAGAAGATCGAAAGTCTTGCGCAGCCGCGCGGCGAGGTATGCCGCCAAAGCGCCGGCCGTTTGCGCGTCGTGGGCAATTACATTTTGGAACGTACGCACGTCGATTCCAATCGTCACGGTGTCGAGTACGGCCTGGCCATGGAGATCAGGGATCAGGCCGAAGAGATTGACGATCCCGAGTAAGGAGTTCTCTGCTGCGTACAGGACCGTTGTCTGGCGGCCTTCAGCGTCGACGAAGTAGACCCGGATAAGCCCGGAATGGGCGATGAAGACGCGCGGTCCGTCGCCAGGCTCGTAGAAGACAGCGCCCGCGGGATACACATGTCTGGTCGAACCAGCCAGCAGGCGATCACGCGCCGCCGGCGCCAGCAGGGCGAGGAAATCGCC
>DASSLL010000106.1:0-3748 GCA_035689485.1 Candidatus Dormiibacterota bacterium | reverse complement strand
CTCGAAGAAGCCGGCGTTTTGCGCCACCGCCAGCAGTTTCTCGTTGGGAATAACAATCATCGTGTCCACCGAGTCCAGCAGTTCCTGCAAGCCGCGCTCGGCCTGCGACATGCGGCGCTTGCCTTCAAACGCGAACGGACGCGTGACCACACCCACGGTGAGCGCACCCATTTCGCTGGCGAGAGACGCGATGATCGGCGCCGCGCCGGTCCCGGTTCCTCCGCCCAATCCCGCGGTGACGAACACCATGTCCGCGCCCTCGAGCGCTTCGATGATCTTGTCGGCATCTTCGAGGGCGGCCTTGCGGCCGACTTCGGGGTTGGCGCCCGCGCCCAGTCCGTTGGTGAGCTTCACGCCGAGCTGGATCTTCACCGGCGCGCGCGACATCTGCAGCGCCTGCAGGTCGGTGTTGGCGGTAAGGAACTCGACGCCCTCGAGGCGCGCGTCGATCATGCGGTTGACGGCGTTCCCGCCGCCGCCGCCGCAGCCGACGACCTTGATCCGCGCTCGCCCCTCGTGCAGCTCGCTCTCTTTCATGACGATCAGGTGATCCTCCTTGTTGTTTCGGTTTGCCATGGCGAGCTCGAGTTGGTTCTTGGTGTGTTCTCTAGAAAAAATCGCGCAGCCACCTCACTGTTTTTTGGTACGTGTTGCCGAAAGTGACGGGCTGACGCGTGTTGGCGTAACCGTGGTCACGCGAGCGCGCCCCCCACTTCACCAGCCCGGCCGCGACGGCGAACGACGGTCCGTGCGCCTTGTCCGCGAGACCGGCCAACCCCACCGGCTGGCCGAGGCGCGCCGACGTGTTGAACACCGCCTGCGCGGCGTCCATGGTGCCCATCAGCCGCGACCCGCCCCCGGTGACGACGACGCCCGCGGGCAGCAGCTGGTCGAACCCGGTCTTGCGCACCTCTTCGCGCGCCATCTGGAAGATCTCGATCATCCGCGGCCCGATGATCTCGGCCAGGAAGCGCCGCGGCAGAGCCTGGATGCGGTCGCCCCCGACCTGGCGGACCTCGACCTTCTCCGCGTGGTCGATGACGTCCGGCAGGGCGTGGCCGTAGTTGAGCTTCAGCGCCTCGGCCTCGTCGAGCGTCGTGCGCAGACCGATCGCGATGTCGCTCGTCACGTGGTTGCCGCCAACCGGCAGCACCGCGAGGTGCCGGGCGCTGCCGTCGTTGTAGACGACCACCTGCGTCGTGCCGGCGCCGATCTCCACGATGCACACGCCGAGCTCGATCTCCTGCTGCGTGAGGACCCCCTCGCCCGCGGCCAGGCCGGCGCAGACGACGTCCTCGACGTCGAAGCCGGCTCCGTGCACGCACTTGATGACGTTCTGAATCGCCGTCTGCGCGCCGGTGATGATGTTGGTCTCGACCTCCAGCCGGTGGCCAGTCATGCCGACGGCGTCCCTCACCCCGTCCTGACCGTCGACGGTGTAGGCGCGCGGGATGACGTGGATGACCTGGCGGTCGCTCGCCACGCTGACGGCCCTCGACGCCTCGACGACCCTCTGCACGTCGTCGTCGCCGATCTCGTGGTCGGGGTGCGCGACGGCGACGACGCCGGTGGAGTTCTGGCTCCAGAGGTGCGCGCCTCCGACCGAGACGACGACCGACTCGATGCGCTGTCCCGCCATCCTCTCCGCCGCGACGGTCGCCTGCTGGATGGAGGCGATGGTCTTGTCGAGGTTGACGACGACGCCCTTGCGGAGCCCGTCCGACGGGTTCTCGCCGACGCCGAGGATGCCGACGGGCGTGCCGGGATCGTCAGACTCTGCAATCACGACCGCAACCCGGGCCGTGCCCAGGTCTAGACCGACGGTTTTCTTCCGCCGTGGCAAAACTGTGCTGGAACGCCTCCTGGAACGACGATGCGATTGGGGACTGGCGGGTTGCCGGGATTATATCGGCTGCAGGGCGGTTGCGGGGCCAGATTTAGTGGTTCGGGTGGCGGCGGCGCCTAGAGCTTGTGCTCGAGCTTGTGGACCAAGTGCAGCGAGCGGGGTATCAGCGGGGTTTGAAAGCCCGCTGGTTGCACTCTCGCGCCTAGCGATCTCGTCGCTATCGCCTTGATCTTTACGCTCGCCCGGCGCGCGCTCAGCGGCACTGGTTCGGCGATGGCGTGGCTCCCGGTGTCGGTGAAGCCGGCGGCGGCTCTTGCGACCTGTACGCGACGGCCGGCTCGTTCGGGTTCATCACGTTGACGTACTCGAGGTCGGTCGAGCTGTAGTCGACGTTGCCGTTGCCGGCGATCGCCTTCAAGGCGGTCAGCTTGTCACGGAGCGTGGCGAACTCTTCCGGTGTCAGCACGCGGCCGAAGTAGACCTTCCACCCGCGCTTGGCGAGCATCGTGAGGTTGCCGCATGAATCGAACACGAAGCCCGCGACGTCCTGGCCGACCAGCGTCGGCATCGCGCGCTCGATGTTCACCATCGCGGTCAGCAGGTCCGGCTCGAGGACGCGGTCGCCCGGATGCGGATCACCGGCCCCCGAACGAGGGTCGACGGCACCCGGTCCCTGGATGTCGATCAGGCCGCCGGCGTTGGTTGCCGGCCCGAGGATCACGGCCTGGCTCGACATCCAGAACAGCTTCTTCGACGCACCGGCGTGGTAAACCGCCACCGGCTGCCATTCGCTCACCGTGATCACGACCGTGCCGGGAAGCTGCGGCTGCACAGTGGCGCTGCGCACCCAGACCTGACCTTCGAGCCGCTGCTGCGCGGCCGCGCCGTCGATGGTGAGCACGGATCCGCCGTCGTGCAGGCCGGCCAGCTGCTCGACCTGGCTCGCGGTCAGGTGCCGCTCGCCGGTGACGATGACCGACCTCACGCCGAACGCCGGTCCGAAGCACAGCCAGGCGAGGAGCACGACCTCGGCCAGGGCGACCGTCGCCGACAGCGCGCGACGGGTCCAGTGCACGTCCGGTTCCTGAGGCGCACGCTCCGGACGCACCGGCAGCTGGCCGCGCAGCGGTTCGTTGCGGTCCAGCACCGGCATGCCGCGGACCTTCATATGACCGTGGGCCCCACGTGGTGGCGGTGCCGGCCGACCGCGTGGTCGACCAGGCGCTGGCAGAGCTCGTCGAACGAGATGCCCGCCGCCCGAGCGGCGTCGGGGAGCAGCGAGAGCTCGGTGAGGCCGGGCACGGTGTTGACCTCGAGCACCCACGGCGTGCCGTCCGCGCCGACGATGATGTCGACGCGCGCCATGCCCGAGCAGCCGAGCTCGGTGAACGCCCGCGCCGCCGCCTCAGATGCCGCCGTGCGGTGCGCCTCCGGAATGCGCGCCGGGATGATGTGGTGCGACTTGCCTGCCGTGTACTTGGCGTCGTAGTCGTAGACGGGGTTCTCGCTCACGATCTCGAGCGTCGGCAGCACCTGCACCTCTGGCGTCGCCAGCACACCGATCGTGACCTCAGTCCCGACGGCGAACCGCTGCACCAGCACGCGGCGGTCGTATCGCGCCGCCAGCACGAGACCACTCGCCACCGCGTCGGCGTCCTTCGCGATCGTCAGCCCGATCGTCGATCCCTCCCGCACAGGCTTGACGACCAGCGGCAGCCCGTAACTCGTGACCAATCGCTCCACGACGTCCCCGGCAACGCCTTGCTTGATCTCGAACTCTTCGAACTCGGGAACGTGGAGGCCGATCGCGGAGAGCATGCGGCCGGCGCGTGACTTGTCCATGCACAGCGCCGAGGCGAGCACGCCGGAGCCCGTGTACGGCAGGCCGAGCAGCTCGAGCAT
>DASSLL010000105.1:0-3710 GCA_035689485.1 Candidatus Dormiibacterota bacterium | reverse complement strand
TGCGGCCCACCTGGCCGGAGACGGCGAGCCAGCGGGGTGACCCGTCGACCTCGACCTGGTGGGTGTAGAAACCGACGGGCGGGTGGACATTGTCGGGGTTGCGCTGCATCTTGCTCACCCGCCCACTCTAGGCGGCGGCTTCGCAGCCTTCGGTGTCAGGCAACCGCGCCGGGTTCTCGTCCTGCGGCCGGAGCAGCCACGCGGCGCCAGCCAGCGTGACCGCCACGATCGCGGCGCACATCAGCCACGCGAGGTGGAAGCCTCCCGCCAGCGCGTTGGCGAGGTCCGCGCCCTGCCTTGCGAGCTCGTACGAACGGCCGCCCGCGACCGTCGCCAGCACGGCGAGTCCAAACGCGCCGCCCACCTGGCCCGTCGTGTTCAGCAGCCCCGAGGCGAGGCCGGCGTCGCTCGGCGCGACGTCCGCCATCGCGATCATCGTCAGCGAGGGGAACGCAAGCCCGCCGCCCAGGCCGAGCATCGCCATGGGCAGCATCAGGTGGAGCGCGTAGCTGGGGTGCGTGGGCCCGAAGCCGATCATGGCCAGGGCGAGGCCGGCGACCGACAGCCCGCACATGAGCATCGCGTAGGGGCCGAAGCGGCCGATCAGGTCGGCGGAGAAGCGCACCGAGAAGATCGCCATCACGACCGCGACCGGCAGGAACGCCAACCCGATGGCCATCGGGCCGTAGCCCAGCACCCGCTCGAGGTCGAGCGATCCAAGAAAGAAGAAGCCGAGGAAGGCGACGTTCATCAGCGCCTGCACCGCGTTGGCGCCGTTGACCAGGCGGGAGCGGAAGAGTCGCAGCGGCAGGATCGGGTTGCGGCCTCGGGCCTGGCGGGCGACGAACGCGGCCAGCAGGCCGGCCGCGACGGCGGCCAGCACGGCCGTGCGCGCCGACAAAAGGCCGTGGTCCGAGGTCTGGACGATCGCGTAGACGCCGAGCATCAGAGCGGCGGTGATCATGAGCGCGCCGGGAACGTCGGCGCCCTCGCCAAGGCCGATGCCGCGGTCGGTTGCCAGCAGCCGCGCCGCCGCGAACGCGGTCGCCAGCCCGAGCGGCAGGTTGACGAAGAAGATCCAGTGCCAGCTCACGGCCTGCGTGATCAGGCCGCCGGCGATCAGGCCGATCGCCGCGCCGGCCGAGGCGACGAACCCGAACACGCCGAAGGCGCGCGCCCGCTCCATCGGCTCGGGAAAGAGGGTCACGATCATGGCCAGGATCACGGCGGAGCTGAGGGCTCCGCCGACACCCTGGACAAACCGGGCCGCGACCAGCATCGGCTGCGCGAACGACAGCCCGCACAGCACCGACGCGCCGACGAAGATGGCCAGGCCGGCGAGGAAGACGCGCTTCCGCCCGACCAGGTCACCGATGCGGCCGGCGAGGAGGAGCAGCCCGGCGAACGCGATCAAGTAGGCGTTGACGACCCACGCGAGCCGCGAGGAGGAGAAGCCGAGGTCCTTCTGGATCGATGGCAGGGCGACGTTGACGATCGTCATGTCGACGACGATCAAGAGGAAGCCGGTGCAGAGGACGATCAGCGAGAGCCAGCGTGAGTTCTTCATGCCGGGTTAGACCGGCCTGCGGCGCGAAACTCATCGCCTCCCGGGCGATGAATTTCCGCCGTCCGCTCCGTCTAGGTATATATCGATGGTCTTCCTGCACTGCGGGCAAATCGAGGTGGCCGACCTCCGCGCGGTGCACATGCTCGCCCGGGCGACGCTGGGTGCCAGGCGCGCCGGTGATCAGGCGCGGCTCGCGTTCGTCCGCGGCGACCTCCGGCGGCTCATCGGGTTCGTCGGTCTCGAAGGTGCGCTCCGCTTTGCGGCCGGCTTTCCGCCGCGGGGCTAGCGCCTAGGCGTCGAGGTGCAGCGGCATCCCGAAGAGCGGGAAGAGCTTCGCCGTGTCGAGGAAGAACCTGATGTTGCTGATCTGGCCGTCCTTGATCTCCAGTACCTGCAGCGCCCACGGCGAGTAGCCGCCCGCGGGGTCGATCTTGTACTGCGCAAAGGTGGGCATGCCGTTGGCGCTGACCGTGGGGATGACACGCGAGCCGCGGCACGCGATTCCCGGACCGAACCACCAGGTGAGGATGTCCTCGCGGCCGGACAGCCACATGTCGAACGGCGGCATGGATTGCTTCGCGTCCTCTTTGATGAGTGAGGTGAGCGCCGTCAGGTCGTAGCGCTCGAAGGCGGCGACGTAGCGCTCGAGCATCGCGCGGTCCGCTTCGCCCAGGACCTTCGTGCCGTCGTCGTCGCCGGAGTTCGATCTGGCCAGCGTCGCGCGTGCGCGCTGGAGCGCGCTGTTGACCGAGGCGACCGAGGTGTCGAGCAGCTCCGCCACCTCTGACGCCTGCCAGTCGAGGACCTCGCGGAGGATGAGCACCGCGCGCTGCTTCGCGGGCAGGTGCTGAAGAGCCGCCACGAAGGCGAGCCGGATCGACTCGTTGGCCACCGCGACCTCCGCCGGGTCGCGCTCGGGTGCGATCATCGGCAGAGGGACCGGCTCCAACCACGTGATCTCGGCCGGGATGTTCAGGTTCGACTCCACCGGCTCTTTGGCCGGGCCGAAGTCCATCGGCGTCGCGCGCCGCTCCTTGCCCTTGAGCGAGTCGAGACACACGTTGGTGGCGATGCGGTACAGCCATGAGCGCATCGCGGCGCGGCCTTCGAACTGCTCGCGATTGCGCCAGGCACGGACGAACGTGTCCTGCACGGCGTCCTCGGCGTCGAAGGGCGAGCCGAGCATGCGGTAGCAGTAGGCGCAAAGCTCGGTGCGGTAGGCCTCGAGCTCACCGAACGCGTGCTGGCTCGTCAGGGTTGGGGTTTGCACTCAGTCGATTTTAGAGTTTTGCGCCATCCACTCCTGGCCGCAGTGGAAGGCGTGCTCCGCCGTTTCGTGCTCGTGCTCGCACGTCCACTTGCTGTCGGCGAACCGGTCCCTGTCGTCGTAGGCCTCTGCGCGGTACACGATCTTCGGCACCGGCCATCTGCCCCGCTCGCCGTGGCTGGCGATGATGCGGATCTTCAACGTCAATGGCGAACGCTAGCCGCCGCTCTGCCGCCGTGTCGTCGTCCAATTGCAGTAGCGGTCTACGTGATGCGGGCGCCGAGCTCGGCCTCTGCGTCTGGCTGAAGGAGGCGCAGCGTGCCGTCTTCCTCGGTGGCGGCGAGGACGAGGACTTCGGAGCTGATGCCCGCGATGCGCCGGGGCGGGAAGTTGACGACGCACACGACCTGGCGGTGCAGCAGCTCGGCGGCCTGGTAGTCGGTCCTGGCCGCGGCGACTGACTGGCGCGTGCCCATCATGGGGCCGAAGTCGATCGTGAGGTGGTAGGAGGGCTTGCGCGAGTCCTTCACCTCTTTCACGTCGACGATCCGGCCGATGCGCATGTCGAGCTTCTGGAAGTCCTCGATCGTGGCCATCGTCGCGGACGCAGGGTACGTTGACAGACTCGTTTTGCGCAAAGAGTGTCTCTCCAGGCGATTCAGAGACCCGTTTGACGCATCGGGTGCCCAACGTTCGGCGGGGGCGTAAGGTTGGCGCGTGAGCGCCGAGGCTCAGTGCACGCACCTCGATCAGATCCACGACGTCACTCCTTCCGCCGACGGCTGCGAGGACTGCCTGAAGATCGGCGGCTGGTGGGTCCACCTCCGCGAGTGCATGACCTGCGGGCACGTCGGCTGCTGCGACAACTCACCCAAC
>DASSLL010000104.1:0-6846 GCA_035689485.1 Candidatus Dormiibacterota bacterium | reverse complement strand
GGCGCGGTCGGCACCCTCGTTTCGGGCAGCTTCCTGATCCTCATCGGCGTCCTCAACCTGGTCGTCCTCATCGACATCCTTCGCGTCTACCGTCGCATGCGTCGCGGCGAGTTCGACCGCGCCGGGCTCGAGCACGAGCTGTTGAGCGGCGGCGTCATGACGCGGCTCTTCGGCCGCATCTTCCGGCTCATCGACCACAGCTGGCAGATGTACCCGGTGGGCTTCTTGTTCGGGCTGGGGTTCGACACTGCGTCGGAGGTGGCGCTGCTGGCGATCTCCGCCGGAGCCGCGGCGCAGGGCATCCCCTTTGGCGCCGTGGTCGCACTGCCGTTGATCTTCGCGGCCGGCATGTCGTTGATGGACACGGCGGACGGCGCGTTCATGTCGAAGGCGTACTCATGGGCGTTCGCCAGCCCGATCCGCAAGGTGTTCTACAACCTGACCGTGACCTCGCTGTCGGTCTTCGTGGCGCTGTTCGTCGGGGTCGTCGAGCTGGCGCAGATCCTGATCCGCCTGCTCGACCTGCGAGGTCCGGTGTTCGAGGCGATCGCGGGCTTCGACTTCATCGGCAAGGCCGGCTACTTCATCGTCATCGCGTTCGTCTTGACGTGGGCGGCGGCGCTGGTGATCTACCGGGTGCGCCGCATCGACGAGCGGTGGGGGGAGGTCGTCGACCGGGTCGCTTAGACCAGGCCGTACACGCGGCGCGCCGTCTCGCCGAAGATCCGCTCGTCGAGACCGACGATCTGCTGCATCGCGTCGAAGACCCGGTCGTAGCCCGCGGCCAGCAGACACACGGGCCAGTCAGACCCGAACATGCATCGCTCCGGACCGAACCATGCGAGCACCCGCCGCACGTAAGGCTCGAGCTCCTCGACCGACCACGATTGCCAACGCGCTTCGGTCACGAGGCCTGAGAGCTTGCACGTCACGTTGGCCTCGTCGCTGAAGGGCGCCAGCTTTTCCTCCCACTCGCCGTCCCACGAGCCCCCGGCGATCCTGGGCTTGGCCGCGTGGTCGATGACGAAGGAAACCTTGCCATGCCGGCGCACCGTTTCGAGCGCCGCCGGCAGCTCCCGCGCGCGGACCAGGAGGTCGTAGACGAGACCCGCCTCGCCGACAGCGGCGATCCCGCCCTGCACGTCGTCCCGCAAGAGCCAGCGCGGGTCGGGCTCGTCGTGCACCTGGTGGCGGATGCCGACGAGGAGGTCGCTGACCAGCGAGCCGATGGATTGCGCCACCGATGGCGACGTCAGGTCGACCCAGCCGACGACGCCGCCGACGAAGTCGACCGCCGCGGCCACCTCGAGGAACTCGCGTGTCTCCTCCAGGCTGGACACGGTCTGCACCAGGATCGTCCTGTCCACGCCGTTGTCCTCGAGCAACGGCCGAAGCTCGCCAGGCCCGAACGGACGGCGGATTGCCGCCAGCTCGTCGCCCGCCATCCACGGGTAGTCGCGACGCGTCGGATCCCAGAAGTGGTGGTGCGCGTCGACGATCACGCGTCCACCTCCGGCCAGAGGCCCTCCGGGATCGGCGTCTCGAAGAGCTGCACATTTTCTTCGAGCTGCGCCACAGACCGTGGTCCGATCAACACCGCCGCGACGGCGGGATGTCGCAGCGGGAACTGAAGGGCGGCGGCCTTGATGTCGACGCCGTGTCGCTCGCAGACCGCCCGCAATGCGCGCGCTCGCTGGACGAGCTGCGGCGGCGCGGGACGGTAGTTGAATCGAGGCTGCGTATCGGGGTCGGCCAGGATGCCGCTATTGAAGACGCCACCCGCGACGACGGCGATGCCGTGCTCGAGGCACAGCGGCAGGAGCTCGCGAGCCCCATCCCGGTCGAGCAGCGTGTATCGCCCTGCGAGCAGGAAGCAGTCAAAGCCGGCCTCGCGCGCGAAACGGGCGAGCATCTCGGACTGGTTCATACCAGCCCCGACCGCGGTGATCGTTCCGTCGGAGCGCAGCCGGTCGAGGGCGCGGTAAGCCCCGCTCAGCGCCTCGTCGTGGTGGTTGTCGGGGTCGTGGATGAGCAGCACGTCGACACGGTCGAGCCCCAGGCGCTCGAGGCTCTCTTCGACCGACCGCATCACGCCGTCGTACGAGAAGTCGAAGACCGGGTTGAGCGGAGGCGTGCCCTTGAAGCTCTGGTCGGGGTCAGGCGGAGCGTCGGCGCGCAGCAGGCGCCCGACCTTGGTCATGAGCACGAACTCGTCTCTCGGCTTGGTACGCAGGACGGCCCCGAGACGCCGCTCCGCCAGGCCGCTGCCGTACAGGGGGGCCGTGTCGTAGAAGCGAATGCCCGCGCCCCACGCGGCTTCGACGGTGCGGTGGGCCTCGTCGTCGGTCACGGCCTCGAAGAGGCCTCCCAGCGGCGCTGAGCCGAGGCCGAGCTGGGTGACCTGGAGGTTGGTGCGGCCGAGCGGGACGCGGTTCAGAGTTCCCAGATCTTCTTCATGCGGTCGCTGCTCTCGCCGCTGAAGTCGTGCGTCGTCTCCATCATCGCCGCGATCTCCGCCTCCCACTTCATGCTGGTCGGATCCCTGGCGATCTGGGCGACGGCGCGGTCGTAGTCCTCGCACTCGATGAAGTGGAAGACGTCGAGCCCGTTGCGGAAGATGACGTACTTCGTGATTCCCGCGCGGCGAATTTCCTTGATGACTTCCGGCCAGACGGCGCGGTGATACTCCTCATACCGCTCTTCCGAGCCCGGTTTGATGCGCGTGCGCAGGCCGACCTGCATTTACGCGCCGTTGCCGGCTGTCAGGCGCGCCCTCAGCCAGCGCTCACTGCTCGCTATGTGCGCCGCGGCGGCGGAGCGGGCGAGGTCGGGATCCCCGGCCACGATGGCGTCGTAGATCCTGCGGTGCTCCTCGCGCGTCTCGTCCAGGGCGCCATCGGCCTCGCGGCCGTGCCACAACCGGGCCCGCATGGTTCGCGTGGCCAGGCTCGCCAGCAGCGACGTGAGGACGGCGTTGCCCGCGGCTTTGGCGATCACCGCGTGGAACGCGACGTCGGCCTCGACGAGCTCCTCGACCTTCTTCGCCTCGCGCATGCGCTGCAGGTTGTGGGCCAGCTCCTGCTTCTCGGCATCGTCGATGCGCCCCGCGGCGAGGGTGGCGGCTGCAGCCTCCAGGATGCGCCTGACCTCGTAGAGCTCGACCTCCGTCTCGCCGAGCAGCAGGTGACTGATGAACCCCGTGCTCTCGAGCAGCAGGTCGGGTTCCAGGCTGCTGACGTACGTGCCGTCGCCCTGGCGGACCTCGAGCACCCGCAGCTGCGACAACGCGCGCACGGCCTCGCGCAGAGAGTTGCGCGAGAGCCCGAGCTCGGCGGCGAGCTCGCTCTCCCGGGGCAGCCGGGCCCCGGGTCTCCAGGCGCCCGAGATGATCCGTTCTCGAATCTTGTCGATGGCCCCCTCGGTGACGCGAGGGGCGCGAGCCCGCGGGTGAGGCTTGGCACCGCCAAGAGGTCGGACGTTCATGGCGTCGGCGCGCACGCCCTTGCTTCAGTAACCGCCTTTGAGGTTGACAAACATCGGAGCTTCAGCATATAGCTAAGCATCGCCATGGGAGCCCGTCTCGCCGGCAAGGTCTGCCTGATCACGGGCGCGGGCTCGGGCATCGGCCAGGCGAGCGCGCGGCTCTTCGCCCAGGAGGGCGGGCAGGTGGTGGTCGCCGACATCGACCTCGATGCGGCGCGAGGCACCGCCGGTCAGATTTCCGAGGCGGGTGGCGTCGCGTCAGCGGAAGCGGTGGACGTCACGAGCCCCGAAAGCACCGCCGATCTGGCGGCGCGTGTGGTCGCGGGCTTCGGTCGTGTCGACGTCCTGTTCAACAACGCGGGCATCGCCGGCGTGGGCGATGTGCTGGAGACGGAGCCCGAGCTCTTCGACCGGGTGATGACCGTCAACGTGCGCGGAGTCTTTCTGATGAGCCGGGCGATCGTGCCGCAGATGATCAAGCAGCGGTCGGGGTCGATCATCAACATGTCCTCATGCATCGCGGAGATCGGCCTTGCGCGTCGCGTCTCGTATGCGGCTTCAAAGGGCGCCGTCCTCTCGATGACGAAGTCGATGCAGGTCGACCTCGCGCCGCACGGGATACGGGTGAACGCACTTCTCCCGGGCACGATCCTCACGCCGTTCGTGGAACGCTACCTACGCGAGTCTTACAAGGATCCGGAGGAAGGCATGGCATCGATTCGCAAGCGCCAGCTCAGCAGCGAGCTCGGGCGTCCGGAAGACGTCGCGGCCGCCGCCCTGTTCCTCGCGTCGGATGAGTCGAAGTTCATGATGGCGTCGGGCTTGATCATCGACGGGGGAGTCAGCGGCGCGAAGTAATTGCGGCTGACGGCCCGCCAGACGCTGCTCTTGCTGGCGCCGCTCGCGCTTCTCCTGGGCGGCTGGCTGGTCGTGCCGGCCGCCGTCGGGCTGGCGGCGACGCTGACCACATACTCGCCGCTGACCACCACCGTCGCATTCGTCGGCGGGAGCAACTACGGGGGCGTCATCCGGGATCCGCAATTCGGCGAAGCCGTGCGCAACGTGCTGCTGTTCACGGCCGTCGCGGTGCCGCTGGAGCTCGGCGTCGGATTCGTCGTCGCCTACCTGCTCCGGCGGCCGATCTGGGGTCGCTCGTGGTGGCGGGCGGTCGTTCTTCTGCCGTGGCTGGTCAGCCCCATCGCCGTCGGGGTGATGTGGCACTACCTGCTGGGCGGAGCCACCGGCATCCTCAATTTCGCGCTGGCGTGGCTCGGACTGCCGGAGGCGCCTTCGCCGATCGGCGACGTCCGCCTCGCCTTGCTTGTGACGATCGCCATCGAGGTGTGGCGGGTTGGGCCATTCGTGGCCTTCCTCCTCCTTCCGGGCCTGCTGGCGGTTCCTCGGGACCGATGGGAGCTCGCCACCCTGGCGGGTGCGCGCTGGCACGAGCGGATCCTGCGGATCGCGATTCCGGAGATCTGGCCCCTGCTGCTGACGGTCGGCATGCTGCTGACGGGGCTGTCCCTCGGCGCCTTCGACACCATCCTCATCCTCACGGGCGGCGGGCCGGGGACGGCAACCCTGACGCCCGCGCTGTACAGCTATGACCGCGCGTTCGTGACCAACGACTGGCCGCTGGGCGCCGCCTCGGCGTGGCTGATCGCCGCCGGGGTGGCCGCGGTCGGCGCCGTGTACATCCGCCTTGCGAGGAGGCGCGCGTAGGTGCGGCTCCGTCTCCTCGTCCTCAGCGCCGTCGCGGCAGCGTTCCTCCTGCCGCTCGCGTGGACGCTCCTGGCCTCGTTCGGCGTCATCCCGGACGACACCACGCGCCCACCCTCATGGACATGGCCGCCAACCCTGCAGCACTTTTCCGAGATCGGCGTGGCGGAGCCGGCGTTCTGGCAGGAGCTCGGCACGAGCTCACTGGCGGCGCTCGGGGCGGCCGCGCTCGGCATCGCCGTCGCGTTTCCGGCGGCCTTCGGCCTCGCGCGCTCGGGCATCGGCGCGAGCCGCACCCTGACGCAGGCCTTCCTCGTCCTGGCAAGTCTCCCGCCGATGGCGTACGTGATCCCGCTCAGCGACCTTTCGCGGCGCGCCCACCTGATCGACACCTTTGCCGGGCTGACGTTCGCCGAAGCTGCGGTGACCGCGCCGCTCGCGGTGTTCGTCCTCTACGGCGCCATCGCGCAGCTGTCACCCGAATGGGAGGAGGCGGCTTTGATCGACGGCGCCGGCCTGCTGCGCATTCTCCGCCGCGTGGTCCTCCCGCTGGTTGCGCCCAGCCTGGCCGCGACGTTTCTCGTGCTGTTCGTGCTCGACTGGAACATGCTCCTGGTACCGCTGGTGCTGACCTCCGGCGAGATCAAGACCGTCCCCGTGGCGCTGAGCGATTTCTTCACTTTCGAGCGCGAGCTCGACTGGCCGACCGCGGCGTCGGCGTTGGTGGTGTCGCTCGCGCCGCTGGCGCTGCTCGTGGCGGTCTTCCACCGGCTCCTGGAAGGCTTTGCGCTCTGGGGTCCAGCCACCGAGACATCGGATGAATAGACCCCTGGCACCCATCTCAAGCCTTGACAAACGCCGGTTGAGGCGTTAAACATCCCACTATTCGGCGGCGTGGGCCCCGGCCACGCCGCGGGCCTCAAGTGGTTTTTTGAGAAGGGAGTAGACCATGAGCCGACACCTCGCGAAAGCCCTGGTCATGGCGTTGGGGGCCGCGGTCCTGGCGGCCTGTTCCAACGGCAGCTCGACCAATACGTCCTCCAAGCAGGACTTCACCGGGACCACCGTTCGCGTGGTCACGTTCACGGGCCCGCAGATCGCCGAGCCGCTCCAGCGGCGTGCGCCCGACTTCGAGAAGCTCACGGGGGCCAAGATCGAGGTCATCACGGTCCCGTTCTCCGACCTCTACCAGAAGCTGCTGACCGACTTCTCGACGAAGACCAACTCGTATGACGCGACGGTGTTCGACCCGCAGTGGATGGGCGACTACGTTCCGGCCGGCTATCTCGAGCAGCTCGACAGCCGCATCCAGAACGACTCGGCGCTGCAATGGAACGACATCGGTGCCTTCTTCCGCGACTTCAGCGCGAGCTTCAAAGGGCACATCTACACGATCCCGCTCGACGGCGACTTCCAGATGGTCTACTACCGGACGGACCTGCTCCAGCAGGCGGGCATGCAGCCCCCGCAGACGTGGGACGACTACATCGCCATCGCTCAGCACTTCCAGGGCAAGGACCTGAACGGCGACGGCAAGCCTGACTACGGCTCCTGCCTCGCGATGAAGCGCAGCGCGCAGTCCTACTGGATGTACATCTCCATCGCTTCGGCCTTTCTCCAGAGCCAGGGGACGAAGCAGGGCGC
>DASSLL010000103.1:0-13992 GCA_035689485.1 Candidatus Dormiibacterota bacterium | reverse complement strand
CGAAGTGGTCGAGCAGCTCGACGTAGTCGTCGGCGACGTCGCCGATGTGCCGGCCCGGCTTGCGGGTCGAACCGCCGTAGCCCGGACGGTCCGCCATCAGGTAGCGGGCGCCGGCGTTGCGCTGCACGCTCGCGTCCGGGTTCCTCGAGAGGCGCGAATCGGGCGTGCCCTGGATGCGCAGCACCGGCACGCCGGCCTCGTCCCCCCACCACCGCCAGGCGAGCTCGCGGCCGTCGGCCAGCGTGAGCACGCCGTCCTCGAAAGCCACTCCGTCCTCGGTCTGGTGGAGCGCCTCCTTCACTTCATGGCCCAGACCGACTTCAGCGTGTCCCAGCCCATCCGGAAAAGCCCCTCCTTGCGGAGCGACTTGAAGATGCGCCGCTGCTTGTCCCATTTCGACGTGCCGTCGACGCGGAAGAATTCGTCCAGCGCGGAGTCGAGCACGCGTGGGTACTTCGTGAGCAGCTGTGGGTTGTGCTCGAGCAGCGGCACCGCCTTGTCGTACTTCTTCATGTCGGCCATGATCCACGAGTGGTCGAGCACGCCCTTGTACTCGGCCAGCCGGCGCTCGGAGAAGTCGCCGGTCTCCTTGCAGTGGATCACCGTCTCGCCCGCAAGCCGGCCTGACTCCATCGCCAGGTTCGAGCCTTCGCGGTGCACGGGGTTGGACAGCATCGCCGCGTCGCCGCACACGAGGTAGCCGGGGCCGTAGACCTTCGGGATGCCGCGGTACCCGCCTTCCGGGATCAGGTGCGCCAGGTACTCGACCGTTTCCGCGCCTCGCAGCAGCGGCTTGACCGCGGGATGCTTCTTGAAGTGCTGCATCAGGTCGTTGGGCGTACGCAGCGTCTGGTTGAACTCGCTCAGCAGCGCGCCGCCGCCGACGGAAAGCGTGTCGTGGTTGGTGTAGATGAACATGAACCCCGACATCCCCATGGTCGCGTCGCCGAAGCACTCCACCGTGCAGCCTTCGCCAGATTCGCAGTTGAAGCGCTCCTCGATCAGGCCGGGGTCGAGCTGCATGATCTCCTTGACCGCCATCGCCACCTCGTCGGGGCGGAGCTTGCGGCGCAGGGCCTTGCCATCGATGACCGTCTTCTCGAGGAGGCTCTCACCGAGGCCGACGCCTTCGCAGATGATCGTCACCTCGGCATAGAGGTCGTCGCCTCGGCCTGTGCCGACCCCGATGACGCGGCCGTTCTTCGTGATCAGCCGGTCGACGACAGTCTCCGGCACCACCATCGCGCCGGCCTTCTCCGCCTGCTCGGCGAACCACGCGTCGAAGCGCGCCCGCAACACCGAGTACGAGTGCGGGTGCTCGCGGTTGCGGATGTTCTTGTAGTCGAACGCGATGGCAGCGTCAGGCGTCATCAGCCACCGGCGCTCCTCGATGATCGGGCGCTCCAGCGGGGCCTGCCGCCAGTCCTCGCCTACGATCTCCTCGAGGTAGTGGTTGTACAGGATGCCGCCCATGACGTTCTTCGACCCGGGCTTGGCGCCGCGCTCGAGCAGCGCGACCTGTAGCCCGGCCTTGGCCATGGTGATCGCCGCCGCCGTGCCCGCCGGCCCCGCGCCGACGACGACCGCGTCGAACTTCTCCTCGTCAGCCATTACCCAGAATTGAAGCTGATTGGGCTGACGGGCGGAGCCGGGTCGGGCAAGTCGACCGTGGCGGCGATGTTCCGCGAGCTCGGTGCGGCGATCGTCGACGCCGACGAGGCGGCGCACGCGGTGTACGAGCCAGGCACTCCTGGATTCGCCGCGATCGTCCGGGAATTCGGCGGTGACTTTGCCCGCGACGGCGTCATCGATCGCGGCAAGCTCGGTGAGCTCGTGTTCCGGGACGCTGACGCGCGCCGCCGGTTGAACGCCATCGTCCATCCGCTGGTGCGTGACTGGATGGCGGAGCGGACGGCCGAGGCCGTCGAACTCGGCGCCGAGATCGTCATCCAGGACGTGCCGCTCCTGTTCGAGAACGGATTGCAGGGTCTCTACTCGGAGACCGTGCTGGTCTACGCACCGGCGGAGACGCAGATCGCGCGGCTGGTCGAGGAGCGCGGGATTTCGCGCGCGCGTGCGCAAGCCATGCTCGCCGCGCAGATGCCGATCGACGACAAGAAGCCGCTAGCGGACTTCGTCATCGACAACGACGGCTCGCTCGACGAGACACGGCGCCAGGTCGAAGAGGTGTGGGCTAGAGTCCGACCTCTTTGAGGATCGCCTCGGTGTGCTCGCCGAGGCGCGGTCCGCGCCCGCCCTTCGTGAGCACCCCTCGCGCGGCGACCTGCGGGTGGGACGGCACCTCGTCGAGGTCGAGCACCGGCTCGCAGCATGCATCAGCTGGCCCCAGCACCTGCTCCCACTCGTCGCGCGTCCGCTTCGCGAAGACCTCCTCCACCTCACGCTGCGTCGCCAGGTCCTCGGAGTACTGCCGCTCGACGAGGTCGGGTCGCCCGATCGCGGCGCAGAACGCGGCCCAGAACTTCGGCTCGAGCGCGCCCACGCTGTAGTAGCGCCCGTCCCGACACTCGTAGACGCGGTAGCACGCGTAGCGTCCCGCCAGCCGCTGGTCACCGCGGGCCACGGGCTCGCCGGCGGCGCGGGCGGCGAAAGCCAGCGCGAGCCAGCGCAACGCGCCGTCCGTCATCGCGACGTCTATGTGGCAGCCCTCGCCACCGCGCTGCACGCCGACCACCGCGCCGAGGATCTCGACCGCCGCCTGCATGCCGCCGCCGCCCACGTCCGCGACCTGCACGGACAGCGGGACCGGCGCGCCGTCGCGCGGGCCGTTGAGGCCGAGAGCACCTGCGATGGCCATGTAGTTGAGGTCGTGCCCGGCTCGCTGCGCGAACGGGCCGTCCTGACCGTAGCCGGTGATGGAGCACATGACGAGCTTTCGGTTGCGGTCGTGCAGGACGCTCCAGCCGAGACCGAGCCGCTCCATCACGCCCGGCCGGTTGCCCTCGACCAGGACGTCGGCCGTCTCCACCAGCCGGAGCAGCGCATCGCGACCGCCCGGGTCTTTCAGGTCCAGGGCGATGCTTTTCTTATCGCGGTTGAGCACGTCGAAGAGCGCGCTTTGACCGTCGACCACGGGCGGCGACCAGCGCATGTAGTCTCCCGTGCCCGGCTCCTCGACCTTGATCACCTCCGCGCCCATGTCGGCCAGGAGCAGCGTGCAGTACGCCCCCGGCAGCAGCCGCGTGAGATCGAGGACGCGGATTCCGGTCAGCCCGTTCATACGTTGGTAGGAGACTTTCGCCTGCCGGCCATGCGTTAATAGGTCATGGAAGAGTCAGGTCCCAGCATGCGTCCTGCCCAACATCTTGGCGAGATGTCGATCAAAGTGCCTGCGCCGTTCGCCGGCATCTCCGACCTCGGCTTCACCGCGCAGTACCGCGCGCAGGGATTCAACGAGCGCCAGCAGGACGTGCCACTGCTGTTCGAAGGCCCCCAGTCGCCGCTCCGCAGGCTGCACGAGAACCTCCAGCTGCTGCGCGAATCCAGCTCCGCCTCGTACGCATGGACCGACCCGGTGATGCTCAGCGACGAGGTCGTGGTCTTCGGCTTTCGCGATCGGAGCCTGGCCGGCAGCGCGACGCTGTCAGACGGGGCGCGCATCGCCGACTACTTCCTGAACCTCGTCCGGCCCGTCGTGTTCACATTCCTCCGCGATTGCGCGGTGGTCGCGCACCTCCGCCTCTCGGACGTCATCGAGATGCGCGTCAGCGCCGAGCGGAGATCCATCGCCGAGTTTGCCCTGCCGCTGCACGAGATCGTGCAGCCGAACGGCGAGCGGCTTCTGTGGGCCCTGGCCGGCGCCTGATCTGCCGGCGAGGGTGACGCGCTAGGCGGCGGCGATGGCTATCGAGCCGTCGTCGCGATCGTCGCGGAGCTGGCGCGAGCGGAGCTCGATGTCACGAGGCCCGGCGTCACGATCGCGCTCGGTCCCTGGTTGGTGAAGTAGAGGGCGAGCGGCACAACGATGATGCCGATGAGCACGGTCAGCACGAAAGAGACCGCGCCCCACTCCCGCCGCAGCACTGCCCAGTTCACGAAGGCGAAATTCTACAGACGGCCGGGAGATGACGTCGTCCGCGTGGCCATTTGTCGCGATAGTGGTTGCCCGCACTTGCCGGCAGATGCGGGCGTGCGAAGCCGGCGAAAACCGCATTTGCCGGCAGATCCGGGTCTATGTTGCGTGGGAGACGCGCCTCAAGCCGCTGAGGCGGCACGTGACCAACGCGGGTTTTAGCCCGCGACTAGAAGTCGTCGTCCGCCGAGCCTTCGTCTTCCTTCTTCTTGTTGCGCTGGTTCAGGATCCGGATGAAGTCCTGCGCCCGCGCGAGCGCTTTCCAACGCTCCGGGAAGAAGTCCTGGACCAGGATCTGGCGGTCCGGCTGCTGGTAGACGGTGACGCACCACTTGTTGAGGGTGCGCGAGACTTCGACCTCGAAGTCTTTCTCCGCGGTCTCATACCGAACAACTTTCTCGTCGTCGAACCTTCTGCGTCCTGAAACAGCCATAGGTAAATCACTCGGGCGGGGAATCGGCTCATTGAGCGTCTTTGAATTATAGGGCCCGGCGAGAGCGTCTCTCCGGCTCGGCTTCGAGCAGCTCGGCGAGCAGGGGCAGGAGCTCCTCGCGGAGCCCTTCCCGCCGCATCGCCAGCGTCAGGTTCGCCCTCAGGTAGCCGGGCACGGTGCCCGTGTCGTAGTAGTCGCCCTCGAACTCGAGCGCGACGACCGGGTGGCTCGACAGCGAGCGCCGGATGGCGTCGGTGAGCTGGATCTCCTTGCCGGCTCCCGGTTCGATCCGGTCGAGCTCGGCGAACACCGCCGGCGCCAGGATGTAGCGGCCGAGGATGGCCAGGTCGGAGGGCTCCGTCCCGGGCTCCGGCTTTTCCACCATGTCCGTGACGTCGTGGATCCGGCCCTGGCTGCCGTTGGTGACGACGACGCCGTAGCGCGCGATCTCGCTCCGCGGGAAGCGACGCACCGC
This sequence comes from Candidatus Dormiibacterota bacterium, assembly GCA_035689485.1. GTDB lineage: Bacteria > Chloroflexota > Dormibacteria > Dormibacterales > Dormibacteraceae > 40CM-4-65-16. Next base: position 8,991 of record DASSLL010000103.1, on the reverse strand, counting down.
GAGAACGGTGGCTCCGGTCTTACGGTGGGCATCGATCAGCTGCTGCAGGCAGGGGTCCGCGCCGAGGATCACATCATCCGCCAGGAGGACGGCGCACGGCTCGTTCTCGACCAGACGGCGGGCCGTCCACACCGCGTGACCGAGACCGAGCGGCTCCTTCTGCTGGATGTAGAGGATGTCGACGCGGTTGCTCAGGTCGTCGACCTCGGCAAGGATGTGAAGGAGGTCGCTCTTGCCCCGCTGCTCCAGGTAGTGCTCCAGCTCCAGCGAGCGGTCGAAGTGGTCGACGATCGCCCGCTTGCCGCCGCCCGTGACCATGATCACCTGCTCGATGCCGCTGGCGATCGCCTCTTCGACGCCGTACTGGATGGTCGGCTTGTCGACGAGCGGCAGCATCTCTTTCGGCTGCGCCTTGGTCACCGGCAAGAACCTCGTGCCGAGTCCTGCGGCCGGGAAGATCGCCTTGCGGACGACCGGGATCCGCGTCATTAAGGACAATCTATATGGTGGACACGATCGAAGGCATCAAGCCTGGCGTGGAAGGGCGGATGGAACGCGTCGTCGAAGGCAACCTCCTGACCCACCACGTCGGCGGCAAGGGCACGTTCGCGACGCCTGCCATGATCGGGCTGATGGAGTGGACGAGCCACCGCTCGGTGGCACGCCTCCTCCCGCCCGGCCACACCACCGTCGGCTACGAGGTCCACGTCCGCCACCTGGCGCCGACCGCGCCCGGCAGCACGATCGTCGTGACGTCCCGCCTGACGGAGGTCAAGGGCAACAAGCTCTACTTCGACGTCGAGTGCCGGGAGGGCGACACGCTCCTCGGCTCCGGCATCCACAAGCGCGCGATCGTCCCCGCCAACTTCTGACCGTGCCCTACTGGGACGTCGTGACGCGGTCGTTTCGCATCGCCTGGACCCACAAGTACCTGTGGCTGATCGCCTTCCTTTCGGGCGAGGGCGGAGGCAACGCGGGTCTCAACTACACGCGGCCAGTCAACAGGCTGCCCGACTTCGGCGCGATGCAGCAGCAGGCGACGACCTGGGTGATCGACCACGTGACCCTGATCGAGGCGCTGGCCCTGGTGGCGCTTGTCCTGGCTGTGTTTTTGTTCGTCCTCGCCGCGGCCTGCGAGGGCGCGACCATCCGCGGCTCCGCCGAGCACGACGCGGAGCGCCCGTTCGGCCTGGCCAATGCGTGGCCGATGGGCCTGCACACCATGTGGGTCATGGTCCGCTTCCGGCTCGCGCTCTTCGTCCTGAACCTTCCCCTGCTCGCCGCGGCGGTCGCCTGGGTCGTCGTCCTCCTCATCGGCCTGATCCACCAGGACGTGGGCCTCGTGCTGGGCACGCTCTTCGGCGGACTGCTGCTGTTCCTGGTGTTCTTGGTCTACGCCCTCTACCTTCTCTTCCTCGACCGTTTCGGCTCCCGCGCGGTCGTCCTGGAGCAGCGGAAGGCGCTGGCCGCGATCGCGCGCGCTCACCGGCTCCTCTTCAAGCGCTTCGGCCGGTCACTCCTGGTGCTGGTCATCTCGCTCGCGATCTCTCTGGCGATCGCGGTCGTGGCCGGGTTTCTGTCGTCGATCCTGCTCCTGCCGCTGCTGATCGCCGGCTACACGTCATCCGCCACGTTCTGGCCCATCCTGGCCGTCACCGCCGTCGTGCTCGTGCCGGCCTATCTGGTCATCGCAGCGTTCCTTGGTGCGCAGAACTCGACCTACTGGACACTCGCGTTCCGCCGTCTCGACGTCGAATATGGCTATACGCGATGAGCGATGAGCTCGACCACGTCTCACCGCGAGAGAGCGCTCGCAACAAGGCGCGGGATCGCAAGGTCCGGGGCCCGAAAGTCGTCTCGGTCAACCCCGGCTTGAAGAAGCTTGCAGAGCACCTGGCCGAAAAACGGAAAAGGAAATCGCGCTGAGCGGTAGTACCTTTAGGCAATTCCGTCCGCGTCTGGAACTTGGGGGTTAGGCGATGAAGGCTTACGTCCTCATCAACGCGTCGCCGGGGCGTGCCCTGGAGGTCGCCAAGAAGATGGAAGGCGTGCAGGGCATCTCGGCCGCGGACGCCATCACCGGCGAGTATGACGTCATCGCGGTGTGCGAGGCGCCGGACGTCAACTCCATCGGCTCCCTGATCGTGGACAAGATCCAGAAGATCGACGGCGTCTTCAAGACGATCACGTGCCTGGCGGTGAAGTAGTAGCCCCCACTTCGACAGCCCGCGGCGCGGACTGAGCCTCCGCGATCGCGGCCGCGACCTCCGGGAGGCTTGACAGCCACGGCGTCATCGCCGGTATCTCCTGTTCCAGGCTGCCGACCGAGGGCGACCACGTGAGCTCCCGGCGCGAGTACGAGTCGTCATAGATGTGCGGTTTGCCGATGGCGTCGACCGCGAACACCCCCGGCCACACCGCGGCGCCTTCCGGGGTCGTCGTCTCCACCGCGAGCGCGCGCAGGTACGCCAGGTCGTAAGGCACCGATCCGACCTCGGCGCTGAAGCCGACAGCGCGCGCGGCCGAGATGAGGAAGTCCTGCCACGTGGAGTCGAAGCCGCCGACCAGGTAGCGGTGACCCGGACGGCCGCGGTCGGAGGCCGCGAGGCAGGCGCGGCCGAGATCGTCCGCCGCGATGAAGGTCTGCCTCGCCCGTCCGCCGCCCGGCAGCCACACGCGGCCGCGCACCATCGAGGCCATGAGGCGTGGCAGGATCCAGTCCTCGCCCTCACCGAACACGCGCGCCGGGCGGAGGATGACCACCTCGACATCGCCGGCGTTCTCGAGCAGCCAGTCCTCTTCCGCCAGCTTGAGGCGCTCGTAGACCTGCGCCGGCTTGACCTTCGACTTCTCCGTCACGCGCGTCGCCTGGTCGGAGCCGAACACGTCGGCGGTGGAGACGTGGACGAGCCGCGTCACGCGCGCGCGGCCCGCTGCCTCGAGGAGACGCGCGAGCAAAGGCGCGGGGCCCTTCCGGTAGCGCAGGCGGTGCGCCGGCGAGACCGTCTGCGCGCACGACACGACGACCTCGACGCCTGCGATCGCGTCGGCGAGCGTCTCGTCGTCGGCGTCCGCCGAAAGCTCGATGACCGGCACCTCGGTCGCGAGGGCGCGCGATACGTGGCGCCCGACGAACTCTCCCGCGCCGATGACCAGGTGCAAAACTGGCCGATTTTAGGCTGTCGGTTCCCGGGGGCCGCAGCAGATCCGCGGCATCGGCGGCCGGAGCCGAGGAGACGACGAGCACGTGAGGGAGCGCAAACCTGCTGGGGTCCCGGCGCCGTGGTCGCGCGGGGGCAGCCGAGCGCGCGCAGGAGCTTGCTTAGGGGTCCCCGCCGCAGGCGGGGAAGGACGCGATGGCTTGAGCGCCGCAAGGCGCCCGGCCGCTGAAGCCGCGCAGATGCGCGGATCCTCGGGGATCGACAGCCTACGTTTTGGGACGGCGAAGGGCGGTCGTGATCGCGTGGCGCACGTTGTCGACCACGGTCGACACCCGCCGGCTCAGCTCCCACCACACCGGCAGATCGGGCATCACCGGCGGCCCGACGGAGACCTCGATGCGCCGAAACGGGAGCAGCCTGTCCGTGCCGGTGACCGCGACTGGAACGACCGGCACACCCGCCTGCAGCGCGAAGTAGCCGATGCCGTTCTTCAGCGGACGCAACGCCCGACCGCGGGAGTACCGGCCTTCCGGAAACATCAGCATGACCCCCTTCCGGTCGAGGATCTGATACACGCTCCGCAGCCCCTGCTCATCGAGCTCGCCCTTGTTGGGAGAGATGGGAAACACTCCGATCTTCGGCAGCAGCCACCGCTTCCACGCGCGGTTGAAGACCGTCTCGCGCTTGGCCATCGTGTAGATGAGCGGCCGCTCTGGAAAGAAGGGGATGATGAACGCGGGGTCGAACCACGCCTGGTGGTTCGCCGCGATGATGTATGGCGGCGGCGGGACGTTGTCGATTCCGCTCACGTGCACGCGGAAGACGTGCGTGACCACCCACCGCACGACGCGGCGCAGGAAGCGGTAGAAGCGAGGCGGAGCGAGCGGCTCCGCATGGACGAGCGGGTCGAGCGGGGCACCGACGAGCTCCCGGTATTCCGGGCTCCGGTACCTTTGCGTGTCCTCGCTACCGGTCGAGGAACTGGTGGAGGACGCGGTTGAACTCCTCCGGCCGCTCCGCCTGGGGCGTGTGGCCGGCGCCGTCGATGATGGCCAGGCGCGCGTGACTGATGAGCGTCTGCGCGCGCGAGGCGTGCGCGATCGGGAACAGCGGGTCGTTCGCGCCCCAGATCAGCTGGACGGGGATCTTCAGCTCATTGAGCCGGTGCGTCACGTCGTGGTGCCCACCCATCAGCGCCCGCGGGTTGACCAGGCTGCGGACGGTCGAGAGGTACGCGTCATGGAACCCTTCGGCGCCGTACATCTCGCGGAGGTCGCTGAGATATGCGTCGTCCATCGTCCTGTCGAGGTCCGTGCTGATCCCGGTGTAGCGCCCGGCGACGCGCCGGATCATCCGCGGCGGCGCCCAGCGGAGCGCGTCACGGGCGAGGCCCATGACGGCTTCGCCGACGCGCGGGATGGTGACCAGACCGTACGCGAACTGCGCCGCGCCGACCTGCGGTCTCCCCAGGCCGAGAGTGTTCACGAGGACGAGCTTGCGCACCAGCTTCGGCTCCTCGAGCGCGACCTCGAGCGCGACGCGGCCGCCGAGCGACGCACCGACGACCGACGCGGACCGCAGGCCGCGCTCGGCCATGTAGCGCCGGACGAAGCGCGCGAAGAACGGGATGGTGTAGCGGGCGCGGGGCTTGTCGGTGCGGCCGTAGCCGGGGAGGTCCGGCGCCAGGACGCGATGCCGCGCTGCGAACGACTCGAGGTTCTGGCGCCACTCCATGTAACCGGAGGAGCCAAGGCCGTGGATGAACACCACCGGTGAGCCGTGACCACCGTACGTGTGGTGGACGCGGAGCTTGCCGACCTCGACGAACCCCGACCGGATCACTGCGCGGGAAGCATACGGACGGGCTGCGGCAAGCCGGCGATCTTCGCGGGCGTCTTGAAGCGCGCGGTCCTCTCGCCGCGCATGACGGTCACCTCTCCCGGCCCGGCGGCGCGCCAGTCGCCCTCCGACCAGACGGCGGCCGTGCGCTCGTCGATGCCCAGCAGCGTCACCCCGGGAAGCTCCCGCCGCGCGGACTCGACCCACCGGTGGCCGAAGGTCTCGTAATGCGGCAGCACCGCGGTATCCGGCACGGCCCCGAGCGCGTCGAGGGGCCGGCGGTTGAAGCGGTTGGGCCAGCTGGCGCGGATCAGCGTGTGGGCGCACAGGGCCATCGAGCCGGCCGACGAGCCGGCGAGCGCGGCCCCACCCAGCCACGCCTCGAACATCGCGGCCCATACACGCGAGCCCGTCAGCACCTGCACGACGAGCCCCGGGTCGCCGCCGACCAGATAGAAGAACCCGCCGGTCCGCGCGCGCTCCGCGACGTCTTTGGAGCCGGCGTCGGCCTTCTTCAACACCGGCAGCTCCTCCAGCTTCAGCCCTAGCTGCGCGAACCACCGGGTCGCGTTGGCCACCGCCTGCTCCGGTCCCTGGCGCGCGGCGGCGGTCGGGACGACGAACGCGGGGCCGGGCTTGGCGGCGGAAGCGAGCATCCTGTCCTGCTCTTCGTTGCCGGGCTTGAACTCGTCTCCGCCGTTCAAGACGAGCATTCCCGCCACGACCGTATGGTATGGCCGTGCTCGCAGACTCCCCGGTGCGCGTCAGGATCGCGCCCAGCCCGACCGGCTTCGCGCACCTCGGCACGGCGAGCACCGCGCTCTACAACATCCTGTTCGCACGCCAGAAGGGCGGCGCGTTCGTGCTGCGCGTCGACGACACCGACACCGAGCGCAACCGGCCCGAGTACGAGGCGCTCATCTACGAGAGCCTCAAGTGGCTGGGCCTCGACTGGGACGAGGGCCCGGACAGGCCCGGAGGCTTCGGCCCGTACCGGCAGTCCGAACGCCTGGACCTGTATCGCGAGCACGCGGCGCGCCTCATCGCCGAAGGCAAGGCATACCGCTGCTACTGCACACCCGAGGAGCTCGAGGAGGAGCGCCGGCAGGCGCAGCGCGAGAAGCGGCCTTACAAGTATTCGCGGCGCTGCCTGGTCAACCCGCCGAGCGACCGCACGGTGTTTGCGGTGCGCTTCAAGGTCCCCGGCGGCGACGTCACCTTCCGCGACATGGTCCGCGGCGACATGCGCTTCGATGCCGGCCTGATCGGCGATTTCATCATCATCAAGTCCGACTCGTACCCGACGTATCAGTTCGCCAGTCCGGTGGACGACGCGCTAATGAAGATCACGCACGTAATCCGCGGTGAGGAGCACCTCTCCAACACGCCGTACCAGCTGATGCTCGTCGACGCCCTCGGCTACGAGCGGCCGCAGGCGTACGCGCACATGCCGCTGATCCTGGCCAGGGATGGCACAAAGATGTCCAAGCGCAAGCACCCTGAGCTCAACCTGGCCATCTACCGGCAAGAGGGATACATGCCGGAGGCGCTGGTCAACTACCTGGCGCTGCTCGGCTGGAATCCGGGCACGGAGCAGGAGATATTCACGATCGACGAGCTCGTCGAGGCGTTCACGTTCGAGCGCGTGCAGCACGCAGGCGCGCGGTTCGACTGGGAGAAGCTCAACTGGATCGACGGCGAGTACATCCGCAGACTGAGCGCCGAGGAGCTGGTCGCGCGCCTGCAGCCCTTCGTGCCCCAGGTGGACGAGGCAACGCTCCGCGCGGCGGCGCCGGCGCTGCAGACCCGCATGCACAAGCTGGCGCAGGCGGTCGACTACCTCGAGTTCCTGTGGACGGATCCCGCCCCGCCCTCCCTCGACGCCGACCAGGCACAGCGCGTCAAGGCGGCCGTCGAGGCGGTGAAGGACGTGCCGTGGGAGCCGGTCGCGATCGAGGCCGCCCTCGAGAAGGCGGTGGCCGAGTCAGGCGTCGGCAAAGGCAAGTTCTACACGCCGCTCCGTGATGCGCTGACGGGCAGGAAGGTCGCGCTGCCGATTCATTACTGCTTCGGGTTGCTGCCGAAAGAGGTCGCCCTGGCGCGGCTGATGCGGGCCGCCAACCTGCCGGTCTAGATGCCGCATCTCCTGGCGATCGTCATCGACCTCGACCCGAACATCATCCGCATCGGGCCGCTCCTCATCACGTGGCACGGCGTCTTCTCGGTGCTCGGCATCCTCGCCGCGGCCCGCCTCGGCTTCTGGCTGCTGCAGAAGGACGTCGGAGAGATCAAGAACAGCGGTGACGGGCTCGCGTGGATGGTGGTGATCGGCCTCGTGGGCGCGCGTCTACTTTATGTGTGGGAAAACTTCCGCATCTTCGCCGGCAACCAGATCCTGCGCGTGTTCGCGCTGACCGAGGGCGGCATCAGCCAGTGGGGCGGTCTTTTCGGCGCCATGGTCGGCGCGTACGTGTGGGCGCGCATGTCGAAGTTCTCGTTCTGGAAGATCATCGACGCCGGCGGCGCCGGCGCGATGATCGGCCTGACCATCGGACGCATCGGCGACATCATCAACGGCGAGCACCACGGCAGCCCGACCACCGTCCCGTGGGGCGTCGAGTATGTCAACCCGGCGACGCTCGGTCAGCCCGGCGTGGTCGTCCATCCCGAGGTCGCGTACGAGATGGTGCTCTGCCTGGCCGTGCTGGGGGCGCTGCTGCCGTTTCACCAGCGATTGAAGGCGCGTCTGCCGGACGGCGTCCTCGGCCTGGTCTATTTCGGGCTTTACGCGACCGGCCGGTTCTTTCTCAGCTTCTACCGCCTCGACCCGGCGGTGTTCCTCGGCCTGAGGCAGGCACAGATCGCGTCGGCGCTCATGGTGATCATCGCCGTCATCGCAATACCGGTCCTGTTCCGGCTGCGAGCTTCAAGAGCTTCCGCGCCAACGCCGGCGACCCCGAGTCGTGCTTGAGGAAGACGTAGACCTCTTCGTGCGCGGCCAGCGCTGACCGCACCTCGTCGATCCAGGGCGCGAACGATCTGGCCGTGTAGCCACGCCGAAGCCTGAAATAGGCGACCGGCCCGACGTCGACCAGCGGCGCGCGCGGCCATTTCGCCTCGTCGGTGACGACGAGCGCGCCGGCGTGCTGGCGGATGACGGCGTAGGTCTCGTCGTCGAACCACGACTCGTGCCGGAACTCCGCGGCCGCAGGTAGAGCGAGCGCGGTCAGCAGCGCGTCGAGGAGGGCGACGTCCTTGCGGCGCACCGGAGGGAACTGCAGCAGCACGGGTCCCAATCGCTCGCGCAGGACGGCGATGCGCTGTGTGAAGATCCGCGCCAGGCCGACGCGGTCGAAGCCGTCGGCCGAGTACGTGAGGCCGCGATTGGCCTTCATGCAGAAGCGAAAGTCGGGCGGCGTCTGCTCCGACCAATTCACGAGCGTCGATTCGGGCGGCGTCCGATAGAAGCTGCCGTTGAGCTCGACGCCGTTCAGCCGCTCGGCGTAGTAGCGCAGCATCTTCGACCCGGCGAGGGTCGACGGGTAAAACCTGCCCTTCCACGTGGAGTAGCTGAAGCCGGAGGTCCCGGCGACGAGCATCGCTTTTAGACCGCGACGCGACTCTTCATGACGCGCTCGTGCAGCTGGCCGCAGGCGGCGTCGGCCTCGCGGCCGCGGGTGTCGCGCACGGTGACGTTCAAGCCCTCGGCTTCGAGCATCGCCTTGAAGGCGCGGATCGATGCGCGGCTCGGCGCGGCGTATGGCGTGCCGTCGACGGGGTTGAACGGGATCAGGTTGACGTGGGCGAGCTTCCGTTTGAGCAGGGCGCCGAGCTCTTTCGCGTCGCGCGCCGTGTCGTTGACGCCGGCGAGCATGACCCACTCGTAGCTCACCCGCCTGCCGGTCGTGGTCGCGTACGCCTGCGCCGCGTCGACGAGCTCCCTCACCGGGTACTTGCGGTTGATCGGGACCAGGACGTCGCGCAGCTCGTC
>DASSLL010000102.1:0-37260 GCA_035689485.1 Candidatus Dormiibacterota bacterium | reverse complement strand
TCAAGGTCGTGGAGACGATCGACGCCAAAGAGCTCGACGCGATCCTCGCGGCCGAGGAGCCGGTGAGCCCGGCGGCGACTCAGTCGGCGTCGTAGAGCAGAAGCTAACCGTCGCGGGCCGGGGCAACCTCGGCCGCAGCCTGGCCCGCGCGCTCCGCGCCCGTCTAGTCCCGGCGCGCGCCGGATTCGAGCTGCCGAGTGCCGGCATCCTGTTTCTCGCCGTGCCGGACGGCGCGATCGACGCCATGGCCGCGCGCATCGCGGCCATGAAGCCGCCCCGCCGGCTGGCGGTCGTGCACCTGAGCGGCGCGCGAGGTCTCGACGCACTGGCCTCGGTCGCTCCGAATCCCCGCGGGTCCTTTCACCCGTTGCAGTCGTTTCCCACGCCCCGGCCGCCGTCGGCCTTTCGCGGCATCACGGTCGCCGTCGACGCGAGCGCGCCGGCGCTGGAGCGGCGCCTCGGCGCCCTGGCGCGACGCCTTGGCGCGAAACCCAGGCACGTCGGTGATGCCGAACGGCTGCTGTATCACGCCGCCGCCGTGTTCGCGTCGAACTTCCTCGACGTGGTCGTCGGCCAGGGCGTGGAGCTGCTGCGCCGCCTCGGCTGGACGGAGCAAGAGGCGACCGAAGCGCTCCTGCCCCTCGTCGACGGTGCCGTGGACAACATCCGCCATCGGGGCGTCGTCGGCGCGCTCACCGGACCGATCCGGAGGGGCGATGACAAGACCGTCAGCAGTCACCTGGACGTGCTCGGCGACCCGGATCTTTATCGTATCCTCGGGCTGGTCGCGCTCCAGATGGCCAGGGAGGCCGGACTCGACCCCGAGGCGGTGGAGCGGACCAGAAGGGCGCTGACCCGAGATGTGGCAGCGACCCGAAGGAGAGGTGGCGAATGACCACTGTGCTGGACGTCCAGCGGTTCAAGGACGAAGGCCGGCGCTTCGCAATGCTGACGGCGTACGACTACGTCAGCGCCCGCATCCTCGACGAGGCCGGGATCCCGGTCCTGCTCGTCGGCGACAGCCTGGGCATGGTGATGCTCGGGCATGGCACGACGCTGCCGGTGACGATGGACGACATGCTCGTCCACGCCAAGGCGGTGTCGCGTGGCGCCCGCCAGGCGCTCCTCGTAGGCGACATGCCGTTCATGTCGTACCAGGTCTCGAGCGACGAGGCGGTGCGCAACGCCGGCCGCTTCATCCAGGAAGGCGGCATGCACGCCGTCAAGCTCGAAGGCGGGGGTCCGGTGATCGAGATCACACGACGCCTCACAGAGATCGGCATCCCGGTGATGGGTCACCTCGGCCTGACGCCGCAGTCCGTGCACGCGATGGGCGGCTTCAAGGTGCAGGGCAAGACCGACGCCCAGGCGGCGCGGATCGTCGCCGACGCCAGGGCGCTGGAGAAGGCCGGGGCGTTCAGCCTCGTCCTCGAGGGCATGCCGAGCAAGGTGGCGGCGCAGATCACGACCGCGCTCAGGATTCCGACGATCGGGATCGGCGCCGGACCGGCCTGCGACGGGCAGGTGCTCGTGTATCACGACATGCTCGGCCTGACCACCGGCAAAGCGCCGAAGTTCGTCAAGCGGTATGCCAACCTCGCCGAGGACATCGCGCGGGCGGCGACGGCCTACGCCGAGGACGTCCGGACGGGCAGGTTCCCGGGGCCGGAGCACGAATACTCCGCCAACGGCTCTGCCGCGGCCAAGGATCGAGAAGAGGTCAGGTACGGGGCCTGAAAGTCTTTGACGCTCCCGGCGCGATGCTGGCCGCGTCGCGCCGGTGGCGCGCGGCCGGCAAGTCGATCGGGCTCGTGCCCACGATGGGGGCGCTCCACGCCGGGCACCTGAGCCTGGTCGACGCCGCGCGCCGGGAGAACGACGTGGTCGTGGTCAGCGTCTTCGTGAACCCGATCCAGTTCGGTGCCGGCGAAGACCTCGACCGCTATCCGAGGGATTGGGCGCGGGACGAACGGCTGCTGGACGAGGCCGAGGTGGAGACGGTCTACCGGCCGTCCGCCGAGGCGATGTACCCGCCGGGGTCGAGCACACGAGTCCGCGTCGGTGAGGTGGCGGAGCCACTGGAGGGCGCGGCCCGGCCCGGCCACTTCGAGGGTGTCGCCACCGTGGTGACCAAGCTGTTCGCCGCCGTCGAGCCCGACCGTGCGTACTTCGGCCAGAAGGACGCGCAGCAGGTGGCGGTCGTGAAGCGGCTGGCGCGGGACCTCGACCTGGGCGTCGAGGTCCGCGTCGAACCCACCGTCCGCGAGCCCGACGGCCTGGCGCTCAGCTCGCGGAACGCCTACCTCGGCCCCGAGGAGCGCAAGGCCGCGGCCGCGCTCAGCGCGTCGCTGCGCGAGACGTCGGCGGCGTACGCGGCCGGAGAGCGCGACCTCGAGAGACTGGGCGGCATCCTGCGTGCCCGGCTGAAGGCCGAGCCCCTTGTGCAGGTCGACTACGCCGAGCTCGTCGACCCGGCTACTTTTCGGAAGCCTGGCACCCTCGCCGTGCTCGCGGCGCGGGTCGGCAAGACGAGGTTGATCGACAACCACGACCTGACGACTCCATTTCCGGACACTTCTTCAGATCGGCGTTAAAATGGACGTTCGTTTTGGCGGAGGCCGGTCTGACGACCAACACCACATCAATAACTTCTAGGGGGTTCGTATCTTGGCCACTGAGTCTGGTGCCGTCCTGACCGAAGACAAGGAGAAGGAGGGGACCGACCAGGAATCATCGGCGGCGATGTCAATGGAGGACTACCTCCAGTTCGAGGAGGAGGCCTTCAAGACCCCCAACCACGGGGACATCGTGGATGGGATCGTCGTCCGAGTCGACCCGGACGAGGTGCTGGTCGACATCGGTGCCAAGGCCGAGGGGGTCATCTCGAGCAAGGAGCTCGGGCTGCGCGGTGACATGGACACGGCGGGCCTCGAGCCGGGCGACCAGATCAAGGTCTACGTCCTCCAGCCCGAGAACGAAGAGGGCAACGTCGTCCTATCGCTGCGCCGGGCGCGAGCCGAGACGACCTGGCTCGTCGCCGCGGAGAAGCAGACCGACGGCACCGTCATCGACGCCGACGTCCGCGAGCAGAACAAGGGCGGACTGATTGTCAACATCCTCGGGCTGCGCGGCTTCCTGCCGTCGAGCCAGGTTGCTCGCGCCTACGCGGGCTCGCTCGAGTCCCTCGTGGGCAAGCGGATCCCGGTCAAGATCCTGGAGGTCAACCGCAAGCGGAACCGGCTGATCGTCAGCCAGAAGGCGGCGGAGGACGAGGACCGCGCGCGCAAGCGCGAGGAGCTGTTCAGCCGGCTGCAGACGGGGACGATCGTCAAGGGCACCGTGTCCGGGATCACCTCGTACGGGGCGTTCGTCGACATCGGCGGCGCCGACGGCCTGATCCACATCTCGGAGCTCTCCTGGGACCGCGTCTCGAAGGTGACCGACGTGCTTCAGCTGGGCGAGGAGGTCACCGTCAAGGTGATCAAGCTCGACCCCGAGCAGACCCGCATCTCGCTGTCGCTTCGCCAGCTGCAGCAGGACCCGTGGGAGAGGCTCGTGCAGTCGATGCCGGTCGGTTCGATCGTCGAGGGCCAGGTCACCAAGACGAAGAAGTACGGCGCGTTCCTGCAGATCCTGCCTGGGATCGAGGGCCTGCTCCACATCTCGGAGCTGTCCTGGGACCACGTCGAGCGGACGGAGGACGTGCTGAAGGTGGGCGAGACGGTGCAGGTTAAGGTCATCGGGATCGACACCGCGCGCCGGCGGATCTCGCTGAGCCTGAAGCAGCTGTCGGCGCCGCCGGCAAACCTGGTCGGGGTGCGGAACGACCGCCGGCACGACGAATACCCGGCCGAAGAGGACGACGAGTAGCCCTCAGCCGCCCGCGTCATTCCCGGATATGCGCGCATATCCGAGGTACTGCGCCGGCGCAACGCCCGATATGCGCGCATAACCGACGCTAGGGATCAGCCGCCCACGGACGTCAGGCGCTGCATCGCCGGCGTGTAGTACGGGTCGATCTCGAGCGCGCGGCGGTAGGCGCTGAGCGCCTGCGCGCGGTTGCCGGCCTGGAGCTCCGCGTCGCCGAGCTGGACGTACATCGACGGGTCGGTCTCTCCCAACGAGGCCGCGGTGCGCAGTTCCGGCAGGGTGCCGATCGCCCAGTGGTACTGCGCCTGCAGCGGGGCGACGCGGACGGCGAGGTCGGCGCGGCCTTTCAGGTACCAGGCGTCGGCGAGGACGGGGAACACGGCGAGCGGGATCACGGCCAGCGCGAGCACTGTGGCCAGCGCTCCTGTCAGGGCCGCGGGTCCCCTCATCCAGGCTTGCTCGCCAGTGGGGAGAGGGAGACTTGCCGACCAAAGCGCCCCCAGCAGGAGCCAGAAGGCGCCCGTCGCCGGCGACCAGTCGAAGTTGACGAGCACCCAGGCCGAGTAGCCGGCGAGCGCCGCCGCGAGGCCCGGCACGTAAGGTCGCGACCGATTCCTCCAGGCGAACCAGAGCACCAGCCCGACCACGGCGCCGGTGGCGGCCAGGCCGAGCACGCCCTGCGTCGCGGCGAGGTCGAGCGGGCCGGAATGGATGCGGTCGAAGGTCACGAGGGTGGCGTAGTCCTGGCTGAGGTAGTGGCCGAACGTCAGCCCGGTCGTGTCCTCGCCCCAACCGGTGAGCGGCCGCGCGGCGATCAATCGGAGCGAGTCCGCCCATAGATGGAGTCGGAGCTCGGGAGGATCGTCGTTGAGCACCCGCAGGGGCGACAAATAGAAAAAGGCCATCACCGCGGCGACGATCCCCAAGGACGCGGCCCCGACCGCCAGCGTCGCCCGGCGAGGGACGGACAGGGTGACGAGCACGGCGAGGCCTGCCAGCAGCCCGAGGTAGCCGCTGCGCGAGGTCGTGACCAGCAGACCGGCGCCCATGACGACGATCGCCGCGACCCAGGCGGTGAGCCACCAGTCCTCCGCGCGGCGGGCGCGGTCGAGGGCCACCGGGAGCGCCATCACGAGCAGCCCGGCCAGCAGGTTGGCGTTGCCGAGGTTGCCGTCCGGGCGGAACGTGACGCCAGAGAACGCCATCATCAACGCCTCGACGGCGGCGATCGAGCACCCCGTGACGAAGGCCGCCGCAAGAACCGTCCGCTGCGCTTCGGAGCGGAGAAGCCAGGCCGCCGAGGCCGCCAGCCCGAGGTAGCTCAGGCGCATCGGCAGCGACTCGTATCGTGTGTACGACCCGGCCAGGCCGAGCGGCCAGGACACCGAGAAGGCGAACGCCAGCAGAGCCGCGAGGGCGGCGGCCAAGAGCGGCCAGCGCAAGGCGCCGAGGCGGTTCGTCGCCGGGGCCAGGAACGCGAGACCAACGCCGAGGCAGGCGCCGGCGATGACGATGGACGCCCGGGGAAGGATGTAAAGGTCGCCCAGGTTGGGTATGAAGACGACGGGCAGCGCGAAGGCTACGGCTGCGGGGAAAAAGCCTCCGGCGCGTTCCAGAAGTAGCGACACGGCACCTACTCTTAACCGAAATCGGGTGCCGGAGTTGGACGTTATATTAGGTGCCGAGGTACCACGGGTACCGAAGAAACGTAATCGAGGAGGTGCTGGCCCCACCTAGGTAGCAGACTCGGAGACCAGGAGGATAGGGACTTGTATCCGTTTGAACGATTCACTGAGCGGGCCAAGAAGGTCTTGACCCTGGCTCAAGAAGAAGCAGAAAGGTCACACCACAGCTACATCGGGACTGAGCACCTGCTCCTGGGTCTGCTCCGCGAAGGCGAAGGCCTGGCCGCCAAGGTTCTGAACAACCTTGGCGTCGAGATCGGCAAGGTCCGGCAGACCATCGAGTCCGTCCTCGGCCGGAACGAGCGGATCATCATCCAGCAGATCATTCCGACGTCGCGCGTGAAGAAGGTCATCGAGATCTCCTTCGAGGAGGCGCGGCGCATGGGACACAACTACGTCGGCACCGAGCACCTGCTGCTTGGACTTCTCATCGAGGGCGAGGGCATCGCGGCCCACGTGCTCGAAGACCTCGGCGCCAACCTCGAAAAGGTGCGCGGCGAGATCGAGCGCCTGCTGCACGACTCCAGCGCGGAGACCGAGGCCGAGCCGGCTCCGAAGAAGCCGTCCAAGACGCCTCTTCTCGACCAGTTCGGCAGAGATCTCACCGAGCTCGCTCGGCGCAACCAGCTCGACCCGGTCATCGGCCGTGAGACCGAGATCGAGCGCGTCATCCAGATCCTCAGCCGGCGGACGAAGAACAACCCGGCGCTGATCGGTGAGCCCGGTGTGGGCAAGACCGCCATCGCCGAAGGCCTGGCCCAGCAGATCAACCTCGGCAACGTGCCGGAGTCGCTGCAGCACAAGCGCGTGCTGACGCTCGACATGGGCGCGCTGGTCGCCGGCACCAAGTACCGCGGTGAGTTCGAGGAGCGGTTGAAGAAGATCCTCGACGAGATCCGCTCGAGCCGCGAGGTCGTTCTCTTCATCGACGAGCTGCACACGCTGGTCGGCGCCGGCGCCGCGGAAGGCGCCATCGACGCCGCCAACATCCTGAAGCCCGCGCTGGCACGTGGGGAGATCCAGTGCATCGGCGCGACCACGCTCAACGAGTACCGCAAGTACATCGAGAAGGACGCAGCGCTGGAGCGCCGCTTCCAGCCCGTGTACGTCGACCAGCCGACGCTGGCCGAAACCATCGACATCCTGAACGGCGTCAAGTCGCTGTACGAGAAGCACCACCGCGTCACCATCACCGACTCGGCCGTGCACTCGGCCGCGGTGCTGAGCGACCGCTACGTCAGCGACCGCGCGCTGCCCGACAAGGCGATCGACCTCATCGACGAGGCGTCGGCGCGTGTGCGCATGAAGCTCACGACCACGCCCGACGAGCTGAAGGAGCTGCAGAAGGAGATCCGCAAGCATCGGGCCGAGCAGGACGACTCGGTGAACAAGCAGGACTTCGAGGCCGCGGCTTCGGTCCGTGACCGCGTGAAGAAGCTGCAGGACAAGCTCGCCATGAAAGAAGCGCAGTGGCGCGACAAGCTCGGCGAGACCGTGCCCGAGGTGGGTGAGGAAGACATTGCGCAGATCGTCGCCGCGTGGACCGGCGTGCCCGTGTCACGCCTGGTCGAGGAAGAGAGCGCGCGCCTGCTCCGCATGGAGGACGAGCTCCACAAGCGCATGGTCGGCCAGGACGAGGCGATCATCACCGTTTCGCAGGCGGTGCGCCGCGCGCGCGCCGGTCTGAAGAACCCGCGGCGGCCGATCGGTTCGTTCATCTTCCTGGGCCCGACCGGCATCGGCAAGACCGAGCTGGCACGCGCGCTGGCCGAGTACCTGTTCGACTCGGAGGACGCGCTGATCAAGCTCGATATGTCCGAGTTCATGGAGCGCCACACCACCGCGCGTCTGGTCGGCTCGCCTCCGGGATACGTCGGCTACGACGAGGGCGGCCAGCTGACCGAGGCGGTCCGCCGCCGTCCTTACTCGGTGATCCTCTTCGACGAGATCGAGAAGGCGCACCCCGAGGTGTTCAACATGCTGCTGCAGATCCTCGAGGACGGGCGGCTGAGCGACGCCAAGGGCAAGATCGTCAACTTCGCCAACACCGTGATCATCATGACCTCGAACCTCGGCATCCGAGACGTCAACTCCGCGGGCACGTCGCTCGGCTTCCAGCCGGCGGTCGTGGACGAGAAGGACGAGGTGGAGCGCCGGCACCAGAACACGAAGCAGAAGATCGACGAGGAGCTCAAGCGGATGTTCCGCCCGGAGTTCCTGAACCGCGTCGACGCGGTCGTCGTGTTCAAGAGCCTGACCACGCATCAGATCCGCGAGATCGTCGACCTGCAGCTCAACCGCCTGAGCAAGCACCTGGCGGAGCAGCAGATCACGATCGAGGTCACCGACGCGGCGAAGGACCTGCTCGCGAAGGAGGGCTACGACCGGCAGTACGGGGCGCGGCCGCTACGGCGCGTGATCACGAGCCGGATCGAGGACCAGCTCTCGGAGCACCTGCTGCGCGGCAAGATCGCGCGCGGTGACGTCGTGCAGATCGACGTCGAGGGCGAGGACGCCCTGAAGTTCACGCCGGTGAAGCACACCAAGAAGGAGCCCGCGGCCACCGCCGGACCGGCCAAACCCTAGGACACGCATCCTCCCCATTCGGGGGAGGAGATCACAGGCCGGCTAGCCCTTCAGCCAGTCCCGCAACCGTTGGGAAAGGCGGGTCGGCGTCGTCTGGCTCTTGATCAGGTGGTCGAGCGCGCCCAGAGTCATGCCCCGCTCGACGAGCTCCCGCTCGTTCCAGTTCGACAGGATGACCACCGGCACACCGGCGGTCGACGGTTCTGCCCGCAGCTGCTCCAGCACCGCCAGACCGTCCAGTTTGGGAAGGCGTATGTCCAGAAAGATGATGTCGGGCCGCGAACTCCTTGCCTTTTCCAGCGCGGTGATCCCGTCGGTGGCGACATCGACGACGTAGCCGTCCAGCTCCAGCTTGAACCGATACATCTGGGCCACTGAAACGTCGTCCTCGACGAAGAGGATCTTTACGTCATCGGGGTTTGCTTCCGCGCGCTGATTCAAACCTTCCACCCCTCATTACGTGCAACGCTTAGCAAGTGGCTTCGCGACCGATAAGCGCTGATACGTGACAGTACCGATTCCGCTCCGCCTCAGGCCGCTCGAGATCGGCGACGTGCTGGACGAGACGTTCCGGATGTACCGCCGTCACTTCCTTTTGTTTGCCAGCCTGTCGATGATCTTCGCCATTCCGGGGGCCGCGCTCTTCGGGCTGGCGTTTGGCTCATTCAGCGTTGCGACGACCTCCGGGACGACGGACGCCACGTCAGCCTTCGTGGCCCTGGCCTTCATCGGCGTCGCCTTGCTCGTCGGTGTCCTCATCCTGCCCTTCACCCACACCGCGGTCATCTATGCCGCGTGCGAGTCGGCCCAGGGCAGACCGGTGACGGCCGGCGGAGTCCTTGGCGGCGTCGGCCGCCGCTACTTTCCCCTGCTCGCCTACTGGCTGATCTTCAACGTCTACACGCTGTATCTGGCGATCGGCCTTTGCGTCGCGCCCGCGATCCTGTGGATCTGGGGCTTCGTCGGCTGGTTCGTCGTCACGCCGGTGATGTTCGTCGAGCACGTCGGGCTCGGGGCGGCCTTCGGCCGGAGCTGGGACCTCGTGCGCGGACGCTGGTGGAGGACATTCTTGATCGTGTTTCTGCTTGTCATCCTTTGGTTCCTGGTCGACATCGGTCTTGGAGCGTTCGTCAACCTCGCGCAGCTGCTGCTCGGCATCTTCATCTCGCCCTTCCTCGCCACCGTCGTATCGACCGTCGGCGGGCAGCTCATCGCCGCGCTTGCGAACCCCATCATGCAGATCGCCCTCGTCTTCGTGTACTTCGACCTGCGCGTGCGCAAGGAAGCCCTCGACCTGTTCCAGCACGCTTACCGCCTCGCGGCTCCGCAGGTGGCGTCCTGACCACGCGGCGCTGGCTGCTGGCGCTGGCGCCGGCGGCGGCGGCGATCGCCGCTTCGATGCTCACCGCGCACGCCGACCCACCCGGCGCGGCGTACATCGCCGCCGTCCAGCAGGCGTACAACCTGGTCCA
This sequence comes from Candidatus Dormiibacterota bacterium, assembly GCA_035689485.1. GTDB lineage: Bacteria > Chloroflexota > Dormibacteria > Dormibacterales > Dormibacteraceae > 40CM-4-65-16. The sequence goes on along the minus strand of DASSLL010000102.1, from coordinate 27,647 downwards.
CGACGCGCCCGCGTCGGACACCTCCCGCGCGGACGCGGCGATCCGCGTCCTCACGGACGGCACCGGCGACACGCAGCCCGAGATCATCGCCGACCTCAAGGCCCGGCCGCCGCTCTACGGCGATGCGACCACACGCCTGGCCAACCTCCTGGCGGCGCTGGGGCACCCGGTGACGACGGGCGATCCCGACGGCGCCAAGCAACGCCTGCACGACGTCCTGTCGTCGGACCGCTACCGCGCTCTGCACAGCCCTCCGTCGCTGCTGGAGCGTTTCGCGCAGTGGGTCCAGGACCGCATCTCGGACCTGTTCCGGCTTCTTTTCGGCTCGCGAGCCGGCGGATCGGTCGGGACGAGCGTCTGGGTCTACCTCGTGGGATTCGCCGTGCTCGGCGTCGCCGTCTTCATGCTCATCAGCGCGCTGCGAGGACGCTTCACGCAGCCGGCGTCGATTTCGCCGGAGGGCCCGAGGCCCGCCGCGGACTATTTCGCCGAGGCCGACCGCCTCGCCGCCAAGGGCGACCGCATCGGCGGCATCCGTGCTCTGTGCGCCGCGGTGGCCGCGACGCTGGCGGGCGAAGGGTCGTGGTCGGGAAGCCCGCTCACCGTACGCGAGATATTCCAGAAGTCGCCGGACTTCACGGGTTTGCGTCCGCTGCTGCTGCCCTTCGAGGCGGCGGTGTACGGAGGCCGCGACGTCGACCAGGCGACTTATGACCGCGCCGCGAAGGTTGCTGCCGCATACCGGCGGCCGGTGGAGAAGGCGGCATGAAGAACGCCCGCGGCTGGATTCTTCTCGGCGCCATCGCCCTCCTCATCGGCGGAGCCGCCTACCTGCTGCAGCCGCATGTGGCCGACTCGCCGGAACATAGCTCCGACAGCGACGCGCCCAACGGCGCGTCGGCCGCACTGCTCTTCGCCCAGGCGATGGGACATCCGACCGACCAGCTGACGCGCGGCTTCGAGCTCCAGCAGCCGGCCACGACGACGATCTTCGTGTTCACGCCGACGAGCCAGTTCACCCCTGAGGAGGCCGACCGCACCCGCGAATGGGTGAGCAACGGCGCGACGCTCGTCTACGCATCCGAGCAAGGCGATCCGGAGCTCGACCGCACCTTCGGGATTCGCCGCTTCAGCGCCGAGGACTTCGGGGCGCCGTACTACGGGCTGCCGGTGATGGCCGGCGTCGCCACCGTCGACGGCGCCGCCGCCGTCACCCCTCTCGACCCTTCGCCGGACCAGGTGACCTTCCTCCGCACGGCCTCCGGCGGCTCTGCCGGGTTCTTCGAACGCGTCGGCTTCGGCACGGTCTATGTGCTGGCCGACCCGCTGGTGCTCTGCAACGGCTATCTCGACAAGGGGGACAACGGGCGCCTGCTCGCCGACCTGATGTCGAGCGCCAGCCCGGGCAGCACCGTGGCGTTCGACGAGTACCACCACGGGCTCACGGTCGGCGATTTCACTCCGCAGTCATGGCTCCTCACGCCGTGGGGCGCCGGGCTGCTGTGGTTCATCGTCGCGATGTTCTTCGCGTTCTTCCTGCGCGGACGCCGGTTTGGGCCGCTGGTGCCGCGTCCCCCGGAGCTGGTGCGCTCCGACGCCGAATGGTCGGTGGCGGTCGGCGAGCTGCTGCGGCGGTCTCGCGCACGCAACGTCACGCTGGGCCTTCTCGCGACGGCGACCGAGCGCGCGGTGGCCGCGCGGACGGGTCTTCCGCTGCAGCCGCGGGAGCGGTTCTGGAATGCTCTCTGGGTGCGTGCACCTGAAGTCGCCAGGGAGCTGGCCGCGGTCGAGAACACGCTGCATTCCGCTTCGGCGAGCGAGCGCGACGTGCTGAACGCGGCGCGCCGGCTGCACCGGATCGCGCATCCCGTGCCGGGGCAATCGCTGTGACCGACAGCGCGACCGCGACCGCCACCGACTTCTACGCGCGCTTTCGCGAGCAGCTCGTAAAAGCGATAGTCGGCCAGGAGGACGCGATCCGGCTGTGCGCGATTGCGCTCGTCGCGCAGGGCCACGTCCTGCTCGAGGGCGTGCCGGGCACCGGCAAGACGCTGCTGGCGAAGTCGATCGCGCGCGCCCTGACGTTGCAGTACGGCCGCGTGCAGTTCACGCCCGACCTGATGCCGGCCGACATCGTCGGCACGTCCGTGTTCGACCTCGCGACCAGGACCTTCTCGCTGCGGCGTGGGCCGATCTTCACCAACGTGCTGCTCGCCGACGAGATCAACCGCGCGCCGGCGAAGGTCCAGGCGGCTCTGCTCGAGGCGATGGAAGAGCGCGGCGTGACGCTGGAGGGCCAGCAGCTGCCCCTGCCGGCGCCGTTCTTCGTCCTGGCGACGCAGAACCCGGTCGAGTACGAGGGCACTTATCCGCTGCCCGAGGCGCAGCAGGACCGATTTCTCTTCAAGGTGCGGCTCGACTACCCCGTGGCGGCGGACGAGATGGAGGTGCTGCGGCGCTGGGAGTCGGGCATCGAGCTGCGCGATCCGGCCAAGGCAGGCGTGGAGCCGGCGTTGGGCGCGGCCGAGATCGAGGCCTGCCGGGCGGTCGTGGCCGGCGTCACGCTCGACGAGAAGATCCGCCGGTACGTCGTCGACCTGGCGGCCGCGACACGCAACGCGCCGGAGATCGCGCTCGGGGCGAGCACGCGTGCCGAGGTCCTGCTCATGCTCGCCGCGCGCGCTTACGCCGCATTCGACGGCCACGAATTCGTCACGCCTGACCACGTCAAGGCGCTGCTCGGGCCGGCGTTCCGCCACCGGCTCATCCTGCGGCCAGAGGCGGAGGTCGCGGGCCAGACACCGGACAGCGTGCTGGACATGGTCGCGAGCCGGGTCGTCCCGCCGCGCTGAGCCCCACCAATCTCCGGGTGAGCGTCCTCCGGGGGCTCGCCCCCCAGCCCCGGCTGATCTGGGCGGTCGCCATCGGCGCCTGCCTCATCGCCCTGGCCATCGTCTCGCCTCTGCTCGGCTTCGTCGCCATCGTCTACCACGCCGGCCTCGTCATCGTCGCCTCGCGCGACCTCGCGCTGCTCCCCGGCCGCGGCGGCTATCACGTGCGGCGTGAGATGCCCGAACCGTTCTCGCTCGGCGAGCCTGAGGACGTGACCGTGGTCGTCGAAAACCGGCGTGCCGCCGGCCTGATGGCCCGGGTCGCAGACCACGCGCCGGATGGACTCCGGCCGGCGCCGCGGGAGGTGACGGGTCGATTCGACCCGAGCGGGCGTCTCCAGGTCCGCTATCGCACCTACTCGCCCAGGCGCGGGGCGTATGCCTTCGGTGCCGTCGACGTGCAGGTCTGGCGGGACCGGGGCTGGTGGCGGAGGCAGGTGCGGCTGCCGGACCAGAAGCAAGTCGCGGTGTTCCCGAACGTCGTCGCCATCAAGCGCATTCAGCTCTCTCTGCGGCGCGGGCTGCGCGCCATGGCAGGCATGCGCCGCGCGCGGCCGCCGGGCGCGTCGACAGCGTTTGCCGGCTTGCGCGACTACGTCCGCGGGGACGACGTCCGGCGCGTCAGCTGGACGGCCACGGCACGCCGCGACCGGCCGGTGGTCGTCGAGGTCGAGGCCGAGCGCGGGCAGCAGGTCGTGATCGCTCTCGACTGCGGCCGGCTGATGACCGCGCCGGCCGGCGATCTGGACAAGCTCGACCACGCCGTCAACGCGGCGCTGATGCTCGCCTGGGTCGCCCAGGCCTACGGAGACCGCGTCGGCCTGATGACCTTCGACGATCGAGTCACGGGCTTCATCAAACCCGAGCGCGGCGCGGTGCAGCTGCGGCGGATCAACGAAGCGCTCTACGCCATCAAGCCGGATTACGTCGAGCCGGACTTCGGCCACGCGATGACGCACCTGGCCCTGCGGGTCCGAAGCCGGTCGATGGTCGTCGTGCTCACCGACCTGCAGGACCCCGAGGCCTCACGCGAGCTCGTCGCCCACGCGCTGCGCCTGGCCGCGCGTCACCTGGTGCTGATCGTCGCCATGTCAGACCCGGCGGTCCTGCGCGCGCGCGACGACCCGATTGCGAACACCAACCGGGCTTATGAGTGGGCGGCGGCCGAAGACTTCGTCGCGAGCCGGCGAGAGAGCTTCGAGCTGCTGAGGCAGGGCGGCGTGCTTGGCCTCGACGTGGTCGCCGGGCGCCTGTCGCCCGCGCTGGTCGAGCGCTACCTCGAGCTCAAGGAACGCGCTTTGCTCTGATGCGCCGGCCCGAGAGCAAGAGGTACGAGTAGAAGAGCGCGCCGGTGCTGAGACCGATCGCGAGCTTGATCGGGAACGGCGTGTCGGACGGCGAGATGTTGCCTTCGATCGTCCCCGCGACGACGAGCAGCGGACCCAGGCCGAGCAGGAGCGTGAACGCCCGCCGCGTGGCGATGACCAGCGCGTCGGTGCGCTTGTGATTGCCGGGCGACACCAGCGCCCAGCCCATCATCAGGCCGCCGGCGCCGATGGCCATGACGATCGACAGCTCGAGCACGCCGTGCGCGATGACGAAGTCGAACAACCCGCCGCTGAGGCCGTACGCCTGCGTCAATCCGAACAGCCCGCCTAGCGAGATGCCGTTGGTAACCAGCAGCCAGATGACCGGCAGCCCGAAAACGACGCCGAGACCGAAGGCCAGGATGACCACCTGGAGGTTGTGGGTCATGATGAACCCCGCCGCCTGGATGCGGTAGTCGATCGGGATCTGCGTCCACAGCTCGTGGTGCCGCACCTGGTCGACCAGCTCGGGTGGGGCGACGGCGTAGGCGGCTTCGGGGTTTGCGGTCACCACGAAGTAGGCCACGATGGCCGGCACGAGGGTGATGGCGAACGAGGCGACGAGAAACGGCCACGCGCCGCGATACGTCCGCGGCAGCGTCTCGACGTAGAACCGTTTGATCCGCGCCCAGACCTGCCCGCCCCGGCGATAGACGATGCCGTGTGCGCGCGCGACCAGGCCGTTGAGGTAGCGGTGGACGGGGTCGCCCGGCCAGTCACGTTGGGCCCTGGCCAGGTCGGCCGTGGCGCGCCGGTAGAGGGCGGCCATGGTCAGCACCTGCGCGGGGCTCAGCGCGTTCAGGTGACCGGCGCCCGCGCGCGCCAGGAGGTCCTCGAGGCGGTTCCAGTCGGTGCGGCGGAGGGCCACGAAATCTTCCGAGGTCACTTCACTGCTAGGACAATAGCCAAGAGATGGCGCAGCGCATCGAAGAAAGCGACCTGGTCGTCACCACGCCGGAACGCGTGTCCTTTCAGTTCCAGGTCGCCGGCATCGGCACGCGGGCGATCGCGCAGCTGCTCGACCTCCTGATCCTGGCCGGCGTGCTGCTCGGCGTCTTCTTCGTCTCCGCCGCCATAGGGAGCGCGGGCTCGGACGTGCTCTCGTACCTGGTTGCGGTCATCGGCACCTTCGTGGTGGTCTTCGGCTACTTCTGGGCGTGTGAGGCGTTCTGGTCGGGGCAGACGATCGGCAAGAAGGTGTTCCGGCTGCGCGCCGTCGGCGACCGCGGCGAGCCGATGACGTTCTTCCAGGCCGGGATCCGCAACATCGTCCGCCTGGTCGACTTCCTGCCCTACGGCTACGGCGTCGGCATGGCGGTCCTGTTCATGAACGGAAGGGGCAAGCGCCTGGGCGACATCGCGGCGGGGACGATCGTCGTCAAGGACTCCGACTACGTCTGGTTGTGGCAGCTAGGCGGCGGACCGTGGTCCGCGTCCGGGACGCCCCCACCGGCGTTCGCCCCCGCCACGCCGGCCGAGCTCTACCTGCGCAGGCTGGATCCGCGGCTGCGGCGGTTCATCGCGGCTTACGCGAAGCGCCGGCCCGAGCTGCCGCTGCCGATGCGCGCGCTGCTGGCAGGCCACGTGCAGTACCAGCTGTACGCGGCCGCGCCGGACATCTACTCGCAGCACGGACCGCTCGCCGCGCTCGACTACCTGGCCGACCTGGAGCGCGGCACCGGCGTGCCGATCGGACCCCCCTCTCAGTAGAGCCAGTCGCGAAGCTGCTGCTCGGTCAGGTTGCCTCCGGTGACGATCGCGGCCACGTGCATGCCTTCGAAGCGCTCCGCGGTCCGGGCGATCGCCGCCACGCCGGCGGCGCCCGCCGGCTCGACCACGAGGCCGGCGTCTCCATGGAGGGCGCGCATGGCGGCCAGCATCTCGTCATCGCTGACCAGCATCACGTCGTCGACGACGTCGAGCATCGTCGCCACCGCCTCGGGCACAGGCACCCGGACCGCGATGCCGTCGGCGATGCTCGCGCTTGGGGCGGTGATCGATCTGCGCGCAGCAAACGAAAGCGCCATCGACGGCGCGGCCGCGGCGCACACCGCGATGACCTTGGTGCGCGGCGACCGGTGCTTGAACCACGTTCCGACCCCGTTGACGAGCGACCCGTTGCCCAGCGGCACGAAGATCGCATCCAGCGGCGTGAATCCCTCTGTCAGCTCTCTGGCCATCGTGCCCGCGCCCTCGCCGATGGCCCCGACCAGGCCGTCTTCGATGAACAGCTCTCCTGTGGCTTCGGCATGTCTCCGGGCGGCGTCCTTCGCCTGGTCGAAGTCGCCGACCTCGAGCTCGAGCTTCACTCCCAGCGCTTTCATTCGCTCGAGCTTCAAAGGGTTCGCGGTGTGAGGCGCGTAGACGGTGAGGCGGCGGTCGTTCTCCCGGCACGCGTACGCCATGCCCTGGCCGAAGTTGCCGGCGGTGGCACACACGATGGGGCGGTCGTCGAGCTCGCCGCGAAGGCGGTGCAGGAGGTAAGCGGCGCCGCGGCCCTTGAACGAGCGGATGGGGTTGACGGTCTCGACCTTGAGCGCCGTCCTGACCCGCAGGCGCTTGCTCAACGGCTCGGAGAAGAATTGAGGGGAATGGAGGAAGACCGCGTCGATGACGGACGCCGCCTCTTCGATGCGTTCCACCGAGATCGATGCGTCCACGGCCGGAGAATAAATGGACGCCGCCCCGGGGGTAGTCAGGGCGGCGTCGTGACGCTCACCACACACAACGCCGGGGGCCGGTAAATGGATACGGCCGTACTTGTAAAACCTCGATCATGGGTACACAGTCTCCCTATGCCCAGATCGACCATCACCTTTGTCTGCACGGAATGCGGCGGTGAGAGCCTGCGCTGGGCCGGCCAGTGCCCCCACTGCCGCGCCTGGAACACGCTGCAGGAATTCCAGGTCAAGAAGGCCAAGGACGCGAGGCCGCGGCCCGCCGAGCGCGCGCAGCCTCAGCCGCTGACCGAGATCTCCGCGGACGGCGCGCCCCGCGCGCGGCTCGCCTGGGGTGAGCTGAACCGCGTCCTCGGCGGCGGCGTCGTGCCGGGCAGCCTCGTGTTGATCGGCGGAGAGCCGGGCGTGGGCAAGTCCACGCTGCTGATGCACGTCGCCGCCCAGGTGGCGAACACAGGCCAGGTCCTGTACGCCTCGGGCGAGGAATCGGGGCAGCAGGTGCGGATGCGCGCCCAGCGGCTCGGCGCCCTCAACGCGGCCATCCTGCTGCTGGCCGAAAACGACCTCGACTCGATCTGCGAAGCCATCGACACCCACCGGCCGGCGCTGGCCATCGTCGACTCGATCCAGACCGTCACCGACTCCGGGATCGAGGGCGGCGCGGGCAGCGTGACCCAGGTTCGGGAGTCGGCCGGGCGCTTGATGCGGCTGGCCAAGGAGACCGGCGTGCCCGTGTTCCTGGTCGGCCACGTGACCAAGGACGGTTCGATAGCCGGACCCAGGGTCCTGGAGCATATCGTTGACACGGTGCTCTACCTCGAAGGCGACCGCCGGCAGGAGCTACGGATCCTCCGCGCGACCAAGAACCGCTTCGGTTCGGCCGAGGAGATCGGTGTCTTCGCCATGGGCGAAGCGGGCCTGGAGGAGGTGGCCGACCCGTCGGCCGCCCTGCTCGCGAGCGCGGCGCCTCAGGCGCCGGGCACGGCGATCGTCGCCACCCTCGAGGGCACCCGTCCGCTGCTGGTCGAGGTGCAGAGCCTCGTCGTCACCAAGAGCGACCCGGCGGTCGTGCGCCGGATCGCGAACGGCATCGACGTCAACCGCCTGCACATGGTCCTTGCGATCCTCGAGAAGCGCCTGCGCATGGCGTTTGGCAAGTCGGACGTTTTCGTCAGCGTGGCGGGCGGCATCCGCATCACGGAGCCGGCCGCCGACCTCGGTCTCGCCCTGTCGATCGTCAGCAACGAGCGCAACCAGCCAATGCCGGACGGCCTGGTGGCGATCGGAGAGCTGGGGTTGTCAGGCGAAGTGCGACGCGTCGGTCAGCTCGAGCGCCGCCTCTCGGAGGCGGCGCGGCACGGCATGACGCGCGCGTTGATTCCGGCCGGCTCGAGAGCCGGCCGGCCTTCGGGCCTCGAAGTGGTCGAGGTTCGCACCGTGGGGGACGCCGTGTCCGCCGCCTTTTCTAATCCCATCCGGTCCGGCGCATTCATAAAGGAGCCCGAGGTCTCGGTCTCTTGAGGAGGTAACCCTTGAAGCGTTCCGAGTATCTGGCCCGATGGCTCGGGGCCGGGCTCGGAGTGATCGGTGGTTTCGCGCTCGGTTATTTCATGGTCCGGGCAAACAGCAACGCGCACCCGGGCTGGGCGATCATCGGGCTGACCACGCTGGAAGGATTGATCTTCGCGTACCTGGGCACGCCTTACCTGCTCGGGGGCTGGCGGACGATCAACTTCCGGCTCACGAGCACTCCGCTGCCAGACCTCTTGAGCGGCATCCTCGGCATGATCGTCGGTCTCGTGATCGCCGTCCTCATCGGATTCTTCGTCCGCGACCTGCCGTACGGCGTCGAGCTCTCCACGGTGCTGGCGGTGCTGCTCGCGTGGCAGGGCGCTTCGGTCGGCCTCACGCGGCGTGCCGAGCTCACCTCCCTCTTCTTCGGCGGCGCGCCGCAGGAGACCGACAGCCATCGCCTCGTGGCGGTGCTGCTCGACACGTCGGTCATCATCGACGGCCGCATCCTCGACATCGCCAAGACCGGGTTTCTCGACATGCCGCTCGTGATCCTCAGCTCCGTGCTGCGCGAGCTGCAGATGGTCGCCGACTCGGCCGACGTGACGCGGCGCCGCCGTGGGCGGCGCGGGCTCGACGTGCTGACCGAGATGCAGAAGGAGCCGGGGATCAACCTGCAGGTCACGGAGGACGACACGCAGCACACCGGCGAGATCGACGCCCACCTGGTCCGCACCGCCAAGCGCAAGGGTTGGGCGATCATGACCAACGACTTCAACCTCAACCGCATCGCCCGTCTCGAGGGCGTGGGGGTGCTCAACCTCAACGAGCTTGCTCAGGCGATGCGGCCCGTCGCCATCCCCGGCGAGGAGATCGTGGTCACGGTGGCACGCGAGGGCAAGGAGCCGGGTCAGGGCGTGGGCAGCCTCGATGACGGGACGATGGTCGTGATCCAGAACGGCCGGCGCCTGATCAACCAGACGATAACGGCGGTGGTCACCTCGGTCATCCAGACCTCGGCGGGCCGCATGATCTTTGCCGAGCCGAACGGCTCCGAGGCGCGGCGCGCGCCCGCACGAGCGAGGCGAGAGGAGAAGGCGCCCGATGCCTAGCGTCGGCGCCATCGTGGCCGCCGCGGGCACCGGTTCGCGCCTCGGGCGCGGAAGCAAGGCGCTCGTGCGCCTGAACGGGCGCACGACGCTGGCCCGCGTGCTCGAGCTCTTCCTCGCCCTCGACGAGATCGACCGCATCGTGGTCGTCGGCCCACCGAGCCGGCTCGAGACCGCCGAGCACGAGGTGAGCGCGCTGCGGCCGCGCAAGCCCGTGATCGTGAAGCCGGGGGGCGAAAGCCGGCAGGACTCGGTGCGGCTTGGGCTCGACGCCTTGGGTCAATGCGATTACGTGCTGGTGCACGACGCCGCGCGGCCCCTGGCCACCGCCGGCCTGGTGCGGCGTGTGCTCGCGGCCGCCGTCGATTCGGGTGCGGCCTTTCCCGCCATCGCACCCCGCGACGCGGTGAAGCGCGTCGAGGGCAACCGGCTCATCGAAAGCCTGGACCGCTCGATGGTCGTGCTGGCGCAGACGCCGCAGGGGTTCGCCTACGAGCTCCTCGCGCGTGCGCACCGCGAGGCCGCGGATGCCGGGCTCGTCGGCGATGACGACGCCCAGCTCGTGGCGGCGACGGGGCACGTCGTCACCGTGGTGCCGGGGGAGCCGGCGAACATCAAGCTCACGACTCCCGAGGACCTCGAGGTGGTGGAGGCGCTCATCCGGGAGCACGAGACGACGCCCCGGTGAGGGTCGGCATCGGGTACGACGTGCATCCTCTCGTCGAGGGCCGCCGGTTGGTGCTCGGAGGCGTGGCGATCGATCATCCACGCGGTCTCGACGGCCATTCGGACGCCGACGTGCTCACGCATGCGGTCATCGATGCGGTTCTGGGCGCCGCCGGTCTCGGCGACATCGGACGCCACTTCCCGGCCGGCGATGCGAAGTACAAGGGCGCGTCGAGCCTGGAGATGCTCGAGCGCGCAGTTGCGGCAGTCGTCGACGCCGGCTACCGTGTGGTGAACGTCGACTCGACGTTGATTGCGCAGGAGCCACGCCTTCAGCCGTACACCGCGGCCATGGCCAAGAACCTCGCGGATTGCCTGGGCACGCAGGACGTCAACGTGAAGGGCAAGTCGCCGGAGGGCCTGGGCGCGCTGGGCGCGGGCGCCGGCATCGCCGCCCAGGCGGTGGCGATGCTCGAAGAGCTCTGACCGAATTCGGCGTTTTTGGCGCCAAAAGTGTCTATCAGCGGGGTTGATTGACGTCTTTGCCGCCAAGAACGTCTAATGGCTGACGTGACGCTGCGTCTGCACAACACGCTGAGCGGGATCAAGGAGCCGTTCGAGCCGCTCGAGCCCGGCCGCGTGACCATGTACACCTGCGGCCCCACGGTCTGGAACTTCGCCCACATCGGCAACTACCGCGCGTTTCTCGTCTACGACCTGGTGCGCAGGCACCTGCGTGTCTCCGGCTATCGCATCGAGCACGTGATGAACCTCACCGACATCGACGACCGCATCCTCGACCAGGCCATGCACGCGCGGACGACGATCGTGGAGTACACGCAGCCGTACGAGAAGGCTTTTTTCGAGGACATGGCGACGCTGCGCGCCGAGCGCGCCGAGCACTATCCGCGCGCGACGGAGCACATCCCGGAGATGATCGCGATGATCTCGATGCTCATCGACAACGGCAACGCGTATGCCGCCGAGGACGGAGACGTGTATTTCCGGATCTCGAGCTTTCCTCAGTACGGCGAGCTGTCGCACCTCGACCGCGCCGGCCTGAAGCCGGGAGCGCGGGTGGCGACGGACAAGTACGACAAGGAGTCGGTCAGCGACTTCGCGCTGTGGAAGAAGACCCAGCCGGGCGATGCGGACATCGGCGCCGCTTGGGACGCCCCCTTCGGCCAGGGCCGGCCCGGCTGGCACATCGAGTGCTCGGCGATGAGCAAGCGCTATCTCGGCGACACGCTCGACCTGCACATGGGAGGCGTCGACCTCGTCTTTCCGCACCACGAGAACGAGATCGCGCAGTCGGAGTCCGCAAACCACAGGCAGTTCGCCCGGGTCTGGCTCCACTCCGAGCACCTCTTCGACGCGACGGGCGAGAAGATGTCCAAGAGCGCCGGTGGGTTCACCACGCTCCGCGACCTGCTCGAGGCGGGATACGACCCGCTGGCCGTGCGCTTCTTTCTCATCGCCAACGCGCACTACCGCTCGCGGCTGCGCCTCAGTCCCGAGGCCCTGCATTCGGCCGCCGAGCAGGTCCGCCGGCTGCGTGAGTTTCGCGAGCGCGTGCAGCGCGCGGCGCCCGCAGGCGCCGACGACGCCGAGCTGGGGCAGAAGGTCGCGGCCGTGCGCGCCGGCTACCGCGAGGCGCTCGACGACGACCTCAACCTGCCGCTCGGCGTCGGACTCGTGTTCGACCTCATCCGCGACGCCAACGCGGCCCTCGACGCGGAGCGCGTCGGAGCCGGCAATCGGGACGCGCTGCTGGCGCTGCTCGACGAGGTCGACCAGCACCTGGACGTGATCCACGCCGAGGAGCCGGGGCTGGCGGAAGAGGTCGAGCGCCTCATCGCCGAGCGCGAGGCCGCGCGGAAGGCGCGTGAATTTGCCAGGGCCGACCGCATCCGCGATGACTTGCGTGAGCGCGGCATCGCGCTCGAGGACTCGAAAGACGGTGTGCGGTGGCGTCGAGTAGGGCCTACCGAGGCAGCGCGGTCCTGACCGTCCCTTTCTCGGTGTCGTAGTAGTTGCGCGGGATCGCCGTCACGTCCTTGCCGAACAGGACGAGCTCGAACGCCGGCTCGCCGATCCCTTGCTGGCTGTGGATGTCGTGCGGCGGATCGAGCCACACCACGAAATCGCCCGGCCCGAGCACCTTCTCGTAGAGCACCTTCAGCCGGCCCTCGTCGTCGTGGTGCCAGTGACGGTATCGGTCCTTGCCCCGCACGACGCAGGCCACGCCCCATGAGTTGTGGTCGTGCACCGGCGTCTCCTGCGATGGCGAGAAGCGCGAAAACATCAACGTGAGACCGTCGGGATCCGTCTCCAGGATGGTGAAAGACGACTCGCTGCCGTGCAGCGCACGCATCTCGGATTCCTTGATGAACCCCGGCTCGCGCGAGGCGTCGGCGAGCATCCGGCCCACGCGCTGCAACCTCGCTTCGGTGACTCCCGGGGCGAGGAGCTCGCGGGCCTTGACCATGAAGTCTGCGACCATGCGGACAGTTTGGCTCAGCTGATATTCGGCCGCAACGCGGTGCTGGAAGCGGCGCGCGCCGGTCGCGTCGTCAAGGTCTTCCAGGCCTCCGGTCTCGGCCACGACCCGCGGCTCGAAGAGATGGCCAGGCTGGCGCGCGTCGAGATCGTGTCGCCGCAGCGCCTGGACCAGCTGGCGCCGGGTGTCAACCAGGGCGTGGCCGCCGAGCTCAAGCCCCGTCGTGACTGGACCCTGAAGGAGCTGCTCGCGACAGAGCCTTCTCTCCTGGTCGCGCTCGACTCGGTCCTCGACCCGCAGAATCTTGGCGCCATCCTGCGCAGCGCCGAGGTCGCGGGCAGCGACGGCGCGATCCTGCCCGAGCACCGGACCGCGCCGCTGTCCCCGGCCGCGGTGAAGGCCAGCTCTGGCGCCTCGGAGCTCCTGCCGATCGCCCGCGTCTCCGGATTGCCTTCGGCGATCAGCGAGGTCAAGCGCGCCGGGATCTGGTGCGTCGCCCTCGACCCCCGTGGCGAGTCGCTGCCGTGGCAGTTCGACTTCACGCAACGCGTGTGCATCGTCGTCGGCAGCGAAGGGCCGGGCGTCCATCGACTGGTCAAGGAACGGTCGGACGCACGCGTACGGCTGCCGGCGTCGGGGCGAGTCGCGAGCTTCAACGCGTCGGCCGCGGCCGCGGCAATCCTCTACGAGGTCATGAGGCAGCGCGCAGCCGGTTCCTAAACTGAGCCCGTGATCTCGGACGCCTCGGTCGACATCCCGCTGTCGCGCGACGCTCGCGCCATCGTCGACCGCGCGAACGAGATCGCCCGGCAGCGGGGAGCCGCCGAGCCCACATCTGCTGACGTCCTCACGGCGTACGTCCAGATGCAACCGCAAAGAACCGAACCGCAGGTCGTGCCCGACGGGAGTGCGAGCGTACCCATGAAGCGCCTGCTCCTCAACGCGGGCCGCGAAGCGCAGGCGATGGGTCATCCCCAGGTAACCCCGATGCATCTGGTGATCGCGATGCTCTACGCGGATACGCCGTCAACGGCCCTTCCGCTGCAGCAGGCGGGGCTGTCGCTGTACGGCGTCCGTCAGCAGGCCCAGGTCGAGCCGCCGCGTGCGGTCGTGGGTCGAAGCCAGCTCGGCATCAGCCCGGTCTTCCTCGCCATCGCCGGCACGGGCGCGGTCTCGGGCGCGCTTCTTTGGGTCGACCTCTGGCCGCGGCTCGTGGTCCCGTTGACGCTTGTCTTCGTCGTCGCGTGCTGGGTGACGTCGCTGTGCATCCACGAGTTCGGGCACGCGCTGGTCGCGTATCTCGGCGGCGACCGCTCCGTCGCGGCGGCCGGCTACCTGACCCTGAATCCGCTGCGCTACACCAACGCGACCATGAGCATCGTGCTGCCGGTGGTGTTTCTGCTGCTCGGCGGCATCGCTCTGCCCGGCGGCGCCGTCTACATCAACCACTCGGCGCTGCGGACGAAGGCGTGGAGCTCGGCCGTATCGCTCGCCGGACCGGCCGGCACGTTCCTGTGCTGGCTCGCCATCGCCGCCGGATTCATCGTGGCTTTCACGGCGCACGCCGTCACCACCGGCAACATCGAGTTCTTCGCCGGCCTCGCCGTGCTCGGCTTCTACATGTCGTTCGCGCTGGTGCTCAACCTGCTGCCGGTGCCGGGCCTGGACGGTTTCGGCGTCATCCGGCCGTGGCTTCCGTTCTCCTACCGTTACTGGGCGCTGCGCTACGGCACGCTCGCCATCCTCGGCGTGTACGCGGTGCTGTGGTTCGTGGCCCCCGTCCGGAACGCGTTTTTCGAGCTGATCTTTGCGATCACGACGGCCGCCGGGATCCCGACGCAGCTCGTCTTCTTCGGGTTGCTCAACATGCGGATCGCGTGAGCCTGCTCATCGTCGACGGCTACAACGTCGTCCACGCCTGGCCGTCCCTGAAGCGCCTTCTGTCCACGGCCTCGCTGGAGGACGCACGCGACGAGCTGGTACGCCGCGTGGCGGTGCTCGGGATGATCAGCGGCGAGTCGGTCACGGTCGTCTTCGACGCGCATCACTCGTCGTCGCTGACGATTTCGGAGCAGGACGTGGAGGGCGTGAAGGTGATCTTCACCCGCAAGGGCCACTCCGCCGACCATGCGATCGAGCGGCTGGCGTACAGGGCGAACAACGCCGGCGAGGTCATCACCGTCGCCACCTCCGACCGCTTTCAGCGCGACCTGGTCCGGGGCATGGGCGGCGCCGTCATCAGCGCGCTCGAGCTCGAGCGGCGCGTCGAAGAGGCGGAGAAGGAGATGACGCGCCGCGTGAAGCGGTACCAGTGAGCGCGGTTCGCAGGACGCGGATCGTCTGCACGATCGGGCCGTCGAGCTCGTCGGTGAACGTGCTGCGCGCCATGGTCCAGGCAGGGATGGACGTCGCGCGGCTCAATTTCTCTCACGGCGACCCCGAGGCGCATCGGGAGGCCGCGGCCAACATCAGAGAGGCGGCGGACTCGGTGGGACGCCCGGTCGCGATCCTCGGCGACCTGCAGGGGCCCAAGATTCGCACCGGCCCCGTCGAAGGCACCTTTCAAAAGCTGGTGCGCGGCCGCGTCGTGCACCTGGTGGCCGCCGCGCCTCATCAGCCGGACCAGATCGAGATCAGTCACCAGGAGCTCATCCAGGCGCTGCGGCCGGGAGACCGCGTTCTGCTCGACGACGGGCGCATCGAGCTCCACGTCCGCGACGCCCAGGACGGTCACGCCGACGCCCAGGTCGTCCGCGGCGGGCTGCTCGGCGCGCGCAAAGGAGTGAGCGTGCCCGGCCGGACGCTGGCGCTGCCCGCGCTGACCGAGAAGGACCTGCAGGACCTCAAGCTCGCGTTGGAGCTCGAGGTCGACTACATCGCGCTGTCCTTCGTCCGCCGGCCGGAAGACGTCCTGACCTGCCAGCAGCACATCACCGCCCACAACCGCGTCGTGCCGGTGGTGGCCAAGCTCGAGAAGCTCGAGGCGATCCGCAACCTCGACCGGATCCTCGAGGTCGCGGACGCGGTCATGGTCGCGCGCGGCGACCTGGGCGTGGAGCTGAAGCTCGGCGAGGTGCCGGCGATCCAGAAGGACGTCATCGACCGCGCCAACCGCGCCGGCGTGCCGGTCATCACCGCGACCGAGATGCTGGAGTCGATGGTGACCTCCAACCGGCCGACCAGGGCAGAGGCGTCGGACGTGGCCAACGCGATCTGGGATGGGACCGACGCGGTCATGCTGTCGCAGGAGACGTCGGTCGGCGCCCATCCCGTCGAGGCTGTCCGGGCCATGGCGCGCATCTGCTACGCGGCGCAGAAGCATCCGGCATACGCCCGGACGCGGCAGATCTGGCGAGAGCCCGGACAGGTCGGCAGCGCGATCGCCCATGCCGCCGCCGCGACCGCGACCGAGCTGGGCGCCAAGGTCATCATCGCCTTCACCGAGTCGGGGACGACGGCGCTTCGGGTCAGCAAGGCCAGGCCCTCGATGCCGGTCATCGCGGCCAGCCCCCACGCGGAGGTGCTCCGGCGGACGGCCCTGTATTCCGGGGTGGTTCCGCTCCTCGTCCGTCAGGGCACCGACACCGACGACATGATCGCGCTCGCCAGCCAGGCCGCCCTCGGCAGCGGCATGGTGCGGCCGGGCGACCGGGTGGTCGTGGTGGCCGGCGTGCCGGTCGGCCGAACGGGGCAGACGAACTTGCTCAAAGTCGAGACGGTTTAGACGGCTGCGTAATACGTCGGGAGCGGGAGAATTACCGCCGTGGCGCCCGCCTCCCAAGGTCTGCTCGGCCGGATCCAACAGGCCAACGACACGGCCGCCCACCGGTTTGGGCCGCACACGGCCGAGGTCGAAGCCTTCATCGCCGCGACCGCCGAGCTGACGCCGTGGCAGTGGCGGCAGGCGCTGGCCACCAGGCGGCTCGTGGCCTCCGTGAGCAAGGAGGGCCTGGGCACGCCGGAGTCGGCCCGCTCCATCCAGGCGGCGATCCGCAGCAGCGAGACGCGCATCTCCGAGACGCTCGCCAGGGCGGGCGAGGTGCTGTTCGACACGCTGATCCGCAAAGGCGAAGACAAGCAGGTCGCGGCATGGCAGGCGATGACGGCCCTGGTGCACCGCTCGCAGCTGCCGGCCATGAAGTTCGCCGTCAACTACACACCGTTCGCAACGCTCATCCCGCTCGCCGGCTCGGACGTGATCGACCCTCGCACTCGCCGCTACATGGCCGCCCTCGACAAGCTCACGAAGGAGCAGCTTCAGGTGCTCGCGCGGCGGTGGCGCGTGTCGCCGGCGACGTCACACGCGCTCCTCCAGGCGGTGGCGAAGAACCGCGAGGCGAAGAGCGAGGAAGCGGTCGCCCTGGTCGCGTTCGCCCTCATCCCCAACCACCTGACGGGCGACGAGGGATGGGCGGCCGTCAAGACGGCCGTCCACGGCGGCCGGGTGCTCGGCGCGCTGGCGGAGCTGAGCGCGCAGGAGGTCACCGAGCTCTGGGCGCCGATCGAAGCCGTCATCCCGCTCGCATCGCTCGACGAGGTGCCGGAGCCGATGGCCCCGAGCGACCGCGTGATGGCGGCGGTCGACACGGCGATCAAGACCATCACGCGGCCGCCCCGCGTGCGGACCGCGACCACCAATCCGCCGCCGGCGAAGGCCGCGGCCGCGTACGGATCCAACCACACGGAGGTGGCGGCGTTCATCAAGGGTGTCGCCGAGCTGAGCCCGATCCAGTGGCTGCGCGTCCTGGACCGGCGGAAGCTCGTGTCGAGCGTCACCCGCGAGGGCGCGGCTGAGCCTGCGGGCGTCGTCCGCGCCATCCTCGCGGCGATCGAAGCGACCCGTGACCTGGACACGTTCACGCGCTGCCGCGTCTTCGTCGCGGTCGAGCGGGTCGCCTTTGCCATCGAATCGCACCATCCGCAGAACATCGAGCAGGTGCGGCCGATGCTCGACACGTTCGATTCGTCGATCTCGCTCGGCAACATCAACGGCGGTGGGTTCGCGCACAGGGTGGCGGCGCTGCAGCGCGCCGACTGGGAGCGCGTCGCGGCGGCCGCCCCTCAGCTGAACGAAGAGGCCGTCGCTCCGGTCGTGAACGCGGGCAGCGCGCTCATCGACTTCTTCGGCGGGCGCTCGGACGATGAAGCCGTCGCGACGTGGCACGCGGTCTCGGCGCTGGTGCACCGGCATCACCTGACGCCGATCAAGTTCGCGGCGTCGTATGCACCCTTCGCGTCGGCGATCCCCGTGACCAATCCGCGGTCGCTGGGGGCGATGGTCTCGCGCTACGTCACGGCGGTCGGGCGGTTGGGCTCGGCGCAGTGCGCCGTCCTGGCCAAGCCCTGGCAGCTGGAGGACGACCTGTCGAACGTGCTGTCGCGCGCGATCGCCGACGGGAGCTCGCGGTCGGGCGAGGAGGCGGCGGCGCTGGCGGCGGTGGTCACGGTGCCCATGCGCATGGCGGGGGGCGGGGGTTGGGCGGCGGTCAAGACGGCGGCGTTCGGGGGCCGCGTGATCGCGGCGCGGACCAGGCTGACTGCCGAGCAGCTGGAGGCGCTCTGGGCGCCGGTCCAGGCGGCGATCCCGCTGGCGTCGCTCAGCGCGCCTGCAAGGGCGAGACGCTAGCTTCTATCGTCTTAACTGGTGGCGACCGCGCGCAGCAACGGAAGACTCCCCAAGTTCGAACGCGTGCTCGTCGTCTCCGCGCATCCGGACGACCCCGACTTCGGCGCCGGAGGCTCGATCGCGCGGCTGGCGGCCAGCGGCGCGGAGGTGACCTACGTCATCGTCACCGACGGCCGGCAGGGCGGCGAAGACCCGAACCAGAAGGACGCCGACCTGATCGCCATCCGCGCGAGGGAGCAGCGCGCCGCGGCGAAGGTCCTGGGCGTCAAGAGGATTGAGTTCCTCGGCTACAAGGACGGCCACCTGGTGCCGGACCTGAAGCTACGCCGCGACATCGTCCGGATGATCCGCAAGTACAGGCCTGAGCTCGTGATCACGCACATCCCTGGGCGGGTGCTGGACGCGCCCATGGGCGGCTCGCATCCCGACCACCTGGCCGTCGGCGAGGCGACCATGGCCGCCGTCTACCCGGATTCCCGCAACCCGCGGGCGTTCCGGTCGCTGCTCAAAGCTGGATTCGAGCCTCACGAGGTGAAGGAGGTCTGGATCCCGTTCTGGACTTCCGGCGATTACCTCGTCGACATCACGCCGACGCTCGACAAGAAGATCGAGGCGCTGCGCAAGCACAAGAGCCAGGTGTCGAAGCCGGGCCGCGAGTGGGACTTCGAGAAGTTCATGCGCAAGCGGCACCGGGACGTCGGCAAGCGGGGCGGCTACCAGTACGCCGAGTCGTTCAAGCGCATCACGGTCTAATAGATACCCCCTACACGCGACATCGCGCGGCACGCCGTATAGAGTTCCCGCCGTGAGCAGCA
The DNA here is from genome assembly GCA_035689485.1 of Candidatus Dormiibacterota bacterium. Lineage (GTDB taxonomy): Bacteria > Chloroflexota > Dormibacteria > Dormibacterales > Dormibacteraceae > 40CM-4-65-16. The sequence continues at coordinate 8,483 of DASSLL010000102.1, read as the reverse complement.
GCCCACCCGGCGCGCCCTCTCCCAGGACGGGATTCCTCGAGCAGTTCCGCGGCCTGCCCTGGTGGATGGTCGTGTTGATCGTCCTGCCGCTGAGCCTGGTGGCGATCGGGGGCCTGATCGGCGGGGTCCTCGGGGCGATCGCGGCGCTGGGCAACATGTACGTCGCCCGCAGCCGCCTGTCGCCGAGCGCGAAGATCGCCGCCATGCTCGGCCTGCTCGTCGCCGCCTACGCCGTCTGGCTCCTCCTGCGCCTGGTCGTCACGCTGGCCCTCCTCAGCGCCGCTACCGGATAGCCGGCCAGATCGCCTCCGCCCAGGCGGCGTACTGGACGTCGCCGGGATGGAGCTCGTCGGAGGCGATCCAGCCTTCGATGCCGATGCCGGAGGTGCTCGCCGCCCCAAGGTCGACCCAGGCGAACCCGCGCCTCATGGCCTCGTCCCGCGCGATCTCGTTGAAGGTGTCCGTCAGCCTCTCGACGTGCTCCCTGCCGCCGAAGCCGGCCGCGGCCGGGACGTAAGACCAGTTCGGGATCGAGACCGCGACCACCCGGCGACCCCGGACGGCGTCGTAGATCGTCTTCAGGGAGCTGCGGTACTGGGCGGGTGAGCGGCCCTGCACCAGGTCGTTGACGCCGATCAGCACCGAGACCAGGTCCGGCTGAAAGCTGTCGACGTACGGCAGCTCCTCGCGGATCAGGTCGAGGGTCGTGTAGCCGTTGACGGCCGGGTTGACCAGCTCGGCGCCCAGTCGCGCGGCGACGATCGACGGCCACGCGTGGGCGTCGTCCGAGGCGCCCGTGCCGATCGTGTAGGAGTCGCCGAGCGCCAGATACCTCAGCGCTCGATGTCCGCCAGGGCGCTCCACACCTCGACCTTGGTCTTCACCCGCCGGATGACCTCGTTGGTGAAGTCGCTGGTCGATGCCTGGCCGCCCAGATCAGCCGTGCGCACGCCGTCCGAGACCGCTTCGAGTGCAGCTTCGTACAACGCCCGCGACGCCCGCCGCGCCTCCTCGTCCTTCATGTAACCGAGCAGCGAGGCTACAGCCAGGATCATCGCCATCGGATTGGCCACGTTCTTGCCCTGCAGGGCCGGAGCGGTGCCGTGCGGCGCCTCGGTCATGGCGACCTTGACGGCGCCGTCGTCGTCGAACGCCAGCAGAACGGACTCGGCGCCCGCGATGGTGCCGAACATCTGCATGACCAGGTCGGACAGCGTGTCCCCGTCGCGGTTCAAGGCGGGGACGACCAGCGCCTCGCCGGTCGTCGCGAGCAGCAGCGCGTAGGTGGCGTCGATCAGCTGAGGCTCGTAGCGCACCTCCGGATGGCGCTTGGCGGCGGCGTCCAGCTCCTCCTTGAACATGCCCTCGTACACGGGGCTCACCGTGAACTTGGGCCCGCCGAACACCCTGGCCTCGATCCGCCGGGCATGGGTGAAGGCGTACTCGGCGACGATCCGGCAGGTCCGCCGGCTGATCTTCTCCGTCCGGAACGCCCATTCCTCCAGCTCGTGACCCTCCCGCCACTCGCGCGCGCCGTAGGCGTCGTCCACCGCCATGCGGATGACGGAGATGGGGGAGTGCACACCGGCCAGCGGGCGGACGCCCGGAATCCGGCGGCCGGTGCGCACGATCACCCGGCCGTCGATCTGCTTGCGGAGGATGGCGTTGGGGCTGCCCACGTCGCCCGACCCCTCGGGGGTGACCGTCGCCGCCTTGATGCCGAAGCCGAACTCCTGCAGGCCCTCGGCGGCGTCGAGCACACACTGGTTGCGGGTGCGCCGGCGCTCGTCGAGCGAGAGGTCGTAGTCTTTCGTCTCCACCCGGAAGCCCAGGACCACCGGGTCCAGGAGCCGGAGCGCTTCGCGGAGGAGCTCCTCGCCCGTCTGGTCGCCGTGCAGGACGGCAATCGTGGTCGGCATGTAAGGGGAATTCTCTACCGTCTGGTACTATTGACACCGCCTAGGGAACCTAGGCTTTTTTCTTTCTCCCCAAGCAAAGAGACAAGCATGGAAGAAGTCATCACCCTCGCCTGCTCCGTCTGCAAGAGACGGAACTACACCACCTTGAAGAACAAGAAGAACGACCCTGACCGGTTGGAACTCATGAAATACTGCCGGTGGGACCACAAGCACACCCTGCACCGGGAGACCAAGTGACATGGCGGTAACGGCACGCAAGCGCGAAGAGCCGCGGCCACAGTCAGGCCTGGGCGAGTTCTTCCGCGGCGTCTACGAAGAGCTGCGCAAGGTCGTGTGGCCGACCGGCGGGGAGCTGTATCGCTACACGCTGGTGGTCATCTTCACCGTGGTGATCCTCGGCGTGTTCATCGGCGGGACCGACTACTTCCTGGCCGAGGCCGCCAAGCGGACGATCTACAACGGAGCGCACTAGAAGAAGTTGGCAGTAGAGAAGACCCAGCCCACGCCCGAAGAGGAACCGCAGTGGTATGTCGTCCACGCGTACTCGGGGCATGAGGAGAAGGTCAAGAAGAACCTCGAGAAGAGGATCGAGTCGATGGACATGCAGGACAAGATCCTGCAGGTGCTCGTCCCCATGGAGGACGAGATCGAGATCAAAGACGGCAAGCGCCGCCACGTGCAGAAGCGCATCTTCCCCGGCTACATCCTGGTGAAGATGAAGATGTCGAACGAGTCGTGGTTCGTGGTGCGCAACACGCCCGGCGTGACAAGCTTCGTCGGTTCCGCGAACAGCCCGGTGCCTCTGCAGGAGAAAGAGGTCCGCGCTATCCAGAAGCAGATGAAGCAGGAAGCGCCGAAGATCCGCGTCGAGTTCCAGGTCGGCGAGTCCGTGCGCGTCGTCGACGGACCGTTCACCGACTTCCACGGCAAGGTCGACGAAATCAACGCCGAGAAGGGCAAGCTGAAGGTGCTCGTCAACATGTTCGGCCGCGAGACGCCGGTCGAGCTCGACCTGCTGCAGGTCGAGAAAGTCCACTAGCGCACGTATAGATAGATAGGTATGGGCAAGAAGAAAGTCCGCGCCGTGCTGAAGCTCGAGCTGCAGGCAGGCCGCGCCACGCCGGCGCCGCCCGTCGGCACGGCGTTGGGCCCGCACGGCATCAACATCATGGAGTTCACCAAGGCGTACAACGAGCGCACGCAGGCGCAGGCGGGTGACGTGGTGCCGGCGCTGATCACGATCTTCGAGGACCGAAGCTTCACGTTCGTCCTGAAGACGCCGCCCGCGGTGCAGCTGCTGAAGCGCGCGGCCGGCGTGGAGAAGGGATCGGCGAAGCCGAACAAGGAGAAGATCGGCCGCGTGACACGCGCCCAGATCCGCCAGATCGTCGAGGCCAAGCGCAAAGACCTCAACGCGTACGAGCTCGACCAGGGGATGCGGATGGTCGAGGGCACGGCCCGCTCGATGGGCCTGGAAGTGGTGGAATAGCGCCGATGCCGAAGAAGAGGGGCAAGAAGTACATCGAGGCCGCAAAGAAGGTCGAGGCGGCCCTCTCGAGCAACGGCGACGGCGGGCTCGAGCCCGAGGCCGCTTGCCAGATCGTGCGCGACACATCGATCTCCAAGTTCGACGCGACCGTCGAGGCGCACATCCGCCTCGGCGTCGACCCGCGTCACGCCGAGCAGATGGTGCGCGGCTCGGTCGTGCTGCCGAACGGCACCGGCAAGAAGGTGCGCGTGGCCGTGTTCGCGGCGGGCGAACGGGCGCGCGAGGCGCAGGACGCGGGCGCGGACATCGTCGGGGGCGACGACCTCGTGAAGCGCGTGCAGGACGGCTTCACCGACTTCGACGCCGCGATCGCGACGCCGGACATGATGGCCAAGGTCGGCCCGCTGGGCAAGATCCTGGGCCCACGCGGCCTCATGCCCAACCCCAAGTCGGGCACCGTGACGCAGGATGTGGGCCGGGCCGTGCGTGAGGCCAAGGGCGGCAAGGTCGAATTCCGCACGGACAAGTTCGGCATCGTGCACGTGCCCATCGGCAAGGTGTCGTTCGACCAGAAGGCGCTGTACTCGAACCTGACGACGCTCGTCGACGCGCTGATCCGCAACAAGCCGTCGTCGTCGAAGGGGCAGTACCTGCGGACGTTCTTTTTGACCTCGACGCAGGGGCCGTCGGTCCCTGTCGACGTGCGCGAAGCCGCGAAGCTGCACATCGCGAGCTAGGTCCGGCCCCGCGGCGACATCCGGTCGCAATGTGTGCTGAAAAGGGCTAAAAACGCCTCGAAAAATCACCGTTTTCCGCACACTTTGCTGTGATGTACGGACCGGTCATTCAGGGCAAGCTCCTTCGCCTGCGCCCGCCAAAGCCTGACGAGGCGGCGGTGATGGCGACCTGGTTCGAGGACCTCGAGGTGACCCGGTTCATCAAGCTGCGCCATCCGCCGTCCGCCGAGATGGAGAAGGAGTTCATCGAGCGGGCGGCGCGGGATCCCGACATGGTCTGGTGGTGTGTCGAGCACGACGCGCGGCTGGTGGGCGGCACGAGCATCGTCCGGATCGACTGGAAGAACGGCTACGGCACGACCGGCACGGTCATCGGCGACAAGAAGGCATGGGGCAAAGGCCTCGCGAGCGAGCTGATGCAGCTGCGGGCGGCCTACGCGTTCACGCAGCTGCCACTGCGCAAGTTGAAATCCGGATATCTGGCGGGCAACGAGGCCAGCGCGCGTGCGCAGAAAGCCGCCGGCTACAAAGAGGTCGGTCGCTGGAAGGCCGACCGCTTCATCGACGGTAAGTGGGTAGACCACGTGCTGACCGAGCTGTTGCGCGAGGACTGGGAGATAGCGCACGGCGGTCGATGAGGAGAGAAAGCCTCCTGACACTCGGCCCGATCCTGTTGCTCCTTGGCGTCCCCATCTACCTGGTGAGCACCGAGCCGGCCGACGTTCCCATGCAGGGCTTGCCCCAGTTTGCGCTCGTGGCCGCCGCCGCCCTCGTCCTCGTACCGGGCGCGATCTTCATCGTCATCGCAATCGCGCGGGGATCGTTTCCGGTCGGTCGAATTCGTCGCATCCAGGACGTCGAATGGACCCAGACCTGCACGGCGATCGGCTATGGATGTCTGGTGGCCGGGCTGACGCTGGCAATGGCGACGACCTTTCCCGCAGTGGCCGGCTTCTACGCCGCTGTCGTCCTCGCCTGGGCTTTGTGGAATGTTCCACCTACCGCTCGCCGTATCCAGTACCGGTTGCGGATCGTGGCCCGCAGCACTCCGGAGGCGGCGTTTGCGCTGGTCAGCGATCCGCGCAACTGGCACAGCTATCTTCCTGCGCTCGACGTTTTTGGGCAGCTCGACCTGCCCCTTCACATCGGCTCGGTGGTCCTCACGACCTTTCGGCAGGGGCGGTCGGTGATCAGCGAAGAAGAGCAGGTGGTCGCCTACGACCCTGGTCGGCGCTTCGGCACCGCCAGCCGTCACCGGCGCCCGACCGACGGTGTCTATGAGATGGCTCGGATCGATGAGGGGACCGAGATCGTGTGGACCTACTGGACAGTCTTGCCCTACTCCTTCGCTGTTCTGGCCTTGCCGTTCTCCCGCGGGGCAACCCGAGAGCGAATCATCCGGCGGCGCCAGGAATCGCTGGAAGCGATCAAGCGGCTGCTGGAAGCGCCCACGCCTGTGTCCGTATAATTCGCGTCCTGCCCTAGACCGTAGGCGGTCGCCCGAGCGACCTTAATCTCCTACCGAGGCAACCGAAAGTGAAGGACACGTCTTGATCCTTCCTGCCTTTTGTCTTGGGGCGGGGAGGATTTTTCATTTGCCGAGAGCGCGCAAGGAGCAGAAGGCCGAGCAGGTCGAGCTCCTGACGGAAAAGCTGAAGAAGGCGAAGGTCGCCGTCCTCACCGATTACCGAGGCCTCACGGTCACGCAGATCCAGGACCTTCGCGGCAAGCTGCGTGGCGGCGACGTCGAGTATCGCGTGGTCAAGAACACGCTCGCCCGGCGGGCGGCCGACGCGGCCGGCGTGAAGGCGCTCGAATCGGAGCTCGAGGGTCCCGTGGCCATCGCCTTCGGTTACGACGACCTGGCCACGCCCTCGAAGCTCATCAACGACTGGGTCCGCGCGACCCGGTTGAAGCTCGACATCAAGGGCGGCCTCGTCGAGGGCCGCGTGTTCTCGCCCGACCAGGTCAAGCAGCTGGCCGACCTGCCGTCGCGCGAGTCCCTGATCGCCCAGCTGTTGGGCACCCTGCAGTCACCCGTAGGCCAGCTGGTCGGAATCATGCAAACCCCGGTTCAGCAGCTCATCGGAGTGCTGAACGCGTACAAGACAAAACTGGAGGCAGCGTAATAAATGGCGGCGACAAAGATCACCCCGAAAGAGTTTGTGGAGGCGCTCAAGGACTGGAGCATCCTGGACGTCGTCGAGGCCGTGAAGGCCATCGAGGACGAGTTCGGCATCAAGGCCGCCGCCCCCGTCGCGGTGGCGGCGGTGGCGGGCCCGGCCGCGGGCGGCGAAGCCGCCGCTGCCGAAGAGGAGCAGACCGAGTTCACCGTCACGCTGACGGCCGTCGGCGACAGCAAGATCAACGTCATCAAGGCGGTCCGCGAGCTGACGCAGCTCGGCCTGAAGGAGGCTAAGGACCTCGTCGACGCCGCGCCGAAGCCGGTGCTGGAGAACGTTTCGAAGGCCGACGCCGAGAAGGCCGTCGCGCGCCTGAAGGAAGCCGGCGCGACCGCGGAGCTGAAGTAGGGCGCAGCTCTTTTACGCCCCGCGAAATCTGCGATTTCGCGGGGGCCCCTGAGGGGCGCGCCGCCCTTGCCTGCTTGCGGGCGGGATGACGGCGCGCCGGAGCCCGGCCGGCGGGCTGCTTCGGCTCCGGCAGCGGCTCGAGCCGCGCCAGGCTCCGCCGGACCGGTCTGCCGCGCGCGACGCGGATCTTCTCGCCGTGATGGTGGAACGAGATGGCGTCACCCTCCTCCAGCGTGTACGTCACCCGGCGGTGGTCGAACGACACTCGGATCTGGCGCTGAAGGAAAGTCACGCGAAAGGTCACCCGGCCGATCGTGGGCGGCAGCCGTGGGCTGAAGCCGAGCCAGTCGCCGTGGTGGCGCATACACCCGAACCCCTGCACCACCGCGAGCCAGGCGCCGGCGAGCGAGGCCATGTGCAGCCCGTCGCGCACGTTGTGCTCGAGGTCACGCAGGTCCATCAACGCCGCCTCGCCCAGGTAGTCGTGCGCGAGTCGCAGGTGCCCTACCTCCGAGGCCATGATCGACTGCGTGGATGAAGAGAGCGACGAATCGCGCACGGTGATCGCCTCGTAGTAGGCGAAGTTCCGGGCCTTTTCCTCATCGGAGAACGCGTCGCCGCGGACGTGCATCGCCAGCACGAGGTCGGCCTGCTTGATCACCTGCTTGCGATAGAGGTCGAAATAGGGGAAGTGCAGGAAGAGCGGATACTGCTCGGGCTTCGTGCTCTTGAAGTCCCAGACCTCGTGGTCGGTGAACTGGCTCGCCTGCTTGTGGATGCGCAGCTCGGGCTCGTACGGGATGTACATGCCGGCCGCGGCTGCGCGCCACGCTTTTGTCTCGGCGGCTGAGACCTTCAGCCGTCGCGCGACCGCGGGCTGGCGCTTCACGGCGTCGACGGCGCCGTTGAGGTTGTGCTGTGCCATCAGGTTCGTGTACACGTTGTTGTCCATCACGGCGCTGTACTCGTCAGGCCCGGTCACGCCGTCGATTCGGAACCGGCCGTCGCGGGCGTGGTGGCCGACGGACGCCCACAGCCGCGCGGTCTCGATGAGGAGCTCCGCGCCGAACTGCCGGTCGAAGTTCTTGTCGCCGGTCGCGGTCGTGTAGCGCACGACGGCGTCGGCGATGTCGGCGTTGATGTGCATCGCCGCGGTCGAGGCCGGCCAGTAGCCGGAGCACTCTTCACCGTGGATGGTGCGCCAGGGGAACGCAGCGCCCCTCAACCCGAAGTCGGCCGCGCGCTTGCGGGCGGCGTCGAGGATGGAGTGCCGCCAGCGCAGCACGTCGGCGACACAGCCCGGGTACGTGTAGGTGAGGACGGGCAGCACGTAGCTCTCGGTGTCCCAGAACGTGTGGCCGTCGTAGCCGGGACCGGTCAGCCCTTTCGCGGGGATCGCCCGCTGCTCCGCGCGCGCCGCCGATTGGAGGACGTGGAACATGGCGAAACGGATTGCCTGCTGGATCTCGTCGTCGCCCTCGAGCTCGACGTCCGAGCGCGACCAGAAGTCGGCGAGGAACTGGCGCTGCGCTTCGACGAGGCCGTCCCATCCATGCTCACGAGCGATGGCGAGGTCGCCGTCGACCTGGGCGCGCAGCGCGGGCGCGGAGCGCAGGCTGGACCAGCCATAGGCGACGTACTTGATGATGGTCAAGCGTTCTCCGCGCTTCACCGGGGCGGCGACCGTGAACCGCGCGAGGTCTTCGTGGACCTCGGAGGAGGCGTCCAGCCGCTTCGGTCCCCGGACCTCGTGGTCCATGGCGGCGGCGACTCGCAGCTTGCTCTTCCTGGTCGAGTGGATGAGGAC
>DASSLL010000101.1:0-3848 GCA_035689485.1 Candidatus Dormiibacterota bacterium | reverse complement strand
TTGACCCCAAATCGAGCTTGACGGCGAGCCTTTCACGGAAATTCGGCAATCCGTAGGGCAGGGCGAGGTCTCGGTCATCGACGGAGCGGGCTCCCAGACCACCAACCTCAGCCGCTGGGGCGATTACAGCTCGATGGCGGTTGATTCGGACGGCTGCACCTTCTGGCGGCGTCGGGGTTAGGCTCCGGGGCCTCCGCAGCGTTCAACCCGGCTTCGATCGCCGGGACGGGATCCTCCACTCTGACCGTGAGTGCGACCGCAGTGGCCACGACCGGCACCTACCTCATCGCCATCACCGGGACCGGCGGGAGCCTGAGCCACACCGCCTCGGTGACGCTGGTGGTCAGCACGCCGCCCCCGTCGGCAATCATCAACGGCGGATTCGAGACCGGCGACTTCACCGGATGGACGGCGTCAGGCGCGACCGCCGTGAGCACCAGATCCCACTCGGGCAGCTACTCGGCGCAGGTGGGAAGCGCGAGCCCGTACGTTTACGACGACGTCGCGGTGAGCTGAGCAGCCTCGCGGGCGACATGGGACGCGAGGAACGCTCGGATCGTGGATAGGACCGTATCGCGCTGCTCTGATTGCGGGTTGTGCCCTGCCCCGTCGATGATCTGAAGTTTCGCGTTCGGCATCGCGCCCGCCAGCTCGCGTGTTGCGTCAGGCGGAAATATGAAGTCGTCGCGTCCCGCCATCACCATGACCGGCACCCGAATCTCCCCCAGCCGATCCATGACCGACCAGCCGTCGAGCAGCGTGCGGCCGGCGAAGATCAGCGGCTCCGGTCGCAAGGTGAACAAACCGCGCCATTCGCCGCTCGCAAGCTCACGGGCAAACGACCAGAGATTGGTGTGTGGGTTGTAGAGCTCACCCATGCTCATCAGCGAGGACAGCATCTTCTTGGGGTCGAATTCGCCGTGGAACCAGCGGCTCACCAGATCGGCCATTTCCTGTTTGCCGCTTCGCTGCAAGGCTAGCTTCGGCGCTTCGTCCCTCGCCCACCGCGAGTCGCCTCCCGTGTCGAGCAAGATCAGATGCGTGAGGCGCGACTGATATCGCAGCGCGTACTCGAGAGCCACTTGGCCGCCGAAAGAGTGACCCAGCACCGCCCACTTGTCGTACCCGAGGTGCTGGCGAAGAGCGTCGGCGTCGGCCGTCAGGTTCTCCCAGGTCATGGTCGATACGTCGGCGCCCACCGAACGCCCGTTGCAGCGGTGGTCGTAGAAGATCAACGTGAACTGGTCCTTGAGGCTGCGGAGCGCCGACAGAGTGTGGTGGTCCGCGCCGGGGCCGCCGTGCATCAACAGCAGCGGGTGACCCCGGCCGACAACCTCGACAAAGAGAGAGACATCGCGAATTCGAACGGCTCCCTTCATCAGTCGCGCCTCAGGACCCGTTACGCAGCCGCCGGGCTCCCGCTGCGGCGGCCGCGGTGGCAAGCGCGCCGACGATGCCCGTGACCCAGTAACGCGGATTCTTGGAGGACGGTTGCTTCTCGAGACATAGCGGCACGAAATCCGCGTGCACCCAGGCCGTTCGTCCGTCACCGTCCTGGCTGAAGACAACTCGCGCTGTCCCCATCCCGAACTCAGAGATGTCGATCCGGAACGCGTAGGGATCGGATTCGTCGTCAGGGTGCAGCGGAAAGCCGCGATACAGGGCCGGTATGGGCGTCAGTAACCGAACGTTGAGGTGGCCGTGACGCACGAAGACCTCGGCGCCAATTCCGCCGACCATCGCGCGGGCTCGGATGTCGGTGAGGCGGGCGCGAAGCTTGTACCAGCCGCACATGTCGGGCCAGAGCTCCGGATGCTGCGGAACATCGTGGCGGACGCCCTCGTCCGCCGCCCCCAGCATCTGTCGCAGCACGCCCAGTCCCTCTCCCGGAAGCCAGAGCATCGCGAGTCTGGATCCATTGGTGAAGGCGAGCACGCCCAGGCCGTCGGCGGGCGCGAGCCACATCTGCGAAATGAAGCCGGGAAGAATGCCCCCGTGCCCGACCGCGAGATGCCCGCCCACGATGGCCCGGGAGAACACCAGGCCCTCACCTGGCAGTCGCGGATCAGTCCGATGGTGGGGCTCGAACATGGTCGCGAGAGTTGCCGGCTTGAGCACCGAGCCGTGCTCATTTGACCCACCGTTGAGCAGAGCCGCCACATACAGCGCCATGTCCTTGGTGGTGGAATAGGCGGCGCCGCCGCCGGCCGTCAATACGTCGAAGTCATCGATGGGGCGGATGGCGCGCGAGCCGACGTCGTATGCCGAGGCCAGGTGCGACCGCACTCGCTCGGACCGGACGACGTCCGTGTGATCCATGCCGAGCGGTTTGAAGACGTGTTCGCGCAGATAACTGTCGAAAGGCACGCCACTCACGTCCTCGACGATCTGACCCAGCGTCGCAAAGTCGTGGTCCGTGTAGACAAACCTCGTTCCGGGTTCGACGTCGATCCGAAGGCCATCTCGGTAGTACTCCGCCAGGGATGGCACCGGGCGCCCCGCCTTCACGATGTCGTCGAGCATCCAGAAACCCGCGGATGGACGGTGGGCGATCTCGGGGATCCCGGCGGTGTGGGTCAGCAGATGCCGCACCGTCGCCGGCCTGAAGCTCGCCTTCGTCGGCACCAGCTTGAAGGCGCGCAGGTAGTCGTTGGCGGGCGCATCGAGGTCCAGGAGTCCCCGCTCCCACAGCTGCATGACGGCGACTCCGGTGAAGGTTTTGGTGATCGATCCGATTCGAAAGACCGTGTGCTCGGTGATTGGCGTCTTCGATTCAATGTCGGCAAAGCCATGTCCGCGGAAGAACTCGAGGCGCCCATTGCGGATGATGCCGAGCGCGAGGCCGATGGCCGGATGGCGGTTGAGGATCTCGTCCACCCGCTGCTCCAGCGCGAGGTCGCCAACCGAGCGCGCGGCTGGTGCGGGCTTCTCCAGTTGCGAGCGTATCTGTGCGACTGACATTCCTTCTGTCAACCTCCCACTGCCGCGGCCACGACAGCCCGGGGCGACTCGACGGCGGGCGGCGTCGTCGCGCCTGCACCCAGGGCGAGAGCGTCAAGCTCCTTTTCGCAGCTCTTCGCGAAAACATCGATGTCGGGATAGGCATCTCCATCCGCGACCACCATCAGGTTGAACTGGCCTGCGTACGAGATCGCCGCGATGCCGATGGAGACATTGGCGATCAACTGCGTCAGCGGGAACACCTCGAGCACGCGAGCCCCTGCGAAATACAGCGGCGTTGGAGGCCCGGGGAGGTCCGCGGTGGTCACGTTGACACGCTGACGGCCCACCAGTCGCAGAAAGGCGCGCCCCGCGATGCCGCTGTGCGGCATCCAGCCCAGCGACGGGTGGCTCTTCGCCTTGCTGCGTGCGGTTTCGGCAGATATCTGGCGCAGCGCCGAGGCCCGATCGCGGGCGCCGATGGGAAGCGCGACGACCATCTGGCTGATCAGGTTCCCTCGTACCTCGCGCCCTTGGAGCTGATGCAGCGAGATGGGCACGTATGCACGCAACTCTGACTCCGCCGCCTCCCCACGGCTGCGAAGGAGATCGCGAAGGCCGCCTGCGACCACGGCCAGCAGGACGTCGTTGACGGTCGCTCCGTGCATGTGCGCAACCTTCTTGACCACGTCGAGTCGGCTTCGGATGAGCGCGAATTGGCGCGTCGGGCCGACACGGCGGTCGAGGCTGGTCGGCGGAAGCGGCCTTTGAGCAAGCAGCTCGCCGAGCGCCGGCCACGCGGTGACGATCGGACGCATCGCCCTGATCGGATGCACAAGTCTGGCGAGCACTTCGCGTCGACGCTGCGCATCGCGCCGCCTGACGTCTTCGCGGAGCTGTGCCTCGGT
>DASSLL010000100.1:0-5077 GCA_035689485.1 Candidatus Dormiibacterota bacterium | reverse complement strand
GTGACGAAGATCAGCGGCGTCAGCTCCGACCGCGGCCGCTGGCGGATGAGCTGCGCGGTCTCGAAGCCGTCCATGATCGGCATCCGCACGTCGAGCAGCACGACGGCGAACTCGTTGCGCAGCATGTGGCGCAGCGCATCGGCGCCGGACGACGCTTCGACGATGTTCTCGTCCAGCGGATTGAGGATGGTGCGCAGCGCAAATCGCTTGGTCGCGTCGTCGTCGACGACGAGCAGGTTGACCTTGGTCTTCGCCGGCGGCGCCTCCGGCGTGATCTCCTGAGCAGCCCCGCGCCGCGCCTTGGTCACCATCGCATCTTCCGGAACAGGTTCACGCCGTCTTTCACCTGTTCGTAGTGGTCGCGGTCCGGGCAGTGCATCAGCGACTCGCGCTTGCCGAGGGCGAGGAAGCCGCCGCGGACGAGGCTGTCGTAGAAGAGCCTGTGCGCACGCTCCTGCAACGACTGCCGGAAATAGATCAGCACGTTGGCGCACAGGATCAGATGGAAGTCGTTGAACGAACCGTCGGTCACCAGGTTGTGGTGCGCCCAGGTGATGCTTTCCTGCAGCGTCTGGTCGAGCCGTGCGCTGCGCCCGGTGACCGAGTAATGGCCGGAGAGGCTGCCCTGTCCGCCGGCGAGCCTGTACGCCTCCTCGTACCTGCGCATGCGGTCCACCGGGTAAGACCCGAGCCGTCCCACCGCCAGCATCTCCTCGTTGATGTCGGTGGCGTAGATGGTCGTCCGCTGGAGCATGTCCACCTCGGCGAGCACGATCGCCAGCGAATACACCTCCTCGCCCGTGGCGCAGCCCGCGACCCAGATCCTCGACGACGGATACGTGCGCAGCATCGGCACGACCTCGTCGCGGAAGCACTGCAGCAGGTCCGGGTCGCGGAACATCGTGGTGACGTTCACCCCGACCGTGCCGAGGAACCTCTGCATGGCGGCCGCATCGTGCAAGACGCGGTCCTGGTAAGCGGAGATCGTGCGCACGCCCTCGCGGGCCATGGCTGTGAGCAAGCCCCGCCGCAGCGGGTTCAGCGCGTACTCACGAAAGTCGTAGCCGTAACGGAGACGGACGCCCTCGAGCAGCAGCCGGATCTCGATCTCCTCGAGCTCGGTCGGTACGCCGTCGAGAAGAACTGCTGCCTCGCTCTTGCTCACCGGACCAGCCAGGACCTGAGCAAGGTAAGAAGGTGCTCGTTGTTGACGGGCTTCGCGATGTAATCCGACGCCCCCGCCTGGATGCATTTCTCGCGGTCTCCTTTCATCGCCTTCGCCGTCAGCGCGATGATCGGCCGGTCGGCAAAGGCCTTCAGCTCCCGCATCTTCGACATCGTCACGTAGCCGTCCATCTCGGGCATCATCACGTCGACCAGGGCGACATCGACGTCGTTGGGCTGCTGAAGAAGGTCCAACGCCTCCTGGCCGGAATCGACCGATATCACTTCCATCTGCTGCCGCTCGAGCATCGCGGTCAGCGCAAAGATGTTGCGGATGTCGTCGTCCACGACCAGGACCTTCTTGCCGGCCAGCTCGCCGTACGAGACCGGCTCGGCGCCGTTCGATACCGCCTCCCCCTTTTCACCGTCGGCCTCGGCTTCCGCGCCGCGCAGGATGGCCGAGATTTCCTGCTTCAGCCGCTCCGGCGACCGCGCGTCCTTGATGACGATGCTCTTCGCCGCCCTGCCGAGCTTGATCTCCTCTTTGCGCGTGAGGTCTCGACCCGTGTACACGACCAGCGGGGTGGACCCGAGAGCCTGGTTCGCCTGCAGCTCCTCGATGACGTGCCAGCCCGACAATCCGGGAAGTCCCAGGTCGAGGACCACGCAGTCGAACTTCTCGCCGGCGAGCCGGGCCAGCGCCTCGTCGCCGCTCGAGACGGCGACCGTCCGGGTGCCGGCCGGCTCCATCAGGTCCGCGATGTAGCGTTGCTGCACCGGGTCGTCCTCGACGACGAGGAGGGACTTGACCGCCGTCGCAGCGCCTCCGGAGCCGTTGGACTCCGCCGCGACCGCCTGCCACAGGCCTGAGCCGCTCGCGCTGGCCACCACCTCCGTCGCCGCCATGTCGGCGGCATCCGGCGCGGCCGTCCGCAGCTGCGCCGGGCCGATCAGCGGCAGGTACACGGAGAAGACGCTGCCCACCGAGGGCTCGCTCTGGATGCGGATCTCGCCGCCCAGCAGGCGCGTGAGCTCACGGCAGATGGAAAGCCCCAGGCCTGTGCCTCCGTACTTGCGGCTCGTCGAGCCGTCGGCCTGCAGGAACGGCTCGAAGATCGACTGCTGCTTTTCCAGCGGGATGCCGATGCCCGTGTCGACGACGCGGAACGCGATGACCTGCGAGGCGCGGTTGAGCGTCTCGTTGGCGGGACTCCAGCCGGTGGTCGCCATCTCGGCGACGAATTCCACCCGTCCCTTCTCGGTGAACTTGAACGCGTTGCTCAGCAGGTTGTTGAGGATCTGCTGCAGGCGCTGCGGGTCGGTCGGGATCGTCTCCGGCAACCCCGGTCGCAGCTCGATCGAGAAGCCGAGCTTGGTGGCCTCGGCCACGTGGCGGAACGTTCGCTCCAGCATCGGCTTCAGCTCTTCGATCGGCCAGTTGCTGATGTCGAGCGCCACCGTGCCGGACTCGATCTTGGACAGGTCGAGGATGTCGTTGATCAGCTTGAGCAGGTCGGTGCCGGACGACCGGATGATGGTCGCGTACTCGATCTGCTTCGGCTGCAGGTTCCCGTCGGGGTTCGCGGCCAGCTCCTGGGCGAGGATCAGAAGGCTGTTCAGCGGCGTGCGGAGCTCGTGCGACATGTTGGCCAGGAACTCCGACTTGTAGCGCGAGGTGATCTCCAGCTGCTGCGCCTTGTCCTCGAGCAGCGTCTTCGCCGCCTCGACCTCGAGGCGGCGCTGCTCGACCTCCGTGTTCTGCTCGGCGAGCTGTCGCGCCTTGTCGGACAGCTCCTCGTTGGTCCGCTGCAGCTGGTCCTGCTGGCTCTGCAGCTCGGTGGCGAGGGATTGCGACTGCGCCAGCAGATCCTCGGTCCGGCTGTTGGCCTCGATGGTGCTCAGGACGATGCCGATGCTCTCGGCGAGCTGGTCGAGAAAGTCGATGTGCGTCGGGCTGAACGGCTCGAAGGACGCGAGCTCGATGACCGCCCGGACGTCCCCTTCGAACAGCACCGGCAGGACGATGATGTTGGCCGGCGGGGCCTCGCCGAGGGCGGAGTTGATCCTGATGTAGTCCTTCGGCACGCGCGTGATGACGATTCGCTTCTTCTCGAGCGCGCACTGGCCGACCAGGCCCTCGCCGAGCATGAATTCCATCGCCACGTTCTTGCGCTGCTTGTACGCGTAGCCGGCCTGGAGGACGAGGTGGGCCGGGCTGCCGTTGGGCCCGACCATGCCGTAGAAGACGCCGTGCTCGGCGTGCACCAGCGGCGCGAGCTCGGACAGGATCATCTTCGACACCGTCATCGGGTCACGCTGGCCCTGGAGCATGCGTGTGAACCGGGTGAGGTTGGTCTTCAGCCAGTCCTGCTCCCTGTTCTTCTCAGTGGTGTCGCGCAGGTTGCCGATCATCTCGTTGATGTTGTCCTTGAGATTGGCCACCTCTCCTCGCGCGTCGACGTTGATCGACCGCGTGAGGTCGCCCTTCGTCACCGCCGTCGCCACCTCGGCGATGGCGCGCACCTGCGTGGTCAGCGTGGCCGAGAGCTGGTTGACGTTGTCCGTCAGGTCGCGCCACGTGCCGGCGGCGCCGGGCACCTGCGCCTGGCCGCCGAGGCGCCCCTCGGCGCCCACCTCGCGGGCCACGGTGGTGACCTGCTCGGCGAAGACGGCAAGAGTCGCCGTCATGCTGTTGATGGTGTCGGCGAGCTCCGCGATCTCGCCCTTGGCTTCGAGCGTCAGCTTGCCGCGGAGGTCGCCGTTGGCGACCGCCGTGACCACGCGCGCGATGCCGCGCACCTGGTCGGTGAGGTTCGACGCCATGGTGTTGACGTTGTCGGTGAGGTCCTTCCACGTGCCGGCGACGCCTTCGACGTTCGCCTGGCCGCCAAGCTTGCCCTCCGTGCCGACCTCGCGCGCCACGCGCGTCACCTCTTTGGCGAAGGCGTTGAGCTGGTCGACCATCGTGTTGACGGTGTTCTTGAGCTCGAGCATCTCGCCGCGGACGTCGACGGTGATCTTCTTGGACAGGTCCCCTTGCTGGACCGCGGTCGTGACCTCGGCGATGTTGCGCACCTGGCTGGTGAGGTTGCCGGCCATGAAGTTGACGTTGTCCGTGAGGTCCTTCCAGATGCCGGCCACGCCACGCAGGTCGGCCTGACCGCCCAGACGCCCCTCGGTGCCGACCTCGCGCGCGACACGCGTGACCTCGTTGGCGAAGGCGTTGAGCTGGTCGACCATCGTGTTGATGGTGTTCTTGAGCTCGAGGATCTCGCCGCGGACGTCGACGGTGATCTTCTTCGACAGGTCGCCCTGCTGGACCGCGGTCGTGACCTCGGCGATGTTGCGCACCTGGCTCGTGAGGTTGCCGGCCATCTGGTTGACGTTGTCGGTCAGGTCCCTCCACACCCCGCCGACGCCCCTGACCTCGGCCTGACCGCCGAGCCGGCCTTCGGTGCCGACCTCGCGGGCCACACGCGTCACCTCTCCCGCGAAGCCGTTGAGCTGGTCGACCATCGTGTTGATCGTCTTTTTCAGCTCGAGGATCTCGCCGCGGACGTCGACCGTGATCTTCTTCGACAGGTCCCCTTGCTGGACGGCGGTGGTGACCTCGGCGATGTTGCGCACCTGGCTCGTCAGGTTGCCGGCCATGAAGTTGACGTTGTCGGTGAGGTCCTTCCACACACCGCCGACGCCCTTGACGTCGGCCTGGCCTCCGAGCTTGCCCTCGGTGCCCACCTCGCGCGCCACGCGCGTCACCTCTCCGGCGAACGCGTTGAGCTGGTCGACCATCGTGTTGATGGTGTTCTTGAGCTCGAGGATCTCGCCGCGGACGTCGACCGTGATCTTCTTCGACAGGTCGCCCTGCTGGACCGCGGTCGTGACCTCGGCGATGTTGCGCACCTGGCTGGTG
>DASSLL010000099.1:0-10303 GCA_035689485.1 Candidatus Dormiibacterota bacterium | reverse complement strand
CTGGCGCGCGTGGCCGGGTCTTGCCGATGCGTACCGGCCCGCGCTGTGGGGCGGGCTCGCCGCGCTCGTCCTCTGGACGATCCACGGCGTGGTCGACTCGCCTTACTGGAAGAACGACATGAGCGTCGAGTTCTGGATGCTGGCCGCAATCCAGGTCGTCCTGCTCAAGGTCGCGCGGAAGACTTGACAGCGCGCCGGTTCGCCACCTACTCGCTTGCGATCACCGCGGCGGCGCTGCCTGCCTACAACCTCAGGTTTCACGCCGGCCCGCTGCCCACGACCCTCCTCGAAGTCCTCGTCCTCGTCACGGTCGCGACCTACGGTTGGACACTCTGGTCGGAGCGCCGGCGGCCGGCCGCGAGGACGCCTTACGACATCCCAATCGCGCTTTTCCTCGTGGCTGGGGTCATCGGCATCGTGGTCGCGCCGGACCACGTACGGGCGCTGGGGATATACCGCGCGTACTTCATCGATGCGATCGCCGTCTTCTACATCGCGGTCGATCTGATCCGCACGCGCGCGCAGCTGCACACGGTGCTCGCCGTGGCCGGGGTGGCGGCTTCCAGCTTCGCTCTCGGACAGATCATCAGCTTCGCGATCGTGTTCGCCCACCACGCGATCCAGATCGACGACCCGCCCGCTTTCCTCAACACGAGCTCCAATCAGGCTGCGATGTACATCGAGCCTCTGCTGGCCTTCGCGGGCGGCTTTGCGCTCTACCCCGAAACGTCTCGCCAGCGATGGATCGCGCTCGCGATCACCGTCCTGCTCCTGACCGCGTTCGTGCTGACGCTGTCACGGGCCGGATACATCGCGGTCGCGGTCCTCGCCGTGATCGCGGTGCTGAGCCTGCCGCGACAAGTGCGCCTGTGGGCCGTCGGCGGCCTTGCCGTCGTCCTGCTCGCGGTGGTCGAGCTGCCGTTTTTCCTTCCCCGCCTGGCGACCTTCGCGCATTCGTTTGCGCTTCGCCAGTCGATCTACAGCCAGACCCTACGCATGCTCGCCCAGCGTCCGGTGCTCGGCGCCGGGATAAGCGGCTTTCCGATCCGGGTCGCGCCGTTCCGGCCGCAGGGCGAGGAGATCGAGCTCTATCCGCACAACATCTGGCTGACGACCTGGAGCGAGCTGGGGCTGCTCGGTGTCGTCTCTTTCGCCTTGATCTTCCTCGGCCTGATATGGCGCGGTGCACGCGGCTTGCTGGGCGCGCGGCCGGAGGTTCACCGCGCCCTGGCCTGGGGCGCGACCGGCGCGCTGGTCCTTTACCTGGTCCACGGGATGTTCGACACGCCCTACTGGAAGAACGACCTCGCGGTCGAGTTCTGGCTGATCGCCGCCCTGCAGGTCATCGCCCTCCGCGGCGTCCGGGACGGCTGACCGGAGCCTCCCCCAGCTCGACGGCGCGACCTTCGGTCGCCGATGTGACCAGCGCGAGCGCGAGCCGCAACGCGGTCAGTCCGGCCTGGCCGTCGACCTCGATCGGCGCACCCGCGACGGACTCGACGAAAGCCTGGAGCTCCAGCCGCAGGGGCTCGGCCTGAGCGATCGGGAACCTGACCATCTCCCCCTCGCTGACGCCGCTCAGGTTGCGCATCGCCTCCCATTCCAGCTCGACGTTGGCGTTCTTGAAGTAGGTCAGCTCCTGGGTCAGGTAGTTGGCGACGAAGAGGCCTTTCTCGCCCAGCACGCTGAGCTGGCGGAGCTTGGTCGGGGTCAACCAGTTGACCTGGAGGACGCCGATGACGCCGTTCTCGAACTTGAGCACCGCGTCGAGCAGGTCTTCGTACTCGGTGTGGATGCGCCGCTCGGCTTCGGCGTACACCCGGCGGATGTCCGACCCGACGACGTGCTGCATGATGTCCAGGTCGTGCGTCGCCAGGTCGACGACGACGCCGACGTCACGAATCCGAGCCGGGAACGGCCCCTGCCGGCTGGCGTGGATCTGGAACACGCGGCCCAGGTCGCCGGCGGCGACACGGCGCTTGAGCTCGCGCACCGCGGGGTTGAAGCGCTCGATGTGACCGACGGCGAGGACGCGGTCTGCGCGCGAGGCGGCGTCGACCAGCGCCTGGCCTTCCTCCAGGCTCGGGGCGATCGGCTTCTCGACCAGGACGTGAAGCCCGCGCTCCAGCGCCGCTCTGCCCGCCTCGAGGTGGAAGCGTGTTGGCAGGGCGATGATCGCGGCGTCGATGTCCTCTCGGGCGTAGAGGTCCTTCCAGTCGCGATGCCCGGCGACCCCGTACTTGCGCCGCGCGGCGGCCACCAGGGCGGCGTCCTGGTCACACACGGCCACCAGCTCGGCCCCGTCCAGCTCGCCAAGGACGCGGAGATGGTTCCGACCCATCGCCCCGAGACCGACCAGGCCGATCCGGGTCACGCTTGCGATGCGGCCTGCCGGACCGAGTCGATGATGCGCTGGAGGTCGGCCTCGCTCAGCCCTGGATGCACCGGCAGCGACAGCACCTGCCTCGCCGCGAGCTCGGCGCTCGGCATCGACTGGTGGCCGTACCCCAGCTCTTCATAGAAAGGCTGCAGGTGCACCGGGATCGGATAGTGGACCGCGGTGCCGATGCCGAGCTCGCGCAGCCGCCTCTGCAGCGCGTCGCGGTCTGACTCGACACGGATCGTGTACTGGTGATAGACGTGGCGGCATCCTGGGCGCTCCCTGGGCAGCACGATGCCTGGGACGCCCGCCAGCCCCTTGCTCAGGATGGCCGCATTGCGCCGTCTGGCCTCATTGAACCGGTCGAGCTTCGTCAGCTGCGCCCGGCCGATCGCCGCAGCGATGTCGGTCATCCGGAAGTTGTAGCCGAGCACCTCGTGCACGTAGCGCGTACCGGCCCCGTGCTGGCGCAGCACGCGCACCTTGCCTGCGATCGCAGCGTCGGCCGTCGTCACCATGCCGCCCTCGGCGGTCGTGATGTTCTTGGTGGGATAGAAGGAGAAGGTCGCGTCAAAGCCGAGAGCGCCCGCCTTCCGGCCTCGCATCTCCGCGCCGTGGGCCTGGCACGCGTCCTCCAGCAGCAACAGGCCATGCCGGTCGGCGATGTCTCGCAGCTCGTCGAGCGCCGCCACCTGCCCGTACAGGTCGACCGGCATGATCGCCCGTGTGCGCGGCGTGATCGCCGCCTCCACGCGTGAGGGGTCGAGGCAGCATGTCTCGAGCTCGATGTCGGCGAAGGCCGGCCGAGCGCCCACGAAAAGCGCCGCGTTGGCGGAGGCGACGAACGTGAACGGTGACGTGATGACCTCGTCGCCTTCCTTGATGCCGTGCGCCAGAAGCAGCAGGTGGAGCGCAGCGGTCCCTGAGTTGACGGCGACGGCGTGGTCGACGCCACACCACGCGGCGAACTCGTTCTCGAACGCTTCGACCACCGGGCCTTGAGCCAGCTGGCCGCTTTCCAGCACCGCGAGCACGGCGCGGCGCTCCTCGTCGCCGATCTGAGGCGACGCGATCGGAATCGTTTTCAACGTGTCCAGGACGGAACCCATGTTATGCGCTGGGCACGGTCGCGGCCGCCAGCGCGTCGACGACACGTGCGGCGGCGTTTCCATCACCAAACACGTTCGGCCGCTCTGTGCTTGGGCGGAAATCGCGCATGCGCTCGGCGATGGCGGTCGCGTCGGTGCCGACGAGCACGTTCCACCCCGCGTCGACGGTCTCCGTCCATTCCGTCGCCGAACGAACCGTGACGCACGGCCGGCCGGCGAAGAACGCTTCCTTCTGCACCCCGCCCGAGTCGGTGACGATGACGGCGGCGTTCTTCTCCAGCACCAGCATCTCGAGGTAGCCGACCGGGTCGACCGTCTTCACGTTGCCGGCGACGGCGCCGAGGGCCTTTCGCGTGCGTGGATGGACCGGGAAGACGGTGAGCATTCCGGAGGCCGCGACGCCGGCCAGGATCGACCGCAGCCGCGCTGGATCGTCGACGTTCTCCGCCCTGTGCGCGGTGAGCAGCGCGTATTCGCCGGCCCGCAGCTTGAGCTCGCTCAGGATTTCGACTGAGCGCCCGGCCACGTCCAGGTTCTGTTCGAAAGCGTCGAACATCACGTCGCCGGTGAGGTGCACTCCCTCCGTGATGCCCTCGCGGGCGAGATTGGCGACGGCGGTCTGCGTCGGGCACAGGAGCAGCGTCGCCACGTGGTCGGCCACGACCCGGTTCACCTCTTCCGGCATCCGGCGGTCGTAGCTCCGCAGGCCCGCTTCCACATGAGCGACCGGGACATGCAGCTTTGCACCCGCAAGCGCCCCCGCGAGCGTCGAGTTGGTGTCGCCATAGACCAGGATCCAGTCCGGTCGATACTCGAGCGCCACCGACTCGATGCCGGTGAGCATGGCGCCGGTCTGGGCGCCGTGCGGTCCCGATCCCACCTCGAGGTTGCGGTCGGGAGCCGGAATGTCGAGCTGACGGAAGAAGAGGTCGGACATCGCCTCGTCGTAGTGCTGGCCGGTGTGAAGGAGGAATTCCTGGTGCGTGGACCGGAGGATTCTCGAGACCGGCGCGGCCTTGATGAACTGCGGGCGCGCGCCGACGACGGTGAGCACCCTCATTCCGTCCGGAGTCTAGAGGCGCGGCCCTAGCATGTGCCGAGGATGGCTGCGCTGAACGTCCTGTTCGTCACGCACTACTTTTCGCCCGAGGTCGGCGCGCCCCAGTCGCGGCTCTTCGAGCTGGCGCAGAGGCTGGTCGACGGCGGGCACCATGTCGTCGTCGTCACGGGTTTTCCGAACTATCCGACCGGCATCGTGCCTCCGCCCTACCGAGGGCGACGAGGCGTGCTCGAGGAGCAGATGGACGGCGTGCGCGTGCTGCGCACTCCGGTCTACGCGACGCCCAACAAGGGCTTCGTCCGGCGCATCCTCAACCATCTGTCCTTTGCGACGTCGAGCCTCTTCGCGGTCCGCCGCGCCGGCCCGGTGGACGTGATCTTCGTCGAGTCGCCGCCGCTCTTCATCGGGCTTGCCGCCCTCGCGTACCGCCGCTTGAAGCGCGCTCCGTTCATCTTCAACGTGAGCGACATCTGGCCTCAATCTGCCGTGGAGCTCGGCGCCCTGCGCAACCGACTCGCGATACGCATGGCCGAAGCGCTCGAGATGCACCTGTATCGAACGGCCGCGCGGGTGTCGGTCGTCACGCCGGGCATGGTCGATCGACTGGCGGCGCGCGGCGTACCGCGCGACAAGCTCTTCCTGCTCACCAACGGCGTCGACTCTTCGCTCTTCCGCCCGGCGCCGGCCGACGCTCAGCTCGCCGGCGGGCTCGGCCTCGACGGACGCCTGGTGTATCTCTACGCGGGCACGCACGGGATGGCGCAGGGACTCGACGTGGTGCTCGATGCGGCCGCCGAGACCTCGGATCCAAACGTGCTTTACGTCCTCGCCGGCGAGGGCGCGGAGAAGGAGCGCCTGGTCGCGCGGGCGAAGTCGCAGGGCATCGCCAACGTCCGGTTCGTGCCGAACCAGGCCAGGTCGGCGATGCCCGCATTGTTGAATCTCGCGTACGCGATGATCATCCCGCTCAAGCGGCTCGACCTGTTTCGGTCGGCGCTGCCGTCGAAGATGTTCGAGGCGATGGCGGTGGGCAAACCGATCATCGCCTCGCTGTGGGGTGAGGCGGCCGACCTCGTCGAGAGTTCCGGGGCGGGCCTCGTGGTCCCGCCCGAAGACGCGGCGGCGTTGAGGGGCGCCGTGGAGCGCCTCGCCGCGGATCGCCCCCTGGCCGAGAGTCTGGGCGCCAACGGGCGGGAATACGTGGTCGCGCACTTCGAGAGGAAGGACATCGCGAGGAGGTTCGAAGAACTGCTTCGAGAGGTGGCCGGAAAGAGGTAACGGCGAGGCCGCCATCGTTTATCAAAAGCAGTGGAAGCGGCGGTATTCGAGCCGATCGCGCAGCCACGACGGGCCGGGGGATATCCAGTCGAATATGTCGCGGTCGGCGCCGTGGCCGTCATCGCCTGGCTGCCCGTGCTCGCGGCCGTACTGACACGCACAGCCATCGGTTGGGGCCTCGCGTTCGGGCTTGCCGTCGTCGTCGAGCGCGTGACCGCGCGCCTGGCCCCGAGGGTGCTGCTGGCTTCACTGGTCGTCGCGGGCGCGTTTGTGCCCAGCGGCCTCGTCACGGACTCGACGCACTACCTGCCGGTTGCGGTCGTCGGCGGAGCCATCGCGCTGCGATTCGCCCTCGAGGCGTGGCGAAATCGAAGCCTGGCCAGGCCGGCCGCCGAGCCGCTGGTCGCCGCGGTCGGGATCTACCTGCTCTGGGCGGCGCTGGCCACGCTCACCTCGATCGACCACCGTCTTAGCGCGGCGTACTGGCTGGGCATGGTCGCGGTGTGCGCGCTGGCTTTCTGGGCCTTGCCGACGCTCGTCTCGACCCGGCAGGACCGCGAGTTCCTCCTGGCCGTCATGGGTGCTCTCGGTGTGGTCGTGGCGGCGACCGTGTACGTGCTCTCGATCGCCGGCGACGTCTACATCTTCGGCCGCCGCGTCTCCGACCACCTGCCGGTCGACCTGACCATCGCCGGCCACGCCACCGGCGTCCACTTCGGCCGGTCGGCCGGGCTCTTCATCGTGCCGCTCGAGCCCAGCGTGATCATGGTCATGGCGCTCGTCGCCCTGCTCGGCTGGACGGCGATGCGGCACGGGCCGTGGATGTGGGCGGGCCGCGCCTCCATCGTCTTCGTGGTGCCGGCGGTCCTCATCGCCCTCGACCGGTCGGCCTGGCTGGCGGCCATCGTCGCCACCGGCGTCTTCGCCGCGCTGCCGCTGGCTCGGCGTTCCGCGACCGTGACGGCCGCGGTCCTCTGTCTTGTCTTCACCGCGTGTTTCGTCGACGTGATCGCCAACGGCATCGGCGTCAACGCCGTGGAGTCGCACGCCTGCACGACCAACTGCCAGGCCGTTGCGCCCGGCACCGACGAGGTGACGCTTCGCGGCGGCACGGGGCTGTCCGGCCGCGAGTACCTCTGGCACGCCTCGCTCGACGCGATCAAGAAACGACCGCTGCTCGGTTACGGCCCCGGCAACAACGTTCCCGCGATCGAGCCGTACCTGAGCGGTGAGGCGGCCAGGCTGTTCAGGGGTCTCACGTCACATAGCACCTGGCTGCGCACGGCGGTCGAGGACGGCATCCCCGGGCTCTTGATCTTCCTGGGCGTCTTGCTGGTTGCGGCCGTGGTCTTCATGCGGGCGCCACGAGAGCCACGCCGGCGCAAGGATCGCCGCACGGGCATCCCGGACCCGACGCGCGTCACGCTGGCGGTGTCGGTGGTCGGCCTGCTGGGAGTGATGTCGTTCGAATCGTTCTTCCTCGGCGGCGTCAACTTCA
Source organism: Candidatus Dormiibacterota bacterium (assembly GCA_035689485.1). Taxonomy (GTDB): domain Bacteria; phylum Chloroflexota; class Dormibacteria; order Dormibacterales; family Dormibacteraceae; genus 40CM-4-65-16. The sequence continues at coordinate 2,978 of DASSLL010000099.1, read as the reverse complement.
GCAACCTGTACCTGGCCCTCGCGCTGGCGTTGATGCTGCCGCCGATGACGCTTGCCCAGTTCCGGCACCTCCGCCGTCCCCGGCTGCGCGTGCACTAGGAAGGCCGTCCCCACAGCTGGCGCGCAGCGCGCACGTCCGCCCAGGTCGGCACGAGCAGCGTCTTCACCGTCAGCGACGAGTTGCGCACGACCCAGCGCATGTTGACCAGCATCGTGGTCGTGTATGCGAGGGAAGACGCCACCGCCGCGCCGGCAAAGCCGTACCGCGGTATGAGCACGATGTCGAACACGAGCGTCATCCCGAGCCCGGCGAGCGACGCGGCGAAGTCGACGATGAGCCGGTTGCGGCCGAGCAGATATCCGGACAGGACGCGGGCCACGCCGGACGTGACGATGCCGGGCAGCAGGAGCCACACGGCGAGTACGCTGGGCGCGAAAGCGCCGCCGAAGAGCAGCCTGATCAACGGCGATGCGACGAGGCCCAGCGCGACCGCGCCCAGCATCGTGATGGTCACGACCACGCGGCTGACCCGGCCGGTCGTGATGTCCGAGGTCGCCGGCTCGGATGACGCGACCCTGGGCGCCAGCACCGTCGAGGCCGCTGACGCCACGTACCAGATGGTTTCGGCCAGGCTCACCGCCACCGCATAGAACCCGACCTGGGCGGCGTTGGTGAAGATGTTGACCAGGAAGGCGTCGAGGCGAAAGTTCAGGTAGTTGGTCACGAACCCCACGTAGCCCACGATCCCGAATCGAAACAGGGCGCGGGCCACACGCGGTTCGAGGCGAAGGTTCAGGCGGCCGTGCCGGCTCAGCAGGAAGACCCCGAGCACGGCGGTGGGGACCCAGCTCAACGACCATGCTCCCACCGCCAGCGCCACGTTGCCGCGGGCGGCGAACAGCGGGACGAGGAGCAGGACCAGCGCGAGGGCGTTGACCAGGTACAGCGCGTTGAAACCGACGAAGTCCTCCTTGCCCTGCACGAACGACAGGGAGAAGTAGAAGAAGAGGCCTAGCGGAATCGAGAGCGACGCGATGACCACCAGCGAGAACGGCACGCCCGGCAGCACCCATCTGCCGGCGACGGCCATGACGGCCACGAGGAGGACGGTGGTCGCCGCGCCCAGCAGCAGGGCGAGGGTGATCGCATGGCCGATCAGGCTGTCGACCGGAAACTCGCGCCGCGCGAGGTAATAGGTGAGCGCCTGGCTCACGCCGAGGTTGGCGACCAGGGTCAGCGCCGACGGCGCGACCAGGGCGAGCGCATAAAGGCCACGTCCCTGTGGCCCCAGGGTGCGCGCCAGGATCACTCCGGCGGCCAGCGAGAGCGCGAAGACGACGACCCGGCTCGCCAGCGTGATCGTCCCCGTGCGCACCAGCGGGCTCTGCGGCGCTGGATCCCGGCTCATCGATTCGGGAACACTAGTGTCCTGAGTCGGAGATTCGCCGAGAAAGTCGTCGCATCGGCGGCCGGAGCCAAGGAAAGGGTGGCGCGGCAAGAAGCGCATCCTGAGATGCGCGACGCAGCCGCGACGGGCCCCTTGACGCCGGCTTCAGCGCCGCGCGGGGTCCCCGCGAAATCGAAGATTTCGTGGGGTGGGCGTGCGCCCGGCCGTCGAGGCCGGCGAATTTCCGGCGTAATTTCTGACTCAGGACACTGCACGGCATGAAGCGCGCCTTCGACGTGGCCGTCGCGGCGGTCGGGATCGTCGTGGTGTCGCCTCTGCTGCTGGCCGCGGCGGTGGCGGTGAAGGCGAGCTCACCCGGCCCTGTCTTCTACCGCGGGGTCAGGGTCGGGCGCAACGGCGAAATCTTCCACATCTACAAGTTCCGGACCATGCGTGTGGGCGCCGACACCCAAGGGCCGCCGCTGACGAGCGCCGGCGATCCGCGCGTCACCGGCATAGGCCGGTTGCTCCGCCGCACCAAGTTCGACGAGACGCCTCAGCTGCTCAACGTCCTGCGCGGGGAGATGAGCCTCGTCGGGCCGCGGCCCGAGCACCCTGACTTCGTCGAGCGCTACTCGCCGGAGCAGCGTCAGGTGCTGACGGTGCGGCCGGGCATCACGGGTCCGACCGCGCTGGCGTTCCTGGACGAGGAGCAGATGCTCGGCGACGGCGACCCCGTCGGGACCTACGTGAGCTCGATCATGCCGCGCAAGCTCGCGATGGACCTCGAGTACGTGCGGACCGCGACGTTCGCCGGCGATGTGAAGCTTCTGGTCCAGACCGTCGCGAGGGTGCTGAGGATCAGGCGCGGTTAGCGCGCACGATGTCGGTCACGGCCTCGATCACGTCGGCGACGTCGGCGTCCGAGTGCGCAGGGCTCAGCGGCAGGGACAGCATGCGCTCGAAGTTCGACTGCGCCACGGGGAAGTCGGCGGGCTGGAAGCCGTACCTGTCGCGGTAGTACGGATGGGTGTGCACGGGGATGAAGTGCACGCTGGCCCCGATGTTGCGCTGTCGCAGAGCGTCGATGAATTGCCCGCGATCGATCTTCAAGCGGCCGGGCTTGAGCCGCAGCAGGTAGATGTGCCAGGCGCTGTCCACGCCTGGTCGGGCCACCGGCGTCTCGAGCTCGTCCAGCTGGCCGAGCGCCTCGTCGTACTGGGAGACGATGTCCCGGCGCCGCTTCTGCATGGCGTCGAGCCGCTTCAGCTGCTGCAGGCCGATCGCGGCCTGGATGTCCGGCATGTTGTATTTGAAGCCCGGCAGCACGACCTCGTATCGCCATGATCCTTCGGACGTGTAGCGCTTGAAGGCGTCACGGCTCATGCCGTGCAGGGACCACACGCGCGCACCGTCGATGAGATCGGGCGGCCCGGTGAGCATGCCGCCTTCGCCGGTGGTCAGGTTCTTGGTCGCGTAAAACGAGAACGCCACCAGGTTCGGGCCGTCGAACCCCGGGCACATGGCCCCGATCATCCGGCCTCGGTAGCGGGCCGGCAGCGCGTGAGCGGCGTCTTCGACGACCGCGAGG
>DASSLL010000098.1:0-5058 GCA_035689485.1 Candidatus Dormiibacterota bacterium | reverse complement strand
GTTAGACGGCGGCCGGCACCTCCACCGACGCCAGAAACTCGAAGAACATCCGGCTCCACCGCTCCGCCGCGTCCACGACCGGCCCATGTCCCGATCCTTCGAAGACTTCCATCCTCACGCGCCCGCCCCGCGCGCCGTACTCGGTCAGCACGTTGCGGATCTGCGTCACCATCGGCTGCGGCGGGAACACCTCCTCGCCCGGCCACCCCGGCACCGCGCCCAGCTTGCCCAGCGTCCCCATCTCCCACGCCGACCCGTCGGCGACCACGATGTCGGCCGAACCATGCGTCCACAGCACCGGCGGCTTGGGCGACAGGTCCACGATCCCTGCCCAGTTGCAGTACTTCGGCGACAGCGCGTTCAGGATCCCCCGCGTCCCCGGCGCCACACCGGGCCAGTTCGACGACGGCACCATGTCGCCGGGATAACCGTCGTCGCCGGTCACCGAAAGGAGGATCTCCTCGACCAGCATGTCTTCGCGGTCGGGCGGCTCGCGGTGCGAAGGCGCCCAGTACGACGAATTCATGACGCTCCGCGGGGAGAACGGTGAATCGGACGACGTGTCATGGTCGGCGATCCGCTTCGTGAAATCGGGCGACCCCGTCCCTCCGCCCGAGCCCGCATAGTCCGGAAAGCACGGCGTCCCGTCAGCGAGCACGCCGCCGAACCCGTACGGCGACACCGGGTCGATGAACGTCAGCGACGCGACCGCGCCGGGGTGAGACATCGCGTACGACGCGATCGCCGCTCCGCCGGTCGACCATCCGGCCAGGTGCACCGGCCGCGTGATGCCCAGCGCCGACACCAGAGCGAACGTGTCGTCCGCCCAGTCGTCCAGCCCGCGCGTGGCGTCGATCGGCACCCGCTCGGTGTGCCCGAACCCGCGCATGTCGGGCGCGATGATTCGATATGCAGCCGGCGCGCCCGGCATCAGGTGCTCGTAGAACCGGCCGGTCGACAGGTTGCCGTGAATCATCACCACCGGCGTTCCGTCACGCGGCCCGGACTCGTAACAGCGCATCCGCAGGCGGTCGGTCGGAACGTCGTGCGAGCTCACTCCTGCAGGCAGGTTCATGATGAGGGTGCCTCCTACAAATCAGCAGCGGCCGGCAGCGTCAGGACGAATTCTGAACCCTCTCCGGGCGCCGATCTGACCGTCACGTCGCCGCCGTGGCGCACCGCGATCTCACGGCACAGGAACAACCCAAGCCCGGTCCCGGGAATCGAAACGTTCGCCTCCGTCGGCAGGCGTCCAAAGCGCGTGAAGAGGGTGGCCATGTGCTCGGCCGCGATGCCCATGCCCTCGTCGCGGACGCTGAAGTAGACCTGCGAACCCAGGCTGCGGACGGCGCACTGCACCTCGCCTCCGTCGGGCGAGTACTTGACCGCGTTGTCCATGAGGTTGGCGACGACGGTCGCGATGCGCGCCCGGTCTCCGTCCACCAGCATCGGCACTCCGTCCGACTCGAGGGTGAAGCGATGGCCAGGGGAGATCGGCCGGAACACGTCCACCTGCTCCTGCACGACGTCGCCCAGGTCGAACTTCTCGTCGAAGGCCCCGTCGTCGTCGTACTCCAGGCGCGCCGTCTCCAGCATCTGCTCCACGAGCCGGTCCATCTGCGCGAGCTTGGTCTCCAGCAGTCGCGCCACAGCCGGGATCTGGTCGGCGGGAATCGCCCCCTCTTCGAGCATCGAGTTGTATCCGCGAAGCACGGTCAGAGGTCCGCGCAGCTCGTGCGATGCGAGGTTGAGGAACTGCGTCTTCGTGCGCTCCAGCTCCGCCATCCGGTCCGCGTGCGCGCGCAATCGCGCCGCTTCGCGGTCCCGCTCCGCGTTGCGGGCCTCCTCGCGCATGCGCTTCTCGGTCATGTCGCGAGTCACCTTGCCGAAGCCGCGCAGGCGACCGGTCTCGTCCCGGAGGGCGGTGATCACCACGCTGGCCCAGAAGCGCGAACCGTCCTTGCGTACGCGCCAGCCCTCCTCCTCGTAGCGGCCGTCGCGCTTGGCCACCTCGAGCTCCCAGTCCGGCTTGTGGATCTGCGCCTCCTCCGGCGGATAGAAGGCCGAGAAGTGGCGGCCGATGATCTCCTCGGCCCGGTAGCCCTTGATGCGCTCGGCGCCGTCGTTCCACGTGATGATGCGGCCGGTCGGGTCGAGCATGAAGATGGCGTAGTCGACCACGTTCGAGACGAGCAGCCTGAACTGATCGGCCTCGACTGCCGAGCTCTCCTTCCGCAGCACCACTTCCGATGTTAAGAGAAGGGCCTATCCCCAGACAGACCTGGCCACCCGCCCGACCAGCTCCAGCTTGCGGCGCTCTTCCTCGATCGTCAGCCGGTTGCCCTCCATGGTCGAGGCAAAGCCGCATTGCGGGCTGAGGGCCAGCCGCTCCAGCGGCACGTAGCGCGAAGCCTCGGAGATGCGTGCCTTCAGCTCCTCCTCCGACTCGAGGGCTGGTTTTTTCGTGGTGACCAGCCCGAGCACCACCGCGCGGTCCTCCGGCACGTGCTGCAGCGGCTCGAATCCGCCCGACCGCTCGTCGTCGTACTCGAGGAGGAAGCGGTCGAACCTCGTCCTTTCAAATATGCGGGCGATCGGTTCGTAGTCACCGGCGGCGTAGAACTTGCTCTGGTTGTTGCCGCGGCAGATGTGGAGCGCAAACGTGACGCCCGGATGCCCCGCGATGATCGCGTTGTCCATCTCGATGCACGTGTCGATCAGCTTTTCCGGGTCACTGCCCCGCTGCCGATAGCCCTCGCGCAGGTCGGGGTCGAGGAGCGCCGCGTACTGCGGCGCGTCGATCTGCACGTAGTTGCAGCCCAGGCGCACCAGCTCGGCGACCTCGCGCCGGCTCAGGTCGACGATGTCCGCGAGATAGGCGTCGCGCGTCGGATATGCCGCACGCGACTTCTCCGGGTCGTAGTACGCGGCGGCCTGCTGGGCGCTCAGCATCGTCACCTTGGCGGGGACCTTCGTCGACGCGCGCACATACGTGAACTCTTCGGCGGCCATGTTGCGGAGGGGCCGCAGCCGATCGACCACGACCGGCCGCTTGAACATCAGCTCTTCGCCCTTCTCGTCGTGGAATTTGATGCCCCAGCCGCCGAACTTGTCGAAGCCCTCCATGGCGTCGACGAGGTGGCCGAAGAAGGCGTAGCGCCGCTGCTCGCCGTCGGTGATGACGTCGATGCCGGCGGAGGTCTGAAGTCCTATCGCTTCGTCGACCGCGCGGTCCTCGACCTCTTTGAAATGGGCGGCGTCGATCTCGCCCGCCTCGTACCGCCGGCGCGCGGTGACGAGAAACTCCGGCCGCAGCAGGCTGCCCACCACCTCCGCCCGAACGTCGAGCGCCATGCGTAAACGGTACTGAAGCCGCGTTGTCGGGGCATGGGCCGGGACATCGTCGTCGAGCGGTCCCGGGCGTAGTGCGCCGCCACGGGAGAGTCCTGTTTACTGGGCACTCCGCCGCGGCTAGCATTGGGCTGTGGCGGCTCCCTCAGGAGGTTTGATGCCAAACCGTCGCGGCGTCGCGACCGGCTTCCTGCAGCGGCTCACCGACCCGGGCTATCGCCTTCCGGGCGAACGCCCGGCGACCGCCAGCCTCGCGGACGCCAGGCGCTGGGTAAGCATCTACGACAAGCTGATCGCCTTCAAGCAAGAACTGCTCGAGCTGTGCCACACGTATGCCGCGCAATCGGCGCCGGAGGTGGCGCGCGCGATCCGCGACACCGACATGGTGCTGCTGGAGGTGCAGGTCTCGCGCTTCGCGCAAAAGCGCGACTACTGGAAGATTCGCGCAGTCGAGCTGGCCGGCAACGGGCGGCACGGTGCCGGCGACTGAGCGGGCCTCCACCCGCCACAAAGGCCATCCGCCGTTCGACATAGTCGCCTTCGCCGCGTCGGCGGGCGGCGTCTTCGCCCTCACCGAGATCCTGCAGAAGCTGCCGGCGGACTTCCCCGCGATCGTCGTCGTCGTGCAGCACCTCGACCCCCGACACCGGAGCCTCATGCCGCAGATCTTCGGCCGTCGTTCCAACCTGCCGGTCTACCAGGCCGCCGACGGCATGCAGGTCGAGCCCGGCCACGTCTACCTCGCCCCGCCCGACCGGCACCTGCTGATCAACCGCGACGGCACCGTGAGCCTCACGCAGACCGAGCTGGTCAATTTCGTCCGCCCGTCGGCCGACCTGCTCTTCGAGTCGGTGGCCGCCGCCTACGGCGAGAGGGCCATCGCTGTCGTCCTCACGGGCGCGGGCAAGGACGGCTCGATGGGGGTGACGGCGATCAAGAAGCGAGGCGGGACAGTCATCGTCCAGGACGAGACCACGTCCGAGTTCTTCGGCATGCCCTCGGCCGCCATCCGGACGGGTACCGTTGACTTCGTGCTTTCGCTCGAGGAGATCCCGGCGGCCTTGACGACTCTGCTGGCCGGCGAAGTGCGCGATTGAGCCTGGAACCCGGACCTCAGTTCGAGAACCTGATCGAGCATCTCCGCGAATCGCGCGGGGTCGACTTCACCGGCTACAAGCGGGCGAGCCTCGTGCGCCGCGTGGCCCAACGCTGCCACGAGCTCGGCATCGACAATTTCGCGGCCTACCTCGACTACCTCCAGGTCCATGCCGACGAGTTTCCGATCCTCTTCGACAAGATCCTGATCAACGTCACGGAGTTCTTCCGCGACCGGCCGGCCTGGGACTACCTGCGCGACAACATCGTGCCGCGCATCGTGGCCAAGAGCGGCACCATCCGCATCTGGAGCACCGGCACGGCGTCCGGCGAGGAGGCCTACTCGGTGGCCATGCTGTTCTGCGAGGCGCTCGGCACCGAGCAGTTCCTGCGCCGGGTCAAGATCTACGCCACCGACATCGACGAGGAGGCGCTGAACAAGGCCCGCACCGGCTACTTCGCAAAAGACCTGGAGTCCCTCGACGAGGAACTGAAGAGCAAGTACTTCGAACCGCAGGGCTCGCGTTTCGCCTTCCGGTCGTCCCTCCGGCGCGGCCTCATCTTCGGCCGGCACGACCTGATGCAGGACGCGCCCATCTCGCGCCTGGACCT
>DASSLL010000097.1:0-5204 GCA_035689485.1 Candidatus Dormiibacterota bacterium | reverse complement strand
TGCACGCACCTCGATCAGATCCACGACGTCACTCCTTCCGCCGACGGCTGCGAGGACTGCCTGAAGATCGGCGGCTGGTGGGTCCACCTCCGCGAGTGCATGACCTGCGGGCACGTCGGCTGCTGCGACAACTCACCCAACAAGCACGCGACCAAGCACTTCCACACCAGCCGGCACCCGATCATCAAGTCCTTCGAGCCCGGCGAGGACTGGATGTGGTGCTACATCGACGAGCTGGAGTTTGTCCTGACCTAGCCCCTTCGGCGCCTTCGGCGCCACCTCCCCACCTAGTGGGGAGGATCCGCCGGCACGTACTCCAGCACGACCACGCCCTTGCCGAACCGTTTGACGTCGACGAGCTCCAGCTTGCGCTCGGTCCCGTCGTCGAACAGCCGCGGACCGGTGCCGCGGACGATCGGGTGGACCATCAGCCGGTAGACGTCGATCAGGTTCTCCCGCATCAGCGTGTTGAAGAGCCGGCCGCTTCCAGCCAGCAAGAGGTCGCGCCCCTGCTTCGCCTTCAGATCGCGGACCGCCGCGGCCACGTCACCTTTGAGCACCGTCGTGTTCGTCCACGTCGGGTTCTGGAGCGTCGACGACACCACGTACTTGGGCATCGTGTTCATCTTCACGCCGAAGTCGCCGGTGCCTTCCATCGTCGGCCACGCGGCGGCGAAGCCCTCGTACGTCTTGCGGCCCAGGAGCTGCGCGTCGGCCGTCTCCAGCTCGTCCGCCTTGAAGCGCATAGCGTCGTCGTCGAAGTAGGGAAACGACCAGTGGCCGGGCTCCTCGAAGACTCCGTCCAGGGTCACGTATTCGGTCGCTACGAGTCTCATATCCGCCTCCCGTAAGAAGAATTCATCGCTCGAGAAGACCGCGTGAGCGGCCGAAACTCATCGGCTCTACGATCACTCAATGGCCCAGGGTCCCCCGCCCCCCGGCGGCCGTCAGCAGCCGCAGCAGAAGCCCCCTCCACCATCGCAGAAACGGCCGGACCTGACCGCGCCGATGCGAACGTGGCGCTTCTGGATCACCCTTGCCATCCTGTTCGTCGTCAACATCCTGATCAGCAACTTCTTCTTCAACGCGGGCCAGCCCGCGACCGTGACGATCTCCTACAACGCGTTCATCGACGCCGTCAACGCAGGCAACGTGACGAGCATCACACCGACCGGCGACTCCATCACCGGGACCACGAAGAACCCCGTCAAAGACTCGTCGGGCAACAGTTCCACGCACTTCCAGACGCAGCGGCCCGCCTTCGCCAACGACAACCTCGGGACGATGCTGCTCGACCACAACGTGACGATCAACGCCAAGGACCCGAACGCCGCGCAGCCGCTGTGGGTGACGCTGCTCTTCAGCTTCGGGCCGACGATCCTGCTCGTCCTCGGCTTCCTGTACCTGTCGCGCCGGGCGGCCGGCGGCGGCGCCGGTGGCATTCTGGGCAGCTTCGGCCAGAGCCGCGCTCGGCTCTACAACCCCGAGCAGCCGTCGGTGACGTTCGAGGACGTCGCGGGCATCGACGAGGTCAAGGCCGAACTGCAGGAGGTCGTGGACTTCCTGAAGAACCCGCAGAAGTACCAGCGCCTCGGCGGCGCCGTCCCCAAGGGCGTGCTCCTCATCGGCGCTCCCGGTACCGGCAAGACGCTCCTCGCCCGGGCGGTCGCAGGTGAGGCCAAGGTCCCGTTCTTCAGCATCTCGGCGTCGGAGTTCGTCGAGGCGATCGTCGGCGTGGGCGCGGCGCGCGTTCGCGACCTCTTTGCCAAGGCCAAAGCTGCCGCGCCGGCGATCATCTTCATCGACGAGCTCGACGCCATCGGCCGCAGCCGCACCGCGGGCATTCGATTCGGCAGCAACGACGAGCAGGAGCAGACGCTCAACCAGATCCTCACGGAGATGGACGGCTTCGATCCGAACCAGGGCGTGATCGTGCTGGCCGCCACCAACCGCGCCGACGTGCTCGACCCCGCGCTGCTGCGCGCGGGCCGGTTCGACCGCCGCGTCACCGTCCAATCGCCCGACCGCCGAGGGCGCGCGGCGATCCTCAAGATCCACACGCGCAACGTCCCGCTCGGGCCGGACGTGAACCTCGACGACATCGCCTCCCAGACGCCCGGTCTGGTGGGCGCCGACCTGCGCAACATCGTCAACGAGGCGGCGCTGGCGGCCGCGCGCAAGGGAGAGACGCAGGTCACCATGGCCGACTTTGCCGAGGCCATCGAGCGCACGCTGCTCGGGACGGAGCGCAAGATCCTGCTCACGCAGCAGGACCGCGAGCGCATCGCCTACCACGAGTCGGGCCACGCGCTGCTCGGGCTGCTCGTCCCCGGCGCCGACCCGGTGAAGAAGGTCACGATCATCCCGCGGGGCATGGCCCTCGGCGTCACGCTGCAGAGCCCGATGGACGACCGGTTCAACTACGGTGAGGACTACCTCCGCGCGCGGCTCATCGGCGCGCTGGGCGGCAGGGCCGCGGAGCACCTGGTGTACGGCGTCGTCACGACAGGCGCCGAGAACGACCTCCAGCAGGTGACGCGCATCGCGCACGAGATGGTGGTGCGCTGGGGGATGAGCCCGAAGGTCGGTCCCCTGAACTACAGCGACGGCGACGGGAGCATGCTCGTGCAGAGGCCGTACAGCGAGGCCACGGCGCAGCTCATCGACGACGAGGTGCGGCGGATCGCCGAGGAGTGCCTGGCGGAGGCCGAGAACCTGCTCACACAGCACCGTTCGCAGCTGGACGCGCTGGCGCAGTCGCTGCTGAAGAACGACTCGCTGGACGAGTCCGAGATCCTGGAGGTCACCGGCATCAAGGCCGGCGTCAACGCGGCGGCGACTTCCTCTGTGAACCAGGGCCGGCTGTGAGCGATCGATCGGACCTGGGGAGCCGGGCGAGCCGGATGTCGACGCGGTCGCCGCGCATGGGCACGCCTTCTTTGGCCAGCAGCCGTCGCTGACGTTCGCCTTTCGGGATGCTGCCGTCGGCGTGGATGACTCGAAACCAGGGCAGCTCCTGGTGCGTGGTCGCCAGCACACGACCGACCAGGCGCGGCGCTTCGGGGTCGATGTCGCTGTAGGCGCGGACCGATCCGGGCGGTATGCGTCTGATGCGTTCGACGATCAAGGCCATGCGCGCGTCGCCGGCGGCCGTGGGCACGGCGACTAACATAGCGACGCGGGGGGTCTTCATCGATGGCCAGTGTCTTCAACCGAACCGTCGTCGGCGCCGCGCGCGCTGCGGTCAGCGACCCGAGCACGCTGAAGGACTCGGCGAACCTCGTCGGCCAGACCGAGCATTTCTTCGTGTACGCGGACCCCGCGCTGGGAACCGACGGCCGGCAGGACGCGCAGGTCGTGCTGGCGGACTGCGAGGACGACTACGCGCGGGTTTCGACCTATTTCGGCGGGATCGACGCCGGTCCGTTCGCGGTGGTCCTGTTCGCCAACCCCAATGGCGCCTACCACATGAGCTGCGCGGCCACCGACCTGTTCTGCGACGCGGTCACCGGGCCGGCCAACGGTGAGCTGTCCGAGTTCTTGAACGTCGCCGAGTTCGTCGAGGTTTTCGAGGCGGTGCAAGGCGGCGGTTGGGATTGCGGCAAGAGCAACGGCGAAGGCCTGTCCCGAGTGCTGGCCACCGACCTGCACCCGGCGCAGCTCGATGGCTTCGCCACGGCGCCGGCGTGGCTAGACTCGCGCCGCCACGATTACGTCGACACGAACTTCGACAGCGACACGAGCGCGCTCGCCAACGGATGCTCGGTGCTGTTTTTGAACTGGCTTCGTTTTCAGCTGGGCTTCTCGTGGGCGCAGATCGTGGGCGCGGCCGGGCCGACGCTCGGCTCGACTTATTCGCAGCTCACGGGTAAGAACGACGGGTTCAAACAGTTCTCGTCTCTTCTGGAATCGCATTTTCCGAAGGGGCGGGCATCGGGTCTCCACACCGACAATCCCTTCCCGCTCTAGCCCCTGAGCGCGGCGAGCAGCGGATACAGCTGTGACGAGTTCGTGATCTTCGTCGTATCCCAGGCCCATGCCTTTTTGGCCAGCAGGAAGGGATGGAGCTGGTCGCCTCCGATCGAGCCATGGCCTCCGACCTGGTCTTCGAAGTTGACCTGCGTTTGGCCGTCGTAGGCGCCGAAGATCACCAGGTCGCCGGAGCGCTCGAAGCCGTTGAGGCGGCGCAGCTGCGAGGCCAGGATCTCGGGGTCGTCGTATTGCGCCAAGCCTGCCGGGTCGATGCTCTGTCCCTTCCGCAGCACCATGCCGACGCCGTCGATGGCGGCGATCTTGTCGGTGAGGCCTGGGAACATCGTCTCGATTGCGTCTTTGTCCATGCGGCCGCCGACGCCGGCGAAGTAGACGTGCGCGAGGCCGCCGGAGTAGGTGATCTCGACCCTGCCGGCGGACTTCGCGGCTCTTGCCGGAAACGTGTGGCCACGGTGCTCGGTGACGTCGAAATCGGGCAGCAGGTCGGAGATGTAAGCGCCGAACGTCCGGTGGTGCGTCACCTCGAAGGGGGTGGTCTCGACCTGGCCGTGGTCGCTGAGGACGACGATGTCGTATCCGTCTTTCGCTCTCTGCGACGCGAGGCGGATGGTGCTGTCGATGTGGCGCAGGACCTTGAGCGTGTTCGGGTCGGTCGGGCCGAAGGCGTGCGCCGCCTCGTCATAGGTGTAGAAGCAGGCGTAGATCGCGGGCAGATTCTCGTCGATGGCTTGCAGGAGCGCGAAGCGCGTGAGGTGGTGGACGAGGACCTCGTGGTAGATGTCCGCGATGACATAGACGTCGGCGGTGCGTTTGTTTGTGAACCTCGCCTGGAGGTATTCGGAGGCGATGCGGAACAGCGCCAGGCCGCCGTGGCGGATCCAGAAGTACAGCGTGACCGGATTGAGCAGGAATGCCGCGATCGCTTTCCCGCCTGCGTCCTTCTGGTCGGGCTTGTGGCGCTCCTCGTACGGCGGCCCGAATCGGTCGGTCGCGCCGGCGCGGTAGAGCGCGGCGATGCAGGCGCCGCCCTCGGTGAGCGGCGTGCGGCCCTGGAAGTACTTGTGCGCGACTTTGGCGAACGTCGAACCGGAGCCGAAGCTGACGAGCAGGTTGGCGTCCTTGTCCCACCAGCGGTACGAGGGAATCTCGGAGTTGTCGCCGAAGAGGATTCCGGCCTGGGCGAAAGGGGTCGTCGAGGGAACGCCGCAGCG
>DASSLL010000096.1:0-5543 GCA_035689485.1 Candidatus Dormiibacterota bacterium | reverse complement strand
GTGCCGATCAAGGCCCACGACCTCTTCCTGCAAGCCGCGGAAGCCGTCGCCCAGACGCACCCCGACGTCCGGTTCGTCATCGTCGGCGACGGCGAGCTTTGGGACGAGCTGCACCGCGAGGTCGAGGAGCGCGGCCTGTCGGGACGCGTCCACTTCGCGGGCTGGCGCTCCGACCTGGGCGCCGTCTACGCGGACCTCGACGTGGTCGTCTGCTGCTCCAGGAACGAGGGCACGCCCGTGTCCCTGATCGAGGCGTGCGCCGCCGGCCGCCCGGTGGTGGGAACCCGGGTCGGCGGCATCCCGGATATCATCGCGGCTGGCGTGAACGGCCTGCTCGTGCCCAGCGGCGACGCCGCCGCGCTGGCGGGCGCGATCGTCCAGCTGCTGGACGACCCGGAGCGGCGCCGGCTCATGGGCAACGCAGGTCGCGCCGTCCGCGAAAGATACGGCGCGGACCGGATGGTTAAAGAGCTCAAAGAGTTGTACAGGAACCTTTTGCAGGGCATCCCGTTGAACGGAGACGTCGCATGACCACGCGCGTCCTCGTCACCGGCGGTGCCGGGTTCATCGGCTCGCACCTCGTCGACCACCTCGTCGCCAACGGCGAGAAAGTCACGGCCCTGGACGACCTGTCGACCGGCCGGTACCCCAACATCCGGCACCTCCTCGACAACCCGAACTTCCGGTTCGTGGAGGCTTCGGTGCTCGACATGGGCAAGCTCGAACGCGAGGTGGCGTCGGCGGACGCCGTCTATCACCTGGCGGCCGCGGTCGGCGTGCAGCTGATCGTCGATCGGCCGCTGCAGTCGCTGCTGACGAACATCAAGGGCACGGAGAACGTCCTCGAGGCGGCGGAGCGACATCGCGTCAAGATCATGGTCGCGTCCACCAGCGAGATCTACGGCAAGAGCGCCAACGGACCTTTCAAGGAAGACGACGACCGGCTGCTCGGCTCGCCGCGCAAGCTGCGGTGGAGCTACTCGACCTCCAAGGCGGTCGACGAGATCCTGGCCTTCGTCTACTACAAAGAGCTGCGCCTCCCGACCGTGGTGGTCCGGCTCTTCAACACCATCGGGCCGCGTCAGGTGGGCCAGTACGGAATGGTCGTGCCTCGCTTCATCACGCAGGCGCTGCGGGGCGAGGACCTGACGGTTTACGGCGACGGCAAGCAGTCACGCAGCTTCACCTTCGTCGGCGACGTCGTGAAGGCGATGGCGAGGCTGATGTCGACGCCGGAGGCCGAAGGCGAGGTGTTCAACGTCGCCGGGCACGAGGAGATCACGATCCGTGACCTCGCGCAACTGGTAATCGATCGTACCGCCTCGTCCTCGAAGGTAAAATTCGTCCCCTTCGAGGAGGTTTACGGCGAGGGCTTCGAGGAGATGACCCGCCGGGCCGCCGACACGGCCAAGCTGGAGCAAACCATCGGTTACCGGTGTGACACCAGCCTGGCGGACGCCCTGGACTTGATGATCGAATTTGCGAGAGACTCCGTGCCGCGATGACACCTGAGATGACTCGCATCGTCGCCCTCCTGGTGCTGCCGTTCGCCGTCACGGTCGCGGCGCTATGGCCTGTCCGCAGGATCGCGCTCGGATTCCGGATCATGGACGTGCCGGGGCCGCGCAAGGCACACCGCGAGCCGGTGCCCTACCTGGGCGGGGTCGCCATCCTGCTCGGGGCGGGGGTCAGCATCCTGATCCTGCAGCCGAGCCTGTGGCCTGTCCTCGTCATGCTCCTGTTCCTCGCCTGCCTGGGCTTCGTCGACGACGTGAGGTCGCTTCCGGTCTGGACGAAGCTCGTGGGCGAGGTCGTCGTGGCGGTGACGGCGATCGGCCTCGGGTACTCGTGGCACGTCAGCGACTCGTTCGTGCTCAACGCCGCCTTTTCCATCCTCTGGATCGTCGGCCTGACCAACTCCTACAACCTGCTCGACAACATGGACGGCCTCGCGTCGACGGCGGCGGCCTCTTCGCTGATCATCACGGCCGCCCTGGTTCAACCGACGATGGGCCTGGCCCTGCCCCTGGCCGGCGCTTGCGTCGGCTTCCTCGTGATCAACCGCCCGCCGGCCCGAATGTACATGGGCGACACGGGCAGCCTGATGCTCGGTTTCGGGGTGGCCGTCGGCTCGATCTGGGCGGCGAACAGCACGCACGGCCTCCATTCGTTCGTCATCCTCGCCTTCCCCGTCGCCGTCGCCCTGTTCGACACGTCGCTCGTGGTCGTCTCCAGGCTCTTGACCGGGCGTCCGATCCAGCTCGGCGGGCAGGACCACTTCTCCCACCGGCTGCGCCTGATCGGGCTTTCGCCTCTCGTCATCCTCGGCGTCACCATCTGGGGCTCGATGATCGCCTGGGCGTGCGCCGCGCTCGCCCTCCTCTATCCTCTGGCCGAGGCCTGGCTTGCCGTCCCGATCGCGCTGGCCTTCGTGGCCGCCTGGGCGCTGCTGCTCAAGGTCGATCCATACGCCGTCGCCAATCAACCCAGAATCGAGGTTTACCGTGACCAGACAGGCGCCTAACTCGCTCGTCGACAAGCTTCACGACCGCAAGGCGACCGTCGCCGTGGTGGGACTCGGCTACGTCGGCCTGCCGCTCGCGTGCGCGTTGGCCGAGGCCGGGCACACCGTCATCGGGATCGACGCCGACACTCGGAAGGTGGACGGCATCAACCAGGGCCGCTCGCACATCGAGGACATCCCCGCCCAACAGGTCGAGACGCTGGTCAAGGGCGGGCGCCTGACCGCGACCACCGACTACGAGGCGGCGCGCGTGTGTGACGCCGCCATCATCGCCGTGCCCACTCCCATCGACGAGTTTCGGGTCCCGGACCTCACGTTCGTCCGGTCGGCGTCTCACAGCCTGGCCGCGGTGATGCCGAAGGGCAGCCTGATCGTGCTCGAGAGCACGACCTATCCGGGGACGACCGAGGAGGTGGTGGTGCCGGCGCTTCGGGAGCGCGGCTTCATGCCGGGGGTCGACGTCTTCATCGGCTATTCGCCGGAGCGCATCGACCCCGGCAACAAGACGTACAACATCCACAACACGCCGAAAGTGGTGTGCGGCTTGACCAAGTCGTGCACCGACGCCACGATCGCGCTCTACGGCACGATCGTCGAGCAGCTCGTGCCCGTGTCGAGCATCAAGACCGCCGAGATCACCAAGCTGTTCGAGAACATCTTCCGCGGCGTCAACATCGCGCTGGTCAACGAGTTCCAGGTCATCTGCGACGCGTTCGGCATCGACGTGTGGGAGGTCATCCACGCGTGCTCGACCAAGCCATACGGCTTCACCCCGTTCTACCCCGGGCCGGGGCTCGGCGGGCACTGCGTCCCCGTCGACCCGTTCTACCTGGCGTGGAAGGCGCGCCAGCTCGGCGTCAACACCGAGTTCATCGAGCTCTCGGGGCGCGTCAACGCGGCGATGCCGAACTACGTGGTGCTGAAGGTCATGCGGCTGCTGAACGCGAACCACAAGGCGCTGAACGGTTCGCGCGTCGGCCTGCTCGGCGTCGCCTACAAGAAGAACAGCACGGACGTGCGCGAATCGCCGGCGATCAAGATCGTCGAGCTCCTGAAGCAGGAGGGCGCGACGGTCACCTACTTCGACCCCCACGTGCCCGAGTTCGAGGTCGACGGTAACAGGCTGCGGTCGCAGACCAACCTCCGGAACTTCCTCGCGGCCCAGGACTGCGCGGTCGTGGTCACGGACCACGACGCCATCGACTGGACCCTCGTCCTCCAGCACAGCCCGATGATCATCGACACGCGCAACGTGCTCGGCAGGCTGAGCCCGTTTGCGGCCAAGCCCGCTCCCGGCACGAGAGGTCCGGTCACGGCCTGAGGGCCGAAGTTCCGACATGTGCGGGATCTGCGGTCTAGCCGGCACGCGGGCGGACGCCCCACTGCTCGAGAAGATGGCCGCCGCGATCGCCCACCGCGGGCCTGACGACTTCGGACTGTTGGTCGACGACCAGGCAGGGTTCGGCTTCCGCCGATTGAGCATCATCGACGTCGCCGGCGGCCACCAGCCGATCTTCAACGAGGACGAATCGGCGGCGATCATGCTCAACGGCGAGATCTACAACCACCACGAGCTGCGCACGGGCCTCGTGGATCGAGGCCATAAGTTCCGCACTCGCTCTGACGTGGAGACCGTCCTCCACCTCTACGAGGAGAAGAAGGAGCGGTGCCTCGACGACCTGCGGGGCATGTTCGCGCTGGCCATCTGGGACCGCCGCGAGCGCACCCTGTTCCTGGCGCGGGACCGCGTAGGCAAGAAGCCCCTCTACTACACGCAGCTGGCCGGCGGCGGCATCGTCTTCGGATCGGAGATCAAGGCGATCCTCGAGCACCCCGAGGTGCGTCGCGAACCGAACCTGTCCGCCATCGACCACTTCCTGACGCTGCAGTACGTGCCGTCGCCGATGACGGCCTTCGTGGGGATCGAACGCATCCCGCCGGCGCACTGGCTGCGCTGGCGCGCGGGGCGCGTCGAGCTCGGCCGCTACTGGCGGCTCGAGTACGAGGACAAGTTCACCGAGCCGGAGCCGGAGCTTCGGGAAGAGCTGCTCAGGCTGCTCCGTGAGGCGGTGTCGATCCGTCTCGAGAGCGAGGTGCCGCTGGGCGCGTTCCTCTCCGGCGGCATCGACTCGAGCGCGGTGGTGGCGTTCGCCGCCGAGGCGTCGGCGCAACCCTTGAAGACGTTCTCCATCGGCTTCGAACCTTCGCAGTTCGACGAATCGAAGTACGCGCGCATGGTGGCGCAGAAGTTCGGGACCGACCACCACGAGCTGGTCGTCAAGGCCGGCGCGCCGGAGCTGATCGACGACATCGTCTGGCACTACGACCAGCCGTTCGGCGATTCGTCCGCCGTTCCGTCCTTCCACGTGGCTCGCATCACGCGTCCTCACGTCACGGTGGTGCTGAACGGCGATGGCGGTGACGAGAGCTTCGCCGGTTACGACCGGTACCGCATCAGCCGGTTCGCGAGCTACTTCAACCTGCCGATGCCCGTGCGTCTTGGCGTCCAGACCATGGCGCGTCCCGCGGCGAGGTTCCTGGGCCGCGGCCGGCGCATCGCCGACGTCGGCGTGCGGGACCAGTTCGACGCTTACTACGCGACGCTGGTGCACGTGCATCCGTCGCGCAAGGCAGGACTCTATACCGCGGACTTTCGCGCCCACGTCGGCGACCAGGTCTCACCCACGCTGGCCCACATGCGTGTCACCCCGCATGGCTCGCTTCTCGACTCGATGCTGGACACGGACGTCAATCACTACCTGCCCGACGACCTGCTGGTGAAGATGGACGTGGCGACGATGGCGTACTCGCTCGAGGGGCGGTCGCCTTTCCTCGATCACAAGGTGATGGAATTCATGGCCCGGGTTCCCGCATCGATGAAGCTTCGCGGCGGTGAGAGCAAGCATCTGCTCAAATCAGCGCTCCGGGGCACTTTGCCCGACGCCGTTCTGGACCGACCGAAGATGGGCTTCGGCGCGCCGCTCGGACAATGGCTGCGCGGCAGCCTCAAAGAGATGCT
>DASSLL010000095.1:0-21267 GCA_035689485.1 Candidatus Dormiibacterota bacterium | reverse complement strand
CGCTGGGCCCATCGCCAGCCCTACTACCGACCCTATCGGTGGTGGCGCGCACCCCGCAAGCTGGAGCCATGAAGAGAGCCCTGATTGCGCTTGGAGTTGCGTTCGGTCTGCTCGTCCTTGGCTCCGGTTCAGTCCTGGCCGACGCCATGCCGACGCCCGGTGGCGGCCCGGCCTTTGGCCAGCATGTAGAGGCGATGTCGCCTGGAGTCGGCGGCACGATGATGGGCGCCGACTTTGGGGTCTGCGTTTCAGCGATGGCCAGTACATCGATATGCCCCTGCGCCATCGCGGAGCCGGGATCCTAGCGGTCGGGTTGGCGTCAGGCCGGCCCCGGCGCGGATCGACCTCGCCGTCTGACGCGACGGGGGATGCATACGAGCAATCCCATTACGTCAGTGCTTGCTCACATAGGCATTTAGTGCTATGGATACGGCGCTTTGATCCCGGAAGCGCTGCTCGGAGAGGCATCCAACCGGTTCGCGCTGCTGGGTGACCCGTCGCGACTCCGCGTGCTGAGCATCCTTCACTCCGCCGGCGAGATGCCGGTCGGCGTGCTGGCCGAGCGCTCCGGTCTCACGCGAACGAACCTCTCCCAGCACCTCAGCCGGCTCGCGATGGCAGGCCTCGTGGGACGGCGGCGGGCGGGAACCACGATCTACTACCGGATCGTCGACGAGTCGCTGGCCGAGCTCTGCGAGCTGGTCTGCACCAGCCTTCGCGAAAGGGGCCGCACCCTGGCCGCCTCGTGATCGACCAGCACCCGAAATGGGCCAAGGTCATCGACCAGGGCAAGTGCATCGGCTGCCACGCCTGCACCACCGCGTGCAAGTCTGAGAACGAAGTACCGCTCTCCGTCACGCGGACTTATGTCAAGGCCGTGGACATCGGGGTGTTTCCCGAGGCGAGGCGGGCCTTTCAGGTCACTCGCTGCAACCAGTGCGAAGACGCGCCCTGCGTCGCCGCGTGCCCCACGTCCGCGATGTATCGCCGGCCAGACGGGATCGTCGACTTCGACAAATCGGCGTGCATCGGCTGCAAGGCCTGCATCGCCGCGTGTCCTTACGACGCCATCTTCATCAATCCGGAGGACCACTCGGCGGAGAAGTGCAACTTCTGCGCTCACCGGATTGACATGGGGCTCGAGCCGGCTTGCGTCGTGGTCTGTCCCGTCGAAGCGATCATCGTCGGCGACTTGAACGATCCATCCTCGAAGGTCGCGCACATCGTCAACCGCGAGCCCGTCCAGGTCAGGCGGCCCGAGAAGGAGACACACCCCAAGCTCTTCTACAAAGGCGCGCACCAGGCAACGCTGGACCCGCTGGCAGCACGGCGTCCGGACGGCGGTCTGTACATGTGGAGCCAGCAACCCGCAGGGCCCCAGGCCGTCGGCTCGGGTCAGCGCGGCGGACCGGCGAACTCCTCTGCCGCGGCCGTGCTCGCCTACGACGTCTCGCACCGGGCTCCGTGGGACTGGCGCGTGAGCGCCTACACATGGACAAAGGGTCTTGCGGCGGGCGTGTACCTGGCCGGCCTGATGATCGGAGCCTGGAACCTGTGGCCGGTCGTCACGCCGGTGCTCGCCGGGTTCTTCCTGGCTCTGACCGGACTGATCTTGATCTGGGATCTCGAACATCACAGCCGCTTCGTCTTCATCTTCCTGCGACCGCAGTGGCGAAGCTGGCTCGTCCGAGGCGCGGTGTTCATCACGCTCTATGCACTGCTCCTCGCAGCGCACTTCGTTCTCGGCCTGCTCGGCCAGGTCCAGCTGACGCGCGTGCTGGCGTTCGCAGGGGTGCCACTCGCCGTCTTGACCTCGGTCTACACCGCCTATCTCTTTGCGCAGGCGAAAGCGCGCGACCTCTGGCAGAGCCCGTTGCTGCCGCCGCAGATGCTGATCCAGGCGCTCATGCTCGGCATGGCCGTGTACGTCCTCCTGGGTCAGGGTCAGGCGCGTTACGCGCTGATCGTGCTGACCATCGTCCACCTCCTGCTGGTGCTGGGTGAGCTCACGGTCGGCCACCCGACCGCGCATGCTCACCAGGCGGCGCGAGCGATGACGCATGGCGCTTACGCATCCTGGTTCTGGGCCGGCGTCGCCCTTGCGGCCATCGCCTTGACCGCGTTGTGGCTGCCGCCTGTGGCGGCGGTCGCGGCGCTTCTCGCCGTGTTTGCACACGAGCACGCCTACGTTCAAGCGGGCCAGTCGGTGCCCCTGGCATGAGTGATCGCCTGCGGCGCCTCGACGAACGAGTCAAGGCGGCTCGAGCCGAGACAGAAGCTCGCGGCGAAACCTTTTATCCGGGACCGAGCCGCGTGCACCTCGCCTCGTTTCCGCCCAGGGAGCGCTGGGACGACTGGGTCGAGCTCGAGTCCAAAGCCTGGCCGGAAAAGCGTGAGCGGCGCTACATGCTGGTGCCGACGACCTGCTTCAACTGCGAATCCGCCTGCGGATTGCTCGCTTATGTCGATCGGGACACCCTGCAGGTGCGTAAGTTCGAGGGCAATCCCGAGCACCCGGCCTCACGCGGTCGCAACTGTGCGAAGGGGCCGGCGACGCTCAACCAGGTCACCGATCCGGACCGAATTCTCTACCCGCTGAAGCGCGGGGGCAAGCGAGGCGAAGGCCGCTGGGTCCAGGTCTCGTGGGACCAGGCGCTCGACGACATCGCCGGCCGCATCCGCAAGGCGATCACCGAGGGCAGGCGCAACGAGGTCATGTATCACGTCGGCCGGCCGGGTGAAGACGGCTTCACCGAGCGTGTGCTCGACGCGTGGGGCATCGACGGTCACAACTCCCACACCAACATCTGCTCCTCGGCCGGGCGGGCGGGCTATCACTTCTGGATGGGGCTCGACCGCCCCAGCCCTGACCACGCCAATGCCCGCGTGATCCTGCTGATCAGCTCCCACCTCGAGGCGGGCCACTACTTCAATCCGCACGCCCAGCGCGTGATCGAGGCGAAGCAACGTGGGGCGAAGCTGATCGTGATGGACACCCGGCTGTCGAACACAGCGACGCACGCAGACCACTGGCTGCCGACCTATCCAGGCTCAGAGGCGGCGGTGTGCCTCTCGATCGCGCGGCACCTGATCGAGAACCGGCTATACAACCGCGAATTCGTGCGCCGCTGGTGGAACTGGCAGGAGTTCATGACCCGTGAGCACGCGGACGAGCCGCAGACGTTCGAACGCTTCGAAGACTTGCTCGCCGACATGTATCGAGATTTCACGTTTGATTTCGCCGCCGAAGAATCGGGGATCGCGGCGGAGACCCTGCGCCAGGTGGCTGAGCTTGTCGCCGGTGCAGGGACGCGGCTGTCCACGCACACCTGGCGCGCGGCGGCAGCCGGAAACCTCGGTGGCTGGCAGGTCTCGCGCTGCCTCTTCCTTTTGAATGCGCTGCTCGGTGCGGTGGCCACCGAGGGCGGCACCTATCCCAACGCCTGGAACAAGTTCGTGCCTCGGCCGATGTACGTGCCGCCGCACCCCGAGGAATGGAACGAGCTGACGTGGCCGCGCGAGTACCCGCTCGCGCTCATGGAGATGTCGTTTCTGCTGCCTCACCTGCTGGAGCAGGAGGGAAAGCATCTCGAGGTCTACTTCACGCGGGTCTACAACCCGGTGTGGACGAATCCCAACGGCTTCGCGTGGATCGAAGCCCTGACCGACGAGTCGAAGATCGGGCTCCACGCCGCATTGACGCCGACCTGGAACGAGAGCGCCTACTTCGCCGACTACGTGCTCCCGATGGGCCACGGTTCTGAGCGCCATGACCTGCACTCGTACGAGACCCACGACGCCCAATGGCTCGGATTCCGCCAGCCGGTGCTGCGCGCGGCGCGGGAGCGCATGGGCGCGAGCATCGACACGACGCGCGAAGTCAACCCTGGCGAGGTCTGGGAGGAAAACGAGTTCTGGATCGAGCTGTCGTGGCGTATCGACCCCGATGGCGCCCTCGGCATCCGCAAGTACTTCGAGTCACAGGCGCGGCCCGGCACAAAGCTGGGCATCGACGAGTATTACGGCTACATCTTCGAGAACTCGGTGCCGGGACTGCCCGAGAAGGCGGGCGCCGAGGGCCTGACGCCGCTGCAGTACATGCGTCGCTATGGCGCCTTCGAGCTGCGGCGGAAGATCGGACCGCTCCACGAGCAGCCGGTACCTTCGGAAGAGCTCGAAGGCGTCAAAACCGATGCGATCGGCCGCGTGTACACGAGGGCGCCGCGACCGGCGAGTCTCAATGTCGTCCCGCTGCCCACGCCTGAATCCGACGAGGAGGGCCGCCGCCCAGTTGGAGTCGAGGTCGACGGGTCGATTCTCCGCGGTTTCCCCACGCCGAGCGGACGGCTCGAGTTCTACTCCTCGACGCTGGCCGCGTGGGGATGGCCGGAGCACGCGCTTCCGGGCTACATCAAAAGCCACGTTCACCCCGAAAAGCTCGCCGAAGACCAGATGGTGCTGATCGCCACCTTCCGGCTTCCCATCCAGGTCCACACCCGTAGCGCGAATTCGAAGTGGCTCGACGAGATCGCGCACACCAATCCTTTGTGGATTCACCCTCGCGACGCCGAGCGTTTCGGTGGTGTCCGCACCGGCGACCTGATGCGAGTCGAGACGGACATCGGCCATTTCGTGGTCAAGGCCTGGGTCACGGAAGGGATTCGGCCCGGCGTCGTGGCGTGCAGTCACCACATGGGCCGGTGGAAGCTTGCTGAGTCTGGCCAGCGCCAGCTGATGGCGACGGTCGGCCTCAGCAACAGGGAAGAGAGCTGGACCATGACGCGCACGCAAGGCGTCCGCCCATATGCGTCGGCCGACCGGGATACCTCGAGGATCTGGTGGACCGACGTCGGCGTGCACCAGAACCTGACGTTCCCGGTTCACCCCGACCCGATCTCGGGCATGCACTGCTGGCACCAGGCGGTCAGGGTGCGCAAAGCGGAGGCGGCGGACCGCTACGGAGACATCTCGGTCGATGTCGACAAGTCCCGTGAGGTCTACCGCGAGTGGCTTGCCCTGACCCGACCGGCAGCGCAGGTCTCGCCCAACGGGACTCGCCGGCCGTACTGGATGCTGCGCCCGCTCAAGCCTGCGCTCAAGGCTTACCGGCTGCCATGACCACGGAACTCCTGCGCGCTCTGGCGATACTGGCCGAGCCTCCTGCGGCGCACACGTCGGCGATCGCTGCGGCGCTCGACCTGCCTGGCCGGCCGGACCCGGCCGAGTACACCGACCTTTTCGTGCTCCAGCTCTGGCCTTACGCGTCTATCTATGTAGGTGGCGAGGGGAAGGTTGGCGGGGAGGCCAGGGACCGGGTCGCCGGGTTCTGGCGCGCTTTGCGCCTGACGCCACCCGCGGAGCCCGACCATCTGGCCGCCCTGCTTGGCCTGTACGCGACGGTGGCCGAGACCGAGGCGAACGAGAATGACGCCGCCCGGCGGCAACTGCGCCGTCGCTCGCGCCAGGCCTTGCTCTGGGAGCACCTGTTGTGCTGGCTCCCGCCCTATCTCACGAAGATGGATGAGATCGGGACGCCTTTCTATCGGGCCTGGGGAGAGCTGCTCCGTGAAACCCTGAACGCCGAGGCGGAGGAGCTCGGTGCCCCCGAGAGGCTGCCGCTGCATCTGCGCGAAGCGCCGGCGCTCACTGAACCCGACGAGATTCTTGCCCCGGTGAGGAGCGGGATGGTGTTTGTCCGCAATGACCTCAAGCGCGCGGCGAACTCACTCGGGCTCGGCCTTCGCCAGGGTGAGCGAAGCTACGTGCTGAAGTCTCTCCTGGCCCAGGATCCAACGGCCATGCTGGGGTGGCTGGGCGAGGAAGCGGCGCGCTGGGTCCACCTTCATCGAGCGATGCCGGATCAGCTGCAGCCCGTCCGCGATTTTTGGGTGAGTCGCGCGGAGATCAGTGCCGAGATGCTTGGAGCACAAATTCCCGCTTAGCGCAGATCCGGCGATCGCGCAGCTCCTGCAGTGTTCGCTCCAGCTTGTTCATCATCGTCACACCGTCGGCGCATCCGAATTCGTAATCGCCTGCGCCGGCCCGAGTTCGAGCCTGCTCGAAGAGCTCGCCGACCGTGGTTGACCAGGGAACGGTCAGCTCGTAAGCGCCCTCGGGCCCGCTGACTCTGACGTGCGCCTCATCGCTCATTCGCGCACTTCCTCGACGTGGTATTCGGCTTCGGCATCGTTGGGGTCTTCTCGGTTGAGGGCGGCGCACACGGATTCGGCACTCTCCCGGCTGTCGAAGGTGAGCGGCGATCCGTCCGGCCTCTGGAGATAGAACGACTTCCTGCGCCGGCTGAAGATGGCGTAGCGCTTCGCCGGCTCAGTAGCAGAAGACCCTGCAGTCGTCGTCGAGACCCACCTCCGTGTACTTCGCCGCGCCCATGGCGCCGTCGACCTCCGGAATCACGTCGTCCATCGTCATGTCGTGCAGGGACAACGACGCTGGGCAGACATACAACCTGACTCCACCCGCCTTGGCGTCGCGGATGAAGTCGAGAACTGACTTGCCTGCACCTTCTTTCACGGAAAGCGTCTCGGCCACCCCCTTCTTGACCAGCAGAGTGGCATCCATGGTGGTCACGATCAGCGCCTCGTAGTCGAGCGCGCAGGCCGCCATCGCCTGGAAGAAAGGGGTGCCGAGGCGGTGGGGGGTGTCCGGCCCCGAGGTCATCATGATCAGCATCTTGTTCGCCACAGGATCCCGCCTCCCGAAAGAGATGAGTTGACTTTAGATGGAGAAAGCATAATATGCAAATATCCGAATAAGTTTCCTGCCTTTTTCTGCGGGCGGGTCAGGGAGGATTGCGATGGCCACGGAAGTCGCCGCGCCGGCCGGCATCAAGGAGCTCGTCAGGAGCACGGTCGATGAGTACCTGGCGGAGAAGGAACGGAGCAGGACCAGGAAGATGGCCCTGATCTCCACCAAGGGCACCCTCGACATGGCCTACCCGCCGCTGATCCTGGGCACCACCGCGGCCTCCCTCGGTTGGGACGTCGGGATCTTCTTCACCTTCTACGGGCTGACCATCCTCCACAAGACCAAGGGCAAGAAGATGAAGGTCGCCCCGCTGGGCAACCCGGCGATGCCGATGCCGGTACCGAACCTGGTCGGCGCCATCCCCGGCATGACCGCCATGGGCACCGCCGTGATGAGGACCATGTTCAAGAACCACGGCGTGGCTTCGATCGACGACCTCCTCGAGGCCGCGGTCGACACTGGCGTCCGCCTCATTCCCTGCGCGATGACCATGGAGGTCTTCGGCTTCAAGGACGGCGATTTCATCAAGGAGGCAGAGGCTCCTTGTGGCGCAGCGACCTTCATCGACTGGGCCCAGGACGCCGACATCTGCCTGTTCATCTAGTTCGAGGAGCAGCACGTGAGCAGCCAGCAGTCGAAGGACGAGTTCTACCAGCTACACGCCCATCTCTGTAAGGCGCTGGCGCATCCGACGCGCCTTTTGATCATCGACGAGCTGCGCGACGGTCCTCGTTCCGTCAGCGAGCTGGTCGAGCAACTGGGCCTGCGCCAGAGCAACCTCTCTCAGCACCTGGGCATTCTCCGGGCCCAGGGTCTGGTGGTGGCGCGACGCGACGGGCAGGCCGTCTACTACCGCCTCCGCGACGCACGGGTGACCCAGGCTTTCGACCTCCTGAGGCAGGTACTGCGGTCGGTTTTGAAAGATGGGGAGAGACTTGCCGTTGCCTATTGATCGCCAGGCGCTCATCAACCCGACGCGGAAGTTCAAGCGTGATCCAAACGCCGCGCCCACCGAAGATCTGCGCGAGCTGGCCTTCGAGCTGGAGAAGAAGGGCGAGTGGATCGTCCAGCGGGTGCCCGAGCCCTACGTCGAGGTACAGACCAAGTACGGGCGCACCAAGAAGATCCCTGTCCAGCACACCTGGCATCACAAGAGCTGCGGGCAGTGCGGTCACATTCCCGGCTACTCGACCGCGATCTTCTGGCTCAACCGCGCACTCGAGCTCGACTACAACGATCCCCGTGACCAGACGTCGTGCACGGCGTGGAACTACTTCGCCTCGGCCACGTCCAACGCGCCGGCCCAGGCCGCGGTGGCGATGCGCAACTTCGCGGCCGCCTACGAGACCACGTACTACCCGACGATCCACTGCGGCACCAGCTACGGGCACTACAAGGAAGTGCGCGAGCAGTTGATCCACATCCCCGAGCTGCGGGCGGCCGTGCGCGACATCCTGGCCAAGCTCGGCAAGCCGCTGGTCATCCCGGAAGAGATCGTCCACTACAGCGAGTGGGTGCACGCGATGCGCCACGAGTTCGCCAAGCGCAAAGTTCTCGACCTCTCGAACATCACGGTGACCGTCCACCCCGCATGCCACTACTACAAGCTCGTCGCCGAGGACGCGATCTACGACGAGGATATCTACGCCGGCCAGCGGACGGCGATCGTGTCGGGCGTGGTCGAGGCGATGGGCGCGAATGTGGCCGACTACTCGACCTGGTTCGACTGCTGCGGATTCGGCTTCCGCCACATCCTGGTCCAGCGCGACTTCACACGCTCCTTCGCGACGCTGCGCAAGATCCAGGTCATGAAGAACGAGGCGAATCCCGACGTCGTGCTGACGCACGACACCGGCTGCGTGACCACGCTCGACCAGAGCCAGTTCGTCGGCCGGGCCAAGGGGTTCAACGTCGGGGTGCCGGTGATGTCCGAGGCCCAGTTCGTCGCCCTGGCGATGGGCGCACATCCGTACCGCGTGTGCCAGCTGCACTGGCACGCGACCGACTACCGGCCGCTGCTCGAGAAGATGGGCATCGACTGGGAGGCTCGCTGGCACGAGTTCGAGCAGGACCTGGAGCGGATCCAGAAAGGCGAGATCCAGTTCCTGACGTGGGAGACGGCCAATGCCAAATGACACTGTTCTCATCCTGGGCGGTGGGCCGGCGGGCATGGAGGCCGCGCGCGGCGTCGCGTCACTCGGCTCCAGGGCGGTCCTGGTCGAGCTGCGCGAGAGGCTCGGCGGCACGCCCGACTCGGCGAGCTACTCGTCGTTCACGCTCGATCACCGCAACGCGTCCGAGATCCTTGCGGCCAGGCGAGCCGAGATCGAGCGGGACCCGCTGATCGACGTCAGACTGCAGAGCCGGCTCACCGCCTTCGAAGGCTCGGCCGGCGATTTCAAGGCGACGCTGGCCAACTTCAAAGGCGAGAGCTCGACGGTCGAGTGCGCGTCGGTGATCGTCGCGACCGGTTTTCAGCATTTCGACCCGGGTCGCGAGACGCAGATGTACGGCTACTACGAATACGAGGACGTGATCACGCTGGTCGACGCGGAAAAGATGATGTCGGCCGGCAAGTTCGTTCGTCCGTCAACCGGCGAGCCACCCAAAGCCGTGTGCTTCATCCAGTGCGTCGGCTCGCGTGACCGCCGGATCGGCAATGAATACTGCTCCAAGGTCTGCTGCGGGATCTCCTCCAAGCAGGCCATCGAGGTGCGCGAGCTGGTGCCCGACTGCAAGGTCTTCATCTTCTACATCGACATGCGCATGTACGGCTTCTGGGAGGACCAGATCTACTGGAAGGCGCAAGAAGAGCACAAGGTCAACTACGTCCGCGGCATCGTGACCGAGATCATCCAGAAGGACGGCCGGCTGCTCGTCAAAGGCGAGGACACCACGATGGGGCGGCCGATGGAAGTCGCGATGGACGTCGTCGTGCTCGCGGTCGGCATGGAGCCGTCTGCGGGCACACGCGAGGTCGGCCGGATTCTCGGCGTGAAGCAGGAGAAGCACGGCTTCATCGATCCGGTCGAGGACGCGCTCGACACGGTCAGCACCTCGGTGCCCGGCATCTTCGTCGCGGGAGCGGCGGCCGGTCCGAAGGACCTTGACGACAGCGTCTCGATGGCGGGCGCGGCGGCGATGAAGGCCGTCGCGGTGGCCAGGCGAGCGGCGGTCACCGCGTAGCTCATCCCATGGAGGTCGCCGTGGCCGAGGGCCAGGTCGTCGACACCGAGACCGCGCAGGAGTTCATGCGCCAGGCGCTCGAGATGCTCCAGCTGCCCGAGATGGACGGCATCGCCCAGGAGCTCGAGGACAAATCACGACGTTTCCAGGCCGTGCTCGGCGCTCTCGATGAGAAGGGCCTGCACGGTCTGCTGCGGACGATCTTCACCACGCGCCGCCACGCCGCGCAGATCGTCTCGACGGTCGGTGCTGAGAGGCTGATCGCCGAGATCGAAACGCTCGTCGACGGCGGCGGCGCGAGCACGGAGAGGATCGATCGGTTCGACCGCGAGATGGATGCCCTCGACCCTGCGGTGAGGCGCGACATCCTCGGAGAGGTCCTGCACTTCAACGCGCCCGACCGCTACTGGCTCTGGACACGGTGGATGTGGGATCCGCAGCTCCGCACGGGCGCGCTGCCGCTGGTCACGATGCAGGACTTCGACCTCCAGGGCTCGACCGCGGGCGAGACCTACGTGAAGGTCGGCACCGCGGTCGCGTTCGTCAACGAAACCGGGCGCGCCGTCGGCTTCACGCGGTACGGCAGCGAGGCGTTCGGCATCGACGTCTACCTGGCCTGCGTCTACGGGATTTACCTCTACACGATCACCCGGATGCGCATGACGCAGGAGTTCAACAAGGTCATCCCTCCGCTGCCGCAGCTGGTCCGCCGGCTGCTCGGCGTCCACCGCATGGAGATCTGAGTTGTCGAAAGTCGAATCCCAGCGCACGAACGAACAGGAACACCTCGAGTTCGAGGGCATGGACATCTCCGGCCACTGGAACCGGATGTTCGAGCAGCGCGTGATCTGGGAGCACGACACGAGCGCGCTCGACAAGGTCACTTCGATCGCCGGCGCCGAGTCGCTCGGTTGGTGCTACCAGTGCGGCAAGTGCACGCCGGCCTGCCCGGTCGATCACGTCGGCGACTACAGCCCGCGAAAGATCTTCCGCCGCACCCAGACCGGAATCGACCTGCTGACCAGCCCGGACCTCTGGCTCTGCACGACCTGCATGAACTGCCTTCGGGTCTGCCCCAAGGAAGTGAACATGATCAGCATCATGCCCGCTGTCCGCGAGGTCGCGGTCGCCGAGGGCAACGTCCCGCCCGAGCTGCAGAAGGCCTTCGAGAACACGTTCCAGCACGGCAACCCGCTGGGCGAGCCGGCACGCAAGCGCGCGGACTGGGTGGCCGACGCAGGGGCGCCGGTAGCCATACTGCCGCGGGAGAAGCGGCCGGTCGACGTCCTCTTCTACGTCGAGTGCTACTGGTCGTATCACCCGCGCGGCAAGGACGCCGCTCGCGCCTTCGCGCGGACCATGGAGACGCTCGGGATCGACTGGGGCATCCTCGGCCACGAGGAGAAGTGCTCGTGCGACAGCCAGCGCCTCGCCGGCGAAAAGGGACTGTTCGAGATGGTGGCCGAGCAGAACATCGCCACGCTCGCGAAGTACGAGTTCCAGCGCCTGGTGACCTCGGACCCGCACGCCTACAACTCGTTCCGCAACGAGTACCCGAAGCTGGGGGGCGAATACCAGGTCCAGCACTACACACAGTTCCTGGCCCCGCTCATGAAGGACCTGCCGTGGAAGCGAAAGCTCGACTACAAGATCACCTTCCACGACCCCTGCTATCTCGGCCGCCACAACGGCGAGTACGACGCGCCGCGGGAGATGATCCGCCAGATCCCCGGGCTCGAGTTCATCGAGATGTTCCGCTGCAAGGAGAACGGATACTGCTGCGGCGGCGGTGGCGGGGGCATGTGGCTGGACAGCTTCACCGGCAACCACATTCGCGAGCGGCTGAGCGAGCGGCGGGTCAAAGAGGCGATCGAGACAGGCGCCGAGATGCTCGTCGTCTGCTGCCCGTACGAGGTGTCGCGTTTCGAAGACGCGGTCAAGTCAACCGGCAATGAAGGCAAGCTGCTCGTCCGCGACGTGATCGAGCTCGTGGACGAGGCGCTGCATTAGGAGTTGGCCATGCACATCGCCGTCGTGTTGAAGCAGGTTCCCGACCTGGTCGAAGAGCTGGAGATCGACTCCGGCGGCAAGGACATCGACCGGTCCTTCGTCAAGATGAAGCTCAACGAGTTCGACGACCACGCGCTGGAGCAAGCGATCTTGCTCAAGGAGTCGAGCGGCGCCAGGGTCACCGCGGTGGCCGTCGCCGCGGACGGAATCGACCAGGTCCTGTACGCGGCCAAAGCCCGGGGGGCGGACGCCGCCATGAAGGTCGACGCGGGCGAAGAGGTGCTGGATTCCCGGCGCGCCTCATCAGCGCTCGCCGGCGCCATCAAGCAGCTCGCGCCCGACCTCGTGCTGGTCGGCGTCCAGGCCGCCGACGATCTGTTTGGGCAGACCGGTCCCTTTCTCGCCGCGGCGCTGGGCTGGCCGCACGTCAGCGTGGTCAGCGGCGTCGAACTGGCGGGCGAGGCGGGCAGCAAGGTGCGAGTCCACCAGGAATACGCCGGCGGCCGGATGGCGATCCTCGAGGTCGACCCGCCGGTGGTCATCGGCGTCCAGGCGGCGCCGCAGCCCCCGCGCTACGTGCCCGTCACCAGGCTGCGCCAGGCGATGGCATCAGGTCCCATCGAGTCGTCGTCCGCGACCGCCGCGGCGGCCGAAAGCGGAGTGGCTGTGGTCGCCGTGTCGAAGCCGGAGGCTGGGAAGGGCGCCGAGATGATCAGCGGATCCGCGACCGATGTGGCAGAGAAGATCGCCGCCCTGCTTGGCGAGCGCGGCCTGGTGAGGGGTTAGCCATGGGCACCGTACTGGTCTACGTCGAGACGTCGGACGGAAAGATCGCGCCGATCACCTTCGAGCTGCTTGGCGCGGCGCGAAAGCTGGGCGGCGAGGTCGAAGCATTGCTGGCGGGCGACGCTGACGCATCGCAGCTTGGCGGCGCCGACACCGTGATCCGCGTCGAGCATCCGGCCCTGACGCCTTACGTGCCGGAAGCGCACGTGGCGGTGCTCGCCGAAGCCATCCGCCAGCGCAAGCCGCAGGCGGTCCTGGTGGGCAACACATCGGTCGGCATCGACCTGGCCGCCGGGGCCGCGGCAGCCACGGACATGCCGCTCGTCTCCTACTGCGTCGGGCTGGACGCCGAAGGCGGCGCGGTGGTTGGCCACAGCCAGCTCTACGGCGGCAAGATCATCGCCACCACCAAGACCGATGTGCCGGCGATCTTCGCTGTGGTCGCGGGTTCGTTTCCCGAAGCTCCGGGTAAGTCGGGCGGCAAAAGGCAACAGGTCTCGATGGCCGCGCCGGCATCGCTCGGATCGCTGCGCACGCGTTTCGTCAGCGCTTCGGCGCCGTCCGGTGAAGGCGTGGACATCACCAAGGCCGAAAAGCTGGTCAGCGTTGGTCGCGGCATCGGCGGACCCGAGAACCTCGAGCTCGCCGAAGAGCTGGCGAAGGCGCTCGGGGCGGAGGTTGGCGCCTCGCGACCGGTCTGCGACTCCGGCTGGCTGCCCAAGGCGCGCCAGGTCGGCAAGTCGGGCATGACGGTCAAGCCCAAGCTGTACTTCGCCGTGGGGATCTCAGGCGCGCCAGAGCACCTGGAAGGGATGCGCGATGCCGACCTGATCGTGGCAGTCAACTCGGACGGAAACGCACCGATCTTCAAGGTCGCGCACTACGGCACGACGTGCGATTTGTTCGACCTGCTCCCTGCGCTGACCGAAAGACTCAAGGCGAAAGCCGGATAGGCGGATGCCGGTCAAGCCGATCGTCCTGGCGATCCTGACCGCGGCCACGCTGTCGTGGTCGGGCTATCGCTTCTACCGCCTGCTGCGGCCGGTCTTCCACTCGCCATGGGAGAACCGGTTCGACCACATGCCGCGCCGATTGTGGGGGATCGTCACCAACATCGGCTTTCACCAGCGGCTGTTCAAGATCAAGTACTCGGGTCTGCTGCACCTGATGATCTTCAGCGGCTTCGTGATCCTGTTCACCGGGATCGTGCAGGCCTTCGGCGAGGGTTTCTTTCCGGGGTTCAGCCTGGCGCCGATCGGCGGCCACACCTGGATCGCGCTGGTCCAGGACCTGTTCGACGTGATCGTGATGGCCGGCCTGGCCATGGCGGCCTTCAATCGCTACGTGCTCCGGCCGGCCCGCTTCAAAGGCTCCAACGAGCGCGACGCCACGATCATCCTGCTGCTGATCTTCGCGGTCGTGTTCGACATGCTGATGCAGAACACGTTTCGGGTCGCGGCGGGGGGCGATCCCTCTGCGAGCTGGCGGCCGGTCAGCTCAACCCTGGCCGGCTTCTTTGGCGTGTTCGGGCTGCACGGCGCGGCCGCCAAGCCCGTCGCCGAAGTCTTCTACTGGACGCACGTGGCGGCCATCCTGGCGTTCCTCGCCTACATCCCTACGTCCAAGCACCTGCACATCTTCGTCGGCATCCCCAACGTCCTCTTTCGCGATCTCTCTCCGAAGGGGGTCCTGGCCAAAGCCGACCTTTCGAAGACCCCGATCGGATTGAAGGACGTCGAGCAGCTGGGCTGGAAGCAGAAGCTCGACCTCTACGCGTGCACGGAGTGCGGCCGTTGTCAGGCGGTGTGCCCGGCCTACGCTGCTGGTCAGCCGCTGTCGCCAAAGCTGCTGATCATGGACCTGCGTGACGCGCTGCTCGACGAGGAGGGCATCGGCGGTCACGTGAAGCATGCCAATGGCAACGGGCATCGCGAGCTGCTCGGCGCGACCATCCAGGACGCGACGCTGTGGTCGTGCACCACTTGCCGGGCGTGCATGGAGGTCTGCCCACTCCACATCGAGCACGTGCCCAAGATCGTCGACATGCGCAGGCAGCTGGTCGAGCAGGGCCGGATGGAGCCGAAGCTGCAGGACACGCTGGCGAGCCTGGCGCAGTACGGCAACTCGTTCAACCAATCGGAGCGGATGCGCGCGAAGTGGACGAAAGACCTCGGCTTTGTGATCAAGGACGCGCGCAAGGAGCCGGTCGACGTGCTGTGGTTCGTCGGCGACTTCGCCTCCTATGACCCGCGCGTGCAGCGCCACACGCAGGCCGTGGCGCGCGTGCTGCAGGAGGCAAAGGTGGACTTCGGCATCCTGTACGAAGGCGAGCACAACAGCGGCAACGACGTCCGCCGTGTCGGCGAGGAAGGCCTGTTCGAGATGCTGGCCCAGCACAACGTCGACACGCTGGCGAAGTGCAGGTTCAGGCGGATCATGACCACCGACCCACACAGCCTCAACGCGCTCGGCCAGGAGTATCGCGCCCTCGGCGCCGACTACCGCGTAATGCACTACACGCAGCTTCTCCTCGAGCTCATCAACAGCGGAAGACTCCGGCTGGCCGGGCCGATCGGCGGCGTGGCGACCTATCACGACCCTTGCTATCTGGGCCGCTACAACGATGGCTTCGATGCGCCGCGCCAGGTGCTGAACAAGCTGACGGTGCGCCTGCACGAGATGGCCCGCTGCCGGGAGAACAGCTTCTGCTGCGGTGCGGGCGGCGGCCGGATCTGGATGGACGACAAGGGAATCAAGGAGCGGCCGAGCGAGAACCGCATCCGCGAGGCGCTTGCGCTGGGTGACGCCGATTACTTCGTCGTCGCCTGCCCCAAGGACGTCGTCATGTACACCGCTGCCGTCCAGTCGCTCGGGGTGGAAGACAAGATCGAGGTCAAGGACATTGTCGAGCTGGTCGAGATGGCGCTCGATCCGCACCTGGTGGCGGTCAGATGACCCTGGCCGATGCGCTTGCCGAGCGCGTGCGATCACTCGCCCGAACCAACGAACGACTGCACGCCATCGACGACGCCACCGCCGGCCACGTCGTCCAGGAAGCCGATGCGGATGCGGTGTTGAAGCAGGCCCTCGCGGTGCTCCAGACACGCGACGGACTCGACGCCGCGCGGCGCCTGTTGGGCGGCGAGGACCTCTCCGACCCGGATCAACTGGCGAAAGCAGGCCTTGCGGTCTGGGATCCGGCTTCAGGCGCGGTCCGGCCGAGTTTCTTGCTCGTCGAGCTGATGAAGGTCGTCGAACAATGAAGTGCCCGTTCTGCGAGCAGACCGGCAGCCGCGGCGACCTTCACGCACACATGGTCGAGGCGCACAGAGACAGCCTGGTGACACGCCATCAAGGTGACCGCATGTTCTTCGACGTCAACTGTCCGCTCTGCTCCGAGGGCCTGACCCGCGAGGTCAACCCGCGCGGCCGCGATCAGGCCTTTCTGGACAAGTTCGCGGACGAGATCAGGATGGTCGGTTACGACCTCCTGCTCTACCACTGGGAAACTCATCCTGAGTCCGGCGTCCCGGCGGAGGAGGCGAGCTGATGACAACCGTGAACAACTGCAACATCCCCGATGACCTGCTCTATCAGGTCGAAAAGCACGTCTGGGTAAAACGCGAAGCCGATGGCACGGTACGGATCGGCATCACCGATCCGGCGCAGAAGCTCGCCGGCAAGATCATCGTCGTCACGCCCAAGAAGGTCGGACGGACGATCACCCGGGGCCAGAGCGCAGGCACGATCGAGTCCTCGAAATGGGTGGGGCCGATCCCGAGCCCGATCTCGGGCGAGATCGTCGAGGTGAACGAGGAGCCCCAGGCAAAACCAACCGCTCTGAACGCGGATCCCTACTCGAACTGGATCGTCCGTGTCTCGCCCAGCAGCTGGGATGAAGAGTCGAAGGACCTGGTCACAGGCGAGCCGGGAGTCGAGGCCTATCGTGCGCTGCTCGTCGCCCAGGGCATCGATTGCGGGACGTGATGAGATGCAGATCCCGGAGCAGGTCTACCGCGGCTGTGAGATCCCTCCCGAGCTGGAGTACGACCTCGAGCGCGACGTCTGGGCCCGGTTCGAGAACGACGGCACGGTGACGCTGGGCATGACCGACATCGCGCAGGCTCGGGCCGGCAAGCTCGTGAGCATCCTGTTCAAGGCTCCGGGCAAGACGCTGCGGAGCGGCCAGAGCGCAGCGACGATCGAGAGCGCGAAGTGGGTGGGACCGTTTCCCACCCCACTTTCGGGCGAGATAGTGGCCACCAACGAGGCTGCCTTTGCGAAGGACGTCCTGATCGCCAACCGTGATCCGTATCACGCCGGTTGGGTCGTGCGCCTGCGGCCGACGGCGCTCGACGAAGAGCGGTCGAGGCTGATCGGTGGGCGTCAGGCATTCCCCGCGATCCGCGAGCGGATCGAGCGCGACAAAGTGAGCTGCATGCGCTGTGCCGACTGATGAATCGCTCTGCATGCTGTGCCAGGTCAACCCGGTCGAACCGGGCAAGAAGGTGTGCACCGCCTGCTGGCAGCTGGCCCCGGCATGGGTCAAAAGGACGTTCATGAAAGGCGAGAAGGTCGATTGGTCGCGGTTGCTCGAGACGGACTCGAATTCACCAATTCACGCGAGAGAGGAGAAGGAACATGGCGCTTGAGACGGCGAACAAGACACTGGACTGCCAGCACATGCTGTGCCCGATGCCGATCCTGAAGGTCAGCAAGGCGATCAAGGAGGTCGAGGTGGGGCAGACGCTGCTGATGCTGGCGGACGACCCGGGAGCGAAGCCCGACATGGATACGTGGACCCGCCGCATGGGCCACGACCTGGTCGGCTTCGAGCAGGAAGGCAAGCTGATGAAGTTTCTGGTGCGGCGCAACAAGTAGATGACGTCTCCGACCACGGTCCCCGAGGCGACCCAGGAGTACAAGGAGCGGATGCTGGCCGAAGTCGAGGCGGACTCCCG
This sequence comes from Candidatus Dormiibacterota bacterium, assembly GCA_035689485.1. Taxonomy (GTDB): domain Bacteria; phylum Chloroflexota; class Dormibacteria; order Dormibacterales; family Dormibacteraceae; genus 40CM-4-65-16. The sequence continues at coordinate 3,559 of DASSLL010000095.1, read as the reverse complement.
CTTCGGCGAGTTCATGAAGGGCTGCTACGAGTGCGGCATCTGCGTCGCGGCTTGTCCGTCGGCGCGTTTCTACGACTTCAGCCCGCGCAAGATCACGCAGGCGGTGGCCCGGCAGGACGTGGACCTCGTGTGGGAGCAGATGAACAAGGACGTATGGGACTGCTCTCAATGCTTCTCGTGCCTGCGCTGCCCGCGGGGCAACAACCCGGGCGGTGTGATCACGATCATGCGCGAGGTCGCGGTCAAGAACGGCCTGCACACGGCCAAGGAGGCGCTCGAGGGCTACGGACGGATCATCTACAAGATCATGGGCACCGGCACGCAGGTGTCGCCCGACATGATCCAGCCCGAGGCCTTCCCCGACTGGGGACCTGACACGAAGGAGATCTCGAGCCACCTCCAGCTGTGGCGGAAAGCGCTGCCGCCGGAGACGCTGCACACGACCAGCACCGCCTGGGACGTGAGCGACAAGACGCTGACCGAGCTGTACGTGATCTGGCATCTCAGTGGCGTGCTCGACATGATCAAGAGCATCGACCCCGGTCTGCACATGATCCTCGGCGACGTGATGGAGGAGTTGCTCGAAGAGCAGGGCTACTCGCTGTGAAAGACATCAGGCTGCTCGACCTCGATCTCTGTTCGTACACGGAGAGCCAGGTGCTGTATCACGCGGTTTCCGACGCCATGCGTCCGGACGATCCGAACACGATCATCCTGTGCCGGCCGCGGCGACCCTATGTGTGCATCGGCCGCCACCAGGAGCTGGAGCGCGAGGTCGACGTCGAAGCGTGCCGCCGGATGGGCCTGCCGATCATGCGCCGCGAGGTCGGCGGTGGGGCGGTGTACCTGGATCGAGGCCAGGTCTTCTTTCAACTGGTCTTCCATCCCAGGGACGTGCCGGCGCGCATCCAGGATGCTTTCGAGTACTTCTCTCGCGGCCCGGTTGACTGCTATCGCACGCTCGGCGTGACCGGGGCGCACTTCCATCCGGTCAACGACCTGCAAGTTTCGGGCCGCAAGATCGGCGGCCTCGGCGCCGCGAGCATCGGTCCGGGTTTCGTGTTCGTCGGCTCGATCATCATGGCCTTCAACGCCAGAGCAGCCGCCGGCGTGCTGCGCATCCCGGACGAGAAGATGCGCGACAAGGTGGCCCAGACGATCGACGCCTACGTCTCGAGCCTCGAGAAGGAGCTCGGCCACAGCGTTCCGCCACCTGCTGTGCGCAAGGAGCTGGTCGCGGCGTTCGAGCGGGCGTTCGGAGTACGACTGGTTCCGGGCGACCTGCGACCGGACGAGCGTGAGTTATATCGGAAGTGGGTCGGCAAGATGCGGACTCGCGAGTGGCTCGACGAAGTCCGTCTCAGTCGTGAGGCAGAAAAGCCGCTCCGCATCACAGGACACGTCCACCTCGGGCACGGCATCCACAAGGCGCCGGGGGGCCTGATCCGAGTCACGCTGATGATCGCGTCGGGCGAAGTGGTGGAAGCGCTGGTCAGCGGCGACTTCACCGCCATCGGTGATGCACCAGGCCTCATGGAGCGGGCCCTCCTCGGCCCCGCCACAGAGGATGGGATCCGGACACGGCTAGGAGCGGCGTGGCCGTCGATCGACACACCAGGCGTCGTCGCCGACGACGTCGCAGAAGCCGCAAAGCTCGCGCTCGTTCCCGCGCCGGCGATGGCGGGCACCTGATGGTCGCTCGCGAAGACGTGATGCGTGCGCTGTCGACGATTCGCGATCCGGATCTTGGACGCGACGTCGTGTCCCTCGGCATGGTCAAGGACCTCGACATACAGGGAGGCCGGGTCGCCTTCACGATGGAGCTGACGACGCCGGCCTGCCCAGTCAAAGCGCACTTCGAGACTGCGGCGAAAGATGCCGTGATGGCGATCGCCGGAGTCGACGACGTTCAGGTCAGCATGACGTCGAACGTGCGGCCAAGCAACCAGATGGCCGGCACCCTCGTCCCTGGCGTCAAGAACATGGTCGCGATCGCGAGCGGCAAGGGCGGCGTGGGCAAATCGACGGTCAGCGCGAACCTGGCCGTCGCCCTCGCGGCGGAAGGCGCCCGAGTCGGCCTGCTCGACGCCGACATCTACGGCGCCACGATCCCCTCTGTGATGGGCACGTCGGACAGACCTGCACTGGACGAGGCGACCGAGAAGCTGCTTCCGGTTCGGGCCCACGGCGTGGAGCTGATCTCGATCTCGCTTTTGCTGAAGTCGAGCCAGGAAGCGCTCGTGTGGCGCGGCCCGATTGTTGCGAAGACACTGACGCAGCTGCTCGGCGACGTCGAATGGGGCGAGCTCGATTATCTGTTGATCGACCTGCCACCAGGCACCGGCGATGTGCCGCTGACACTCGCCCAGGCCGTCCCGCTCACCGGGGTCGCCGTCGTCTGCACGCCGCAGCGGATGGCGGTCGACATCGCGGTCAAGTCCGTTCTGATGTTCCGCCAGCTGAACGTGAACGTCCTTGGATTGATCGAGAACATGAGCTACTACGACTGCGAGTGCGGGCGCCGCCACCACCCATTCTCCACTGGCGGAGCCGAGGCCAAGAGCAAAGAGCTCGGGATCCCGTTTCTTGGTGCTTTGCCGCTAGACGACGAGATCCGTGAAGGCGCCGACGCGGGCAGGCCCGCGGCCGCTGTCGCCGGCAGCCCTCAGCAAGCAGCTTTCCAGGAACTGTCCCGCAAGCTCGCGGCCCAGATCAGCGTCCGCGCGTTCCGCCGGCTGCCGGTGATCCAGGTCCGGTAAGGGCCGACATTCTGATCTCAGCCCAGCGTCGCAACCGAATCTTCCTCGCGATCGGCGCCATCGCCGGTTTGGCGAGTGGCCTTCTTGGCGTGGGGGGCGGTTTCCTGATCGTGCCCCTGCAGGTCATCTGGGCGCGGACGACGCAGCGGCAGGCGAGCGGAACGTCGCTGGCGTCCATTCTGCCGATCGCGTTGGTCGGAGCATTGGTCTACTACTTCGGCAAGGGCAAGCCTCAAATCGATCTCGTGGTGGCCTTCTATCTGGTCGTTGGAAGCGTCATCGGCGCGTACGCCGGCGCGCACGCGTCGAAAAGGGTGCCCGAGCACGCGCTGAAGATCGTCGTCGCGTTGCTCTTGCTGGTGGTTGGCGTGAAAGAGATCCACGACGCCGCCGTGGGAGCGTCGGCATCGATCACGGGCCACACCACGAGTCACTTCGAAATCTGGCACTACGCCTTGATTTCCGTGGCCGGACTTGCGATCGGGTTTCTCAGCGGTCTGACGGGAGTGGGCGGCGGGGTTTTTCTGGTCCCGACGATGGTCGTCGGCTTTGGCCTGGCCCAGCGAATCGCCCAGGGTACGTCGCTGGTCGCGATACTCCCGACCGCCGTGGTGGGCGCCATCACCCACTACCGGCATGGGAACGTCGACTTGCGATCGTCGGCTCGGATCGCAGCCGCAGGTGTGCCGGCTGCGCTCGTCGGCGCCGCGCTGGCACTCTGGTTGCCCGAGCGAGTTCTCCTGGGCATCTTCGGCCTCTTCCTCCTGTTCGCGACCTACCGCACCTGGCCGCGCCGCTCC
>DASSLL010000094.1:0-14064 GCA_035689485.1 Candidatus Dormiibacterota bacterium | reverse complement strand
TGAGCTCGACCCCGGGGTCGAACAGGACGACGACCTCGCCGGCGGCGGCCTCGATGCCAGCGTTGACGGCCGCGCCAAAGCCGAGCGGCGGGTCCAGGGTGACGGCGCGCAGGCGCTCGGCGGCGCGGCCGGCAAGCCACCCGGCGATGCGCTCGTCTCCGGAGTTGTCGACCATCACGGCCTCGAAGTCGGCCTTCACGTGTGTGAAGACCGAGAGCAGCCAGCGCTCGGCGTCGGCTCGCCAGCCGTGGACGACGGTGAGCAGGGTGACCGCGCGCGATGCGGCCGGGCGAGCGGCCGGCGGGGCTGTAATCGCCCGGAGCTCGCTGCCGGTCGGGCCGTCGACGACGTCCCACCCACCGTCGCGCAGGCGCTGCCGCAGCGCGTCGGCGGCGGCGAAATCGCGAAGGCGCCGGCGCTCGATGCGCTCGGCTACGAGCTCTTCCGCTTCCTGTCTGTTCAGTGCGCCCTGCGCGCGCCCGGCGGACCTATCCGTTCTTCTTCTTTTTGACCGCTTCGGTCAGCGCAGGCACGATCTTGAGCGCGTCGCCCACGACCCCCAGGTCGGCCATCTTCATGATCGGCGCCTCGGCGTCCTTGTTGATGGCGATGATCACCTTCGACGTCTTCATCCCAACGGTGTGCTGCATCGCGCCGGAGATGCCGACGGCGATGTAGACGCCCGGGCGCACGGACTTGCCGGTCTGCCCCACCTGCATCGAGTACGGCACCCACCCGGCGTCGACCACGGCCCGGCTCGCGCCGACCGCGCCGCCCAGGGCGTTGGCGAGGTCTTCGAGCATCGGGAAGTTCTGCGGCCCACCGAGACCGCGGCCGCCGCTCACGACGACGCGAGCGTCCTCGAGCTTCACCTTCTCCGAGGCCTCGGCGACGCGCTCGGTGATGTGCGCGCGCTTCGAGCCCTCGGCCACCGCCACATCGAGCTGCTTGACCTCGGCCGCCCCGCCTGCCTCGGTCGCCTCAAACGACTTCGGTCGCAAGAGCACGATCGCGGGCTTGCTGTTGGCCTTCATCGTCGCGAGCTTCGCACCGCCGAAGTACGGGACCCTCGCCTCGAAGCCCCCGTCCCTGGCCGCGATGTCGGCGGCGTTGGCGATCAGGCCGACGCCGAGCCGGGCCGCGAGCCGTCCCGCCACCTCGCGCGAATCGGGCGTGAAGCCGAAGAGGATCGCGTCGGGCTTCTCCTTCTCGACCAGCGCCGCCACGGCGTCGGTCGCCGGCTCGGCGACGTAGTCGTCGAAGACCTTGTCCTCGTTGACGTGCACGGCTTTGGCGCCGTGCTTGCCGAGCGTCGCCGCGGCGGCCTTCGCGCCCGTGCCCAGCGCGACCGCGTACACGTCGCCCAGATCACGCGCCTTGCTTACGATCTCGAGCGAGGTCGACGCGACCTTGCCACCGGCGAGCTCCGCGTAGACGAGGATCGCCGCCATCTAGATCACCTTTGCCGCTGCGAGGACCTGGACGATCTTGTCGACGGCGGAACCGTCGTCCTCGATGACCTCGCCCGCCTTGCGCGCCTCCGCGTCGGCCACCCCCGCGATCGTCTCGGCCGGCTCGCTCTTCTCGACGCCGAGGTCGGCAGCCGTGACCTGCTTGATCTCCTTCGAACGCGCGGCCATGATGCCCTTCAGCGACGCATAGCGAGGCTCGGCGATGGCCGCCGTGACCGTGATCAGCGCCGGCGTCGCCGCCTCGACGACCAGATAGCCGTCGGCCGTCTGCCGGTGCACCTTGATGGTCGAGCCGTCGACCTCCACCTTCTTGGCGAACGTCAGCTGCGGGACGCCGAGCAGCTCGGCCAGCATCGGAGGCACCATGCCCGTGCTGCCGTCGTACGACTCCGTCCCGCAGATGACGAGGTCGGGGTTCTCCTGCTTGATCGCGGCGGCGAGGACCTTCGCCGTGAGCAGCGCATCGGCTCCCGCAAGCGACGCGTCGGAGACGAGGACGCCGCGGTCCGCGCCCATCGAGAGCCCCTTGCGGATGGCGTCCTTGGCGCGCTCGGGGCCCATCGAGACCAGCACGACCTCGCCGCCGTGCGCCTCTTTGAGCTGCAGGCCCTCTTCGACCCCGCACTCATCGCCGGGGTCGAGGACGACCTCCTTGTCACGAGAGATCGAGTTGTCGGCCTCGAGCGTGAGGTTGGAGTTGGGGTCGGGTACTTGCTTGACGGTGACGACGATCTTCAATGCCGCTGGCTCAAATTATCGCTGGGCGGCGAGAGAGGCATGGAACCGCTCCAGGTCGGCGGGCGTGTTGAGGCTCTCGAACTGCCCTGGTTCGAGGCCCTCGAGCCACGTCACGTCGAGATACTCGGCCACGTCGTGGGCGACGAAATTGCCGGCGTCTAGGGCGTGCGTTATCGCCGGCAGCGCCGTCTTTCGATACGCACCGCATACGGGTTCGAACAGCCCGTCGTGGCGCGGGATCGCGGCGTCGCAGTTGCGCGCGGCGGCGACCGCAAGCTGCGCGGTCGACGGGTCTACGTAGGGCATGTCACAGCCGACCGCGAAGAGCACGTTGTGGTGCGCCGACAGCAGGCCCGCCTCCAGGCCGGCCAGCGGACCGGCGGAATGCCTGCGGTCGAAGACGACGCGATAGGGCACCAGCTGCTCCATCTGCTCCGGCTCGTCGAAGCTGACCATCACCTCGGAGAACGCCGGGGCCAGCCTTTCCACCACGTACCGAAGCAGCACCGTGTCCCCCACCTCGAGCCACGCTTTGGCCCGGCCCATGCGCCGGCTGTGCCCGCCCGCGAGCACCAGCAGCGTCGCTTCCATCACGATAAGTCTCGCCTTGCAAGCGATCGATTTTCACGTCCACCTGCCGACGCCCGAATGGCTCGAGGTCTCGATGCAGGGCTACGTCGAGGCGGCGGAGTCGTACTTCCGCTCCAAGGTGGCGCGCAAGACGACGCTGGAGGAGCTGGCGCGCGAATACCAGGCCATGGACGTGCTCGCTGTGCTGCTGGCCTGGGACGCCGAGACTGCGACGGCGCGGCCTCGGGTGCCGAACGAGCTCGTGGCAGAGGCTTGTCGCGAGTTTCCGCAAGCCTTCATCGGCTTCGGCAGCGTGGATCCGCTGAAAGGCGACCGCGCCGTGGCGGAGCTCGACCGGATCGCCGAGCTGGGGCTCAAAGGCGTGAAGCTGCACCCCTCGCTGCAGGCGTTCGCGCCCAACGACGAGAAGCACTGGCCTTTATACGAGCGATGCCAGGAGCTGGGGCTGATCACGCTGTTTCACACCGGCACGAGCGGGATCGGCGCCGGCCAGCCGGGCGGCCAGGGGATCCGCATCGACTTCGCGAGGCCGATCTGGCTCGACGCGCCCGCCGCGGCGTTTCCCGACCTGAAGATCATCGCCGCGCATTTCGGCTACCCCTGGCACCTCGAGCTGCTGGCGATGGCGCTGCACAAGACCAACATCTACATCGACATCTCGGGCTGGGCGCCGCGCTACATCCCGACCGAGGTGCTCCGCGACATGAAAGGCCGGCTGCAGGACCAGTTCCTTTTCGGATCTGACTATCCGTTCATCCAGCCCCAGCGCTGCCTCGAAGAGCTGAAGGGCCTGGACATTCCCGAGCCGGTGCTCCAGAAGGTGCTGGTCGGAAACGGGAAGCGGCTACTTGGGATTGCCTGACTCGTAAAGCGCCACTTGACGCCGCGACGATGCGGCGCAATCGTTCACGCCATGCCCGCCACCGACGAAGTCGCCGAATTGCACCGCCGTTGTCTCCTCGCCGAATCCGACGTCCTGCTCGAGGACGTGGAGATGCTGCGCCTCCACGACGCGGTCGAGGCGCCGCCTCGGCTGCGCGAGGCGATCCGCGCGCTCCAGATCCGCCTCGGGCGCCGGAACCCGCCGCTGCCGCCGGCGATACTCGACGCCGCGCACGACCTCGTCTTCGCGGTGCAGCAGAGGCTCATGTCGGCAAACCCGAAGAACCCACGGCCGTCGCGCCACAGCGGAAGGCCCGCCGGCCAACCCGTGATGAGCGTCGTCCGCGAAGACCGGAAGTGGAAGGTCCTGACGCTGCCGCCACCCACAGTCGTCGGGGACGAGGAGTGGTGGGAGCTCGTCGAGTCGACCGTGGAGCGCGCGTGGGACCGCTGGTGCTACGCCCAGCAGCACGCGGTCCGCGCGGCGCGCATGCACGTGAAGGCGCAGCTCGCGCTCGCGGTCGCCCGCGCGGCCTGGAACAACTACTGGCTTCTCCTCGTCGACTCGGAGCGGCTTCGCGAAAAGATCAGCGCCGGGCGCGGGCTGCCTGCTGGACGAACTTTCTCAGCTCGTCAGCCCTGACCGGCGCGTCGGAGGCCCGAACCCGGGCGGCGAACAACTGGAGAAACCGGCGCAGGCCGATGTCGTCGAGCATCGTGGCCGCCTCGATGATCTCGGCCGCGGCTTCCCGCTGCCGCGGGTCCAGGACGCGCGCCAGGCTGTCGGCGAAGTCGTCCGGAAGCTCCTGACCGGCCATGCAGGGACAATTAGACGGCATGCAGCCGGTGGTGATCGGAGACGTGATCTGGAAGCCGAGCGCGGAGACGGTCGAGAAGAGCCGCCTCAAGCGCTTCATGGACCGTCACGACATCGCGACCTTCGACGAGCTCCTGCGCCGCGCCGACGGCGACATCGAGTGGTTCTGGGACGCGGCGATCAAGGACATCGACGTCGCCTTCTACCGGCCGTACGACAAGGTCGTCGATCTGGAGCACGGCAAGCCGTGGGCGAAGTGGTGGGTGGGCGGCCGCATGAACATCGTCCACAGCTGCCTCGACCGCCACCGCGACGGCGAGCTTGGCGACAAGCCCGCCATCATCTGGGAGGGCGAGCCCGGCGACGTCCGCAAGCTCACCTACAACGACCTCGACAAGCAGACCTCCAGGCTGGCCGGCGCGCTGCGACGGCTCGGCGTGAGGCAGGGGGACCGCATCGGGATCTTCATGCCCATGTGCCCCGAGGTCGCGGTCTCTGTGCTGGCCGCGGCGAAGATCGGGGCCGTGATCATCCCGCTGTTCTCCGGCTACGGCCCGGAGGCCATCGCGACCCGGCTCCGGGACGGCGAGGCAAAGGTGCTCATCTGTGCGGATGGCTTCTACCGCCGTGGACAGGTCGTGGCCATGAAGGAGACGGCCGACCGCGCGCTGGTGAGCTGCCCGACGGTGAAGAAGGTGATCGTCCACCGCCGCGTCGTCAGGGAGGTCCCCTGGACCCACGGCCGGGACGAAGTGTGGGAGGTGCTCCTCGAGGACGACCCGGACCGCGCTCGCACCGAAGAGCTGGATCCGGAAGACCCGCTGATGATCATCTACACGTCCGGGACCACCGGCAAGCCGAAAGGCACCCTGCACGTCCACGGCGGCTTTCCGGTGAAGGCCGCGCAGGACATGGCCCACTGCTTCGACGTCGGCCCGGACGACGTGGTGTTCTGGTACACGGACCTCGGCTGGATGATGGGCCCCTGGCTCATCTTCGGCACGCTCGTGCTCGGAGCCACGATGGTGCTGTACGAGGGCACGCCGGACTACCCCGCGCCGGACCGGCTGTGGCGGATGGTCGAAGACCACAAGGCGACCGTGCTCGGCGTCTCCCCCACCCTCGTGCGCGGATTGATGACCCACGGCGACGAACCGCCGGAGCGTCACGACCTGTCGAGCCTGCGCATCCTCGGCGGCACCGGCGAGCCCTGGAACCCGGAGCCTTTCCTCTGGTACTTCAACCGCATCGGCGGCGGACGGATCCCGGTCATCAACTACACGGGCGGCACCGAGATATCGGGCGGCATCCTGTGCGGCAACGTCATCACCCAGCTGCGGCCGTGCTCGTTTGCCGGGCCGGTCCCCGGGATGGCGGTCGACGTGCTCGACGGCGACGGCCGGTCGGTGCGCGGCGAGGTCGGCGAGCTGGCGATCCGCAATCCATGGCCCGGTATGACGCGTGGCTTCTGGGGTGACCGGCAGCGCTACATCGACACGTACTGGAGCCGCTTCGACGACGTCTGGGTCCACGGCGACTGGGCGTACGTCGACCCGACCGACGGCCTGTGGTACGTGCTCGGACGCTCGGACGACACGATCAAGGTCGCCGGCAAGCGGCTCGGGCCGGCCGAGGTGGAGTCGGTTCTCGTCGGCAACCCGGCCGTCGCCGAGGCGGCGGCGATCGGCGTGCCCGACGAGCTCAAGGGCGAGGCGCTGGTCGTGTTCGTCATCCTGCGCCCCAACCACAGCCCGAGCGATCACCTGGCCGCCGAGCTGCAGGACCTGGTGGCGGGGGCGCTGGGCAAGCCGCTGCGCCCGAAGGCCGTGCACTTCGTCAACGACCTGCCGCGAACCCGCAACGCCAAGATCCTGCGCCGGGTCGTCAGATCGGTCTACACCGGCACCGATCCGGGCGACCTGTCGTCGCTCGAGAACCCCTCAGCCCTGGCCGCCATCGGCGCTACTAGAAGCTGAGGACTTTGTCAGCCTCCATCGTCAGCCGCACCAGGTCCGGCGGCGTGATGAACTTCGCGTTCGGGGTGAGCATCTCCGGCAAGACCCCACGGGCCTCGGCGCAGCCTTTTCAAACGTAGACGGCGACGTCGAAGTCGAGGCATTTGTCCAGCAGCTCACGCAGCGGGGGCACGCCCAGCCCGAGCACGTTGGCGATGACGTCGGGCTTGACGAGCTCCGCCGCGTCGCCCGCCAGCGCCACCGCCACCTCGACGCCTGACTTCTTCGCGCCGTTGACGGCGATGTGGAACGGCACGCTCGCGCGTGTCGGCTCCTCGGCTCCGGCGGCGGTGACGATCAACAGGCCTGCGATGCCGCACAGTATTCCATGAGACTCACCCGCACCGACTGGGTCCGACTCCTACTGCTGTGGCTCGGCGGCGTCGACCTTCGCCTGACGATGCTCGCCGTGCCGCCGCTGATCCCGCTCATCCACCGCGCGCTGAACCTCGACGAGAAGGCGGTCGGTGCGCTCGTCTCCGGTCCCGTGCTGGTCCTCGCCGCGGCGTCGGTGCCGGGATCCCTCCTGATCGCCAAGCTCGGCGTCCGTCGTGCGCTCATCGCCGGCCTGGGCGCGATCGGCGTCTTCGGCGCGCTGCGCGGTTACGGCCCCAGCGTCGCCGTCCTCTTCGGGTCGACGTTCCTCATGGGCGTGGGCGTGGCGGTGACGCAGCCGGCCTTTCCGCACCTGGTGCGCGAGTGGTTTCCCCGGCGCATCGCCATCGCCACGGCGGTCTACAGCAACGGCATCTTGATCGGGGAGACGGTCCCGACCACGCTGACGACGCCCGCCGGGGTCCTCCCCCTCGCGCACGGCGACTGGCGGTGGGCGCTCGCCGCGTGGTCCGTCGTCGTCCTGCTCAGCGCGGTGGCCATCGTCGCCGCCACGCCGAGGCGGTCGCACGAGCCCGCCGTACGCGGCCGGTGGTGGCCCGACTGGCGCCAGGGCCAGGCCGTCCGCATAGGTGTGGTCATGGGCATGGCGTCGGCGGCCTACTTCGGCGCCAACGCGTACATCCCCGACTTCCTCGACCAGACCGGCCGGCACGGCCTCATCACGCCCACCCTCGCCGTGCTCAACGCGTCGCAGCTGCTCACCGCGCCGGCGGTGGCCCTGTGGCCCGGCCTGCTGACCGGGCGGTCGGGTTTTATCGGCTCGGCGGTGATCATGGCGGTCGCTCAGCTCGGCCTGGTGCTCACGCCAGGAGGCGCCGTGGTCGGATGGGCGTTCGTGCTCGGCTTCTCAACGGCGCTCGCGTTCGTCGTCGTCCTGTCGCTTCCCCCACGCATCGCGCCACCCGGCGACGTCGCGCGAATGAGCGCGGCCATCTTCACGATCCAGTACGCGACCGCCTTCGTGATCCCGTTGCTGGCGGGGGCGCTGTGGGACGCAACGGGCGCAGCCGTGCTCGCCTTCGTGCCCGGCGTCCTCGCCGCAGGCGCGATGGCTTGGGGCGCCATGTCGCTGCGGATACCTGACCGCGTGCAGAGCGCCTAGCGCGTCAAGCCGGACTTGAGGTCGCTGAGGATCTCGTTCGCGGCGCGCACGCCTTGCTCGGCACCACCCTCCATGTACCCCTGGAAGTTGGTCGAGCAGTGCTCGCCCGCGAAGTGGCACCTGCCGGTCTTCGGATCCGGCTGACGGGCCTTCTCGTAGCCGCTGAAAAGCGTGTACTGGCCCACTTTCCAGTACGAGTAGGAACCGAGCAGGTACGGGTCGGTCAGCGGCACGTCGAGGGTCGCCCGGCCGTTCCAGTGCTGGCTGATGCCCGGGAACAAGGGCTCGATCTGGCTCAGGAAGGTCCTCGCGAAGCGCGCGGCCACCTTCGGGTCGGAGGCGTCACCCTTGAATGAAGCCAGGGGCACCCCGCCGCCGGTGTAGTCGACGAGGATGCCTGTCGAGCCGTCTTGCGCACGCGTCACTTCCCACGTGTTCTGGAAGCCGGTGTCCGAGTACGTGTTGCCGTTGCCGATGCCCCACTGGCCGGGCCCGTACCAGTAGCGCGTGTCGAACTGCAGCTGGAGCTTGCAGTTCTTCCCGTAACCGAGCTGCGTGATCGCAGTCAGTTTGAGGTCATCGAATCCGGCCTGGCTGTAGTCGAGGGTCCGCAGCACCGAGAACGGGATGGCGAGGATGACGCGGTCGAACTCCTGCGTCATCGTCGCACTCCCATTTTTCAACGTCAGCGTGAAGGTGTCGCTGCCGGCGTTGTGGACGATCGCCGTCAGCGCGGTGTTGAGCTGGACGTCGGGCAGAGTCCCGGCGATGGCCTGAGGCAGCAGCTCGTTGCCGCCGACGATGTGGTAGCGCTCGTCGGAGGCACCGAAGATCCTGAAGTTGCCGGGCATCGGCGAGAAGCCGAGCAGATAGACGAGGTTGAGCGCGCTCTGCTCGGTCGTGACGTTCCCGTACTCGATGTTGTACGCGACGTCGAGCAACTGGCCCATCGGCGACGCATGGCCACCTGGAACACGACTCTCGATCCAGTCGTACAGCTTCATCTGATCGAGGGCTCTGCCCGCTTCGGTGGACTGGTTGTAGAGCGTCGGGTATCCGGCGGCGTTGACATCCTTCTTGACGTTGTTCCAGACCGGGTTGAAGTCAGCCTGGGCCTGCGCGTCGGTGTAATACCTGCCGAAGAAGTAGTCGGTGTCCGTCGAGTGGGCCGGCTCCGCGCCGAGCAGATCGGCGGTCTGCAGCTTGAAGCGGCTGGCGAGCCCGAGGATCGTCTTGTGTCCGCTGTCGATCAATTCGCCGCAGTCCTCGCTTGTCTGGCCGTTCGCCCACGATGTGGTGTCGGAGTGCATCCGGCCGCCGACGCGGCTCGAAGCCTCGAAAACGGTCGAGGCCAGGCCGGCGTCCTGCAGCGTGAGGGCCGCCGTGAGTCCGGAGATGCCGCCGCCGACGATCGCGATCCGGCCTTGCCACTGGCCTGACGCGGCAGCCGCGGACAGCGGCCCCGCGAAGGCGGCGGCGCCGATGGTCGCGCCGGTGACCTTGAGGAAATCCCGTCGCGTGAGCCGGTGCGAGTGCACGGCCTGGACCGTTTCGCCCGTTCTCTCGGCTTCGGCGAAATCCGCGGCCAGGGCCTCGAGACGTCTCAGCAGCGGCGTGCGCGCCATGGACACCAACCTCCTCGGGTCACAAAAACAGGGCCCCCAAGTTTATGGGGGCCCTGTTGCGATTGCCAGCTTGTAACTAAGGGATGGAAACGGTGGCGATGACCTGCTGCTGGAAGTGGCCGGGGTTCGTCCCGTCGTCGAAGGTCGTAACGGTCGTCGTGTAGTCGGTCGATCCGGACGTGATGTTGCCAAAGTAGTCGCCGATGAACGTCGCGCCCGGGTTGCATACACAGAAACGGAACGGTGCGTTCAGCTGCGGGTCCCAGGTGTGCTGCGTGAGCCTGATGTTGTGGCCCTTCGGCGCGAGCTGCGACGTGTAGAACTGGATGCTGGTGTTGATGCAGTAGTTGCCGGCACCCGCGGGGTTGTTCGGATCTAGAGCGAGGCCGGCGGACGCGGCCTCAGAGCCGGTCGGGCAGGCCAGGCGGCGGTCGTAGAAGTTCACGCTCACGGTTCCGGTCGCCGCCACCGCCAGGTTCGGCTGAAACTCGTCCGCCGGACCGGCGTTGTCGTTGACCAGGATCGGCGATGTCCATGTGTTGCCACCGTCATAGGACGCGGTCACGTAGACGTTGGCGATCGACCCGTCCTCCTCGTTGTACGCGACGTACAGCGGGTATTGGCCGTTCACGAGCCTGCTGCCGACGGCAAACGTGTTGTCGATGCCGTCCGTGAAAGTCGTATTGGCGTAACCGCCGACAAAAGCCGGGAACGGCACGTTCCTGATGACCAGCGGGTGCGCGGTCCATGTCTTGCCGCCGTCACTCGAGCTGACAGTGGAAACCGTCATGCAGCACTTGCCGTGCTGCGACGGAAAGTTCGTCACCGACGTCCAGGCAGTTCCGTCAGGCGCCACGTGCGGCAGCAGGTAGGTGTCGCTCGCGGTGTTGTTGACGGTCGGGAGGATCTGGGGCGTCGTCCAATCCGTGTGTGTGCCATCCGCATTGGCATGTGCCGTGGAAACGAGTGGCTTGCTGTTGATGCCGTCGAAGATCGCGAACATCGCGTAGATCGTGTTGTAGTTCGGGCTGAGCGGATTGGTGTCGATGGTGATCCACTGCTTGTCCGGCTCCTGGCCCTTCATGGGGTATGCCGCCACGAAGTCAGGCTGGCCGTCGTGCGTGGTGATCCATTGCTTGGCGCCGGTTGCACCGTGGGGCCGCACTGAGACCGAGATGACCTCGGCCGGCTGCGCGGGATTGGGCTCCTTGTTCTGGTTGATCTGGAAGCTGTGCGAACCACTGGCGCCATAGAAGAACTGGTACGGGAGGACCAGCTCGTAGTAGTTGCCATACCCGTCGAAGGCGCCGACCGGGTCCGTGTCGTCGGTCCAGCCCTCGTATCCGGGGATGTGGCCCTGCACCGGCCACGTCGCGCCTCCGTCGAACGACTCATAGAAGCCGAGCACGTGGTTGTAGCCCTCGGCGCTGGCGAACCATTTGACCGAGCCGATCAGATGATTCGGATTGGTTGGATCGACCCGGATGTCGGACTCGGAGTGGTTCTTGGCCAGGACCGACGGCCCGGTCGCAAACCCGGGGTTGCTCCCGACCTGGGTCGGATACTGGCCGGCAGCTCCGGTGTCTTCACCTGTGTTGGCGCCAGGGCAAGGAGTCTCACCGCTGTATCCGTTGGCGGGTCCAGCGTTTGCGGTGTACGGGACCTCTGGGCGGTAGCAGCTGACGCGCTGCGTGGTCGCGAATACGTTGGTCACATGGTTGGCGGCGAAGCTCGCCGCGTATGCGGCGTCCGACTGGGTGCCCTGCGGCGGCGCCGCGCCGGCCGCCGGCGGGCTGGTGATCAGGGCCGCGACCAGGCTGAGCGGCGCGGCCAGAACGAGCAATCGAGGTCGTCTCATAGATCCACCCCCAACAACGATGGCCGGGACGATTCTTCAGGAGACTAAAGCCGCGGCGTTTACGAAATCAAGTCCGCGTTAGAGGTCGAGGCCGCGTCCCCCGTGCATGCCGAGGATCAGGGATATCTCCCCGCCATGGTGCACGTCGTGCTCGGCGACGTGCCAGACGATGCCTCGACGCGACCACCACGGGCGCTGCCCCATCTGGTTCGGACGAGGCCTTTGAAATTGCTGATCCAGGTCGGCGTCGGTCCACTTTCCCAGTGAGCTCTCAAGTGACTTCCACGAGGCGTCGAGCGCCTGGCAGATCGTCGCGGCGTCTCGCTCATCGGCGCCCGACTCGTCGTCGTAGTCGATCAGGGGCGTCAGCGTGTCGGGATCCTCGCCCATCCAGCCACCAAACCACCATGCGCGCGCGGCGACGATGTGATTGGCCAGCCGGCGAACGGGCCACAGGTTGGCGCCGGGCGTCCATTCCAGCTGCTTTTCGTCGAGAGGCGAGAGCGCCCTGACCAGCAGCTCGTTGTGCTTCGCCCAGCCCGAGTAGAAGTCGATGGCGTGAGGTGGCATGCTTCTCGAAATTATGGGAGCGAGCGCGCGGGCCGACCCACGCTGGGGCCTTGTCATCGGCCTGACTTTCCTCTTCTTCTGCCTCGTCGGTCCGCTGGCGTTGGTGATTCCGCTGGGTGCCTGGGTGGTTCTGCGGCGGCGGACCCAGGAGTCTCGCGGGTCGATCGAGCTTCCGCCGCCCGAAAGCCGACCCTAAAATCGAGAGTCTGCCGAGCGGGAGTAGCTCACCTGGCAGAGCGCGACCTTCCCAAGGTTGAGGTAGCGGGTTCGAGTCCCGTCTCCCGCTCCATTCAAGAGACCGGTTTCGTGTTCAAGCGGGCGCAGCGAGACGCACGAAAACTGAGCAAAACGCATACGCGACGGGGTCAAGCTTTCAGCGGTCAAACCAGGGCCCGTGACGTGGCTGTAGACGTCGAGCGTCATCGCCAGATCTGAGTTTCAGTGACCACACGGCCTCGTAAGCCAGACGGCACGACAGTGCCCGAGTATTGCCCTGGCCAGATAGAGTTTGAGCCCCATGGAGCTCGAGCGCGTGCAGGCGACGACCGGCGAAGGAGTCACAGTTGTCTGGTCGCGGCGAGCGAAGCCCGGTAGTAAGGCAACTCTCGAGAACGTCATCGAGCGCCTTGCAAGAGCGATGAGCGCTGCGCACGGGTATGAGGGAGTAGTCACGCTGCGACCGCAGGCCGGCCATCTGCCAATCTTCACCATGGTGGCGCACTTCGCCTCACAGGCCGATCTCGATGCGTGGGTCTCCTCAGAGATTCGCGGTCGTCTGTATGCCGAAGCGGAGGCCGCTTCGGTTGGCGGCCTCAATGTTCAACAAGCAGTGGGCCTTGAGGGGTGGTTTCAGATGCCCGGCCAGCCACTGGTCGTGCCGCCGCCTCGCTACAAGACCGCGATCATCACGTGGATCGCGATTCTGCCGCTGCTGGTCATCGCCAACCTCATCGGTACTGCCCTTCTCCCGCGCGTGTCGCCATTTGTCCGTCTCATACCGGTCTCAATCGTTCTGATCGCGCTCATGACGTGGGTCGTGATGCCGCAGATGACAAGGTGGTTCCGTTTCTGGCTATATCCCAAAGCACACTGACTCAGAGCGGAGCGATGGCACGCGGGTCGTCCGGCCAGCGGGCGAAGCCTGGAAGCGGGGACGGCGCGCCGGGTTCAACTCAACTCGGCGCATGCAAGCCGGCCTTGGCGACCAGTCCAGGCCTGAACCCCAAGGCCCTCGGGCGGGGGGTCAACCCCCCGAGCCGATAAGAGACCTTGACGACCTGATTGGTACCTGGGACCGTGTCTGCCGTCTCCCGCGCTCCAGCCGCGCTCACCGCGTTCGCTCAGCTGTTCGCGGGGGCCGGGTCGCCGAGTTGAAGGGCCGGCGCCACAGGCGTCGGTTACGCACCAGGTTCCCGCCTGCTACACACGACTGATCTCACGCGAATCGGTAGACGAACTCAACAGGCTGATTGGTGCTTGGGGGGCTGGGAACCCCGTCTCCCGCTCCAAGTTGAACGACAAAACGCCTTCGGCTGCCGCTTCACAGCCTTGCATGAGCGTTGCCAGGTTCACGCACATAGCTGCCACGCCGCTCGTTCGGTGAAAGGGCTCGGCGCGTAGCCAAGCCCGAGAAACGGCGGCCACGCGCCTTCACTGACGGTGAAAGTCGCGCAGCGCGTCGTGGCAATCGCAAACGTCAGAGCGGCCGCGTATTGCTCGCGAGGTCCGATGGCACGGTCCAACCTGCTCTGCGGTCCGCCGACCATGTGACCAGACCCGTCGTCCACCCATGCCTGAGGGTGATCTGGACGCTGCGTCGCCGACAACGCTTCGCTGCGCACGTTCACATGCACGACAGTGGTAGTACCGCTCGCTGTAATCCCGGCGGGAGCGATGCACCACTCCGCGAAACAGAATCGCTGCTCGTCCGGCTGCTGGTGTGCCTTGAGGCCGAGGAGAGTCAGCCCGGAGACGGTCAACAGCGCCAGGATCACGACC
>DASSLL010000093.1:0-16534 GCA_035689485.1 Candidatus Dormiibacterota bacterium | reverse complement strand
GCACGCCGACGTCGCGGGTGTTGAACCGCTGGCTCGCGGCGGCCGCGGCGCCGACCTTCCTCATCGACCCCGACCACGCGTGGCGCGATGAGGACCACGTCGCCACCAACGTCGTGGCCTGCGACGCGCAACCGCTTCTCGAGGCGATTCCGCCGCAGGACCGGACCTCGTGGCGGGACCAGTGGGTGAGCGCCGGCAAGAAGGCCAGTGCGGCGATCGCTGCGGCGATGGTCTCGACCCCCCTGCACGAGGGCCACGTGGTCCGCGCGTTGAGCGCCAGGCTGCCGGAGAACGGTCAGGTCTTCATCGGCTCGAGCATGCCGATCCGCGCGGCCGACAGCTTCTGGCCGCTCACCCGGCCGCAGCAGCGATTCTTCGCCAACCGCGGCGCGAGCGGCATCGACGGGCTCGTGTCGAGCGGCTTGGGCGTCGCCACCGCTCGAGACGGCTCGCCAACGGTGTTGCTGCTTGGCGACCTCTCGCTCTACCACGACATGAACGGGCTGTGGGCGCTGCAGCGGCATGGCATCCGCGCGACGCTGGTCGTGTGCGACAACAACGGCGGAGGGGTGTTCAGCTTTCTGCCTCAGGCGGAGCATCAGGACGTCTTCGAAGAGATCTTCGTCACGCCGCTCGGCCTCGACCTGTCGGAGGTGGCGCGTCTCTATGGGCTCGTCTACAGCCCGGTGTCCGACCGCTCGGGCCTGGAGCCGGCGATCGCGGATGCGATCGCCGCGCCGACGCCGACCATGGTGGTCGTGCGCTTCAAGCGCGAGGACAGCGTGAGCGGCCATCGGGTGTGCTGGGAGGCCGCGGCGTCTGCGCTCAAGGGCTGAGGCCCGCTGCATCGGGCGATAGTCGCGACTAACGCCCGCTTGTGCGCGCGAAGCTGGGGGATAGTCGCGACTATCGACGGATCACGGTTCGGTCAAAAAATCCAGCACCACCCGGTTGAACTCTTCCGGGTGCTCGAGGTTGGGCAGGTGCGCCGCGTCGCGGATGACGACCTTGCGCGCGTGCGGCACCTTCTCCATCAGGAGCTCCACGGCGTCGAACACCGGCGGCGCGTCCTCGTCACCGACGACGACCAGCGTCGGCGCGGTGATCTCGTGCAACCGCTCCGCTGCCGGTGGATCGACCTTGTCGATCGGCGCGCTGTCCCAGGTCCTGTCGAAGTTGCTGTTCATGTCGAAGAAGAGCTCACGAATCGGACCTTTGATGTGGCCCGCCCGCCGTCGTGGCCCATCCAGCCACAGACGCGCGTCCGCCTCCTGCATCGCACGATGATCCCCCGACTTCTCGGCAGCGTCAGCGTCCGCGAACAGCTCCGGATATCGCGAGCCGAACTGGATGCCGTTGATGCCGGGACCGACGAGCACGAGCTTCGAGACGCGCTCGCCGTGCTGCAGCGCGAAGTCGATGGCCACGCTCGCACCCATCGAGCAGCCGACAACGTGCGCAGGTTTCAAATGCATCTCGTCCATCAACCCGAGCACGTCTTCGAGGGGCGACCAACGCATCGCCGGCAGCTCGGAGCGGCCGAACCCTCGCATGTCGGGCCGGACCACATCGAAATGACGCGAGAACGGTCCAACCTGCGGTTCCCACATGCGGTGGTCGGCCACGCCCGCGTGCAAGAGCAAGACCGGCATGCCTTCGCCGCTGCGCTCGTAATGGATGCTGGCGCCGTGGATCGTCGCCTGCATCACACGAGCGCGGTCATCAACGCCTTGAACTTCAGGTCGGTCTCTTCGAGCTCGCGCGCGGGATCCGAGTCGGGCATGACGCCGACACCCGCGTAGAGACGAGCGCCGTCCTCCCACAGGAGGCCGCATCGCAGTGCCACCGCGAGCTCGCCGTCTCCGCGGCCGTCGATCCACCCGACCGCTCCGGCGTACCAGCCGCGCTCCATGCCTTCGAGCTCGTCGATCATCCTGTCCGCGGCCACGCGCGGCCACCCGCCGACTGCCGGCGTGGGATGGAGCGCCGACGCGAGGGTCAGGACGTCCGCCGCGGGGTCGCGAAGCCTGGCGCTCACGCTGGTGGCGAGATGCTGGATGTTGGTGAAGCGCACCACCTCCGGATCGCCTCCGGCGACCGTTTCGGCGAATGGTCGCAGCGCCTCGACGACGAACCGCGACGCCAGGCGATGCTCGGCCGCGTCCTTCGTGCTCTCGGTCAGCTGGCGCGCCAGGCGCTCGTCGTCGGCGTCGGTCGCGCCACGGGCGACGGAACCCGCCATCGGTTGCGAGAACGCGCGGTCACCAGTGCGCCGGACCAGCAGCTCCGGCGACGCGCCGGCGAACGCGGTGCCGTCCGCGCCCGCGATCAGATACGTGAAGCAGGATGGATAGGCGGCGCGGAGCCCGCGCAAGACCATGCCCGCGGACACGACGCCATCACCGCGCGCGATGACCTCGCGCGCCAGCACGACCTTCTCCGCCTCGCCGGCGCGCAGCCTGGCCGCTCCGGCCTCGACCGCCGCGGTCCACGCGAAGGGATTGCGCACCGGGGCGACGTCGAGGCGGCGCGCGCCTGGAGCGCGCACCCCGACCGGGGCCAGGTCGAGCAGCTCCTCGGCCTCAGGCGTCGCCAGCATCGCGAACGTCCGGCCGCGCCGGCGCAGGACCGCAAGCGCGGGTACGCGGAACAGCAGCGCGGGAAAACCGGACCACGCGCCCGAAGGGTCGCGGTCTGGCCGGTAGGCGAAGCCGCCCACCGCCAGCGCATCTGAGCTCGCAATGCGCCGCCACACGCGTGCCGCGGCCAGGATGCGGTCGGGGCCACCTTCGAAATCGATCCGTTGCCCGCTCGCGTCTTCGACCGCGACGCCGCCTTCGACCGCGACGACGTCCAATGCGCGGCCGATTGCGGCCACGCTCACCGCGTCGGGCATCGGCCGCTCGACCAGCATCACCTCGTGGCCCGCGTCTCGCGCGCCGGCGACCAGCTCGACCAGGTCCGGGTTGCGGTCGAGCTCGCGTCCGCGGATCGAGATCTCCTCCCCATTCATGGGGAGGTGGCGCGAAGCGCCGGAGGGGCTGATCATCCCTTCTTCTCGATGTGCTCGCGAGCCGCCCGCAGAAGTGTGCGCTCGAAGTGGTGGCGGACCAGCGTGCCGCTGGCCTCCAGCAGCTCGTTGAAGGTCTGGAGGAGCTTCCGTTCCGCCGCCTCGGTCTCGCCGCCCTCTGCCTGGATGCGCTCGCGGACGTAGCGGTCGAAGAGGTCGACCGCCCGGCGCGCGGTGCGGTCCACGGCCGCCGCGTGGTCCTTGCCCAGCTCAATGAGCGCCCCGATCGGCACGCCGGCGGAGATCAGCTTCATGCCCGCCTCGATGGCCTGCAGGTCGTCGGCGGGGAAGAGAGGTTCCTCACCCCCTTCGATCGGCACCAGCAGGCCGGTCTGCTGCAGCGTCAGAAGCAACGGCTCGGCGACGCCGCTCCGCTCGGCGAGCTCACCGAGCGTAAGCGTCTGTGGCGCGGCGGGGCGGGTGACGGCGGCGACCAGCGCCTCGTCTGAGGCTTCCAGCTCGCCGGCGAGGAAGCGCTGGATGACGGTCAGGGTGAAGCCCTGCTGCTGCAGCTCCTTGATGCGCTTCAGCCGTTCGAGGTGCGAGTCGCCGTACCAGGTGACGCGACCCTGGCGCCGGGGTGCGTCGAGCAGGCCCTTGCCCTGGTAGAAGCGGATGGTGTCGACCGCCACGCCGGCGGTCCGGGCCAACTGTTCGATCCGGTACTCCATGAGTATCTACTCTAACGATGCGCAAACGGGCCGAACAGCCTGGTACGGCCAGGTCGCTCGACCCTCATCTGCCACCGCTCGCAACAGGCAAGCTCGAGACCTTATGACCTCAGACACTTTCGGTGTCGAGCTGTACTGGCTTCCCCTGGGCGCCGGCGGGAACTTTGTGCGCCTCAACGGGCGCGCGTATGAAGCGATCACGGCCACCATCCAGCGGCGGCCGAGACGCGACCTCTACCACTCGGGCCTCGTGGTCACCGTTCCGGATGGCCGGTACACGATCGAGCAGACGCCGGCGAAGCCGCACGGAGACCAGCGCGGCGTGGTCGGCATCGGGCCGATCGGAGCCACGTGGATGGCGCGCGTTCCCATGTTTCGCTACGAGTTGCGTTGCTGGCTGGACGGCGTCATACCCGACGTCGACGAGGCCGTGGACAGTCCACAAATGCTCAGTCACGACGCCGTTGCCGTGCGCCGCTTGCTCGAACTGGTGCCCGAGGTTCCTTTCTTCATCTGGGGTCGCGATCAGCTCGGTGTCGGAGAGATGTGGAACTCGAACTCGCAGATCTCGTGGCTGCTGGCCACCGCCGCACTCGACGTCGACTCGATTGCGCCGCCGTCCGGCGGCCGTGCCCCGGGCTGGAACGCCGGGCTGGTGGCCGCCGCGCGGCATCTATCCTGGCGACCCGAGAGTCAGACCGACATCGCGTTGGGGAGGGTTACCTCAGCCGGGCGATAGCGATCTAGCCGTACGTGTCCCAGTAGTACATCCGGTCGAGCCAGCCGGGGTCGGTGCGGTAGGCGCGGGCGAAAGACTCCACCGCGTCCACGTAGTCGAAGCTGTTGTTGTAGTGCCAGATGGCGTTCCGCATGTTGTACGGCGCGCCGTTGTGGACCAGGAGCCGTGCCGCGGCCAGGATCGCGTCGTGCGGGTCGTTGATGTTGCCGCCCTGGCCGTACTCGACCCAGGTGCTGGGGAGAAACTGCATCGGCCCGATCGCGTTGGCGGACGACGGCCCGTTCACGCGCCCGAACTTGCTCTCGATGAAATTGATCGCGGCCAGGTAGCTGGCGTTGACACCATATCGCCGCTCGGCCTCCTGGTAGTACGAGCGCAGCGCGCTGAGCGGCGCAGCGTCGGAGTAGGCAAGCGTGTAGTGCGGGTTGACGAGGTAGTACTGGTCGATCCCGGCCAGGATGTAGATGGAGTGCAGCGCCGAGATCGAGTCTTCCATCGGGGCTGCGATGTCTGAAGGAAGCAGCTTGACCACCGCCGATTCAACCGCCGCGTAGCCCGCCACGTCGTACACCTGGCGCTGCTGCTGGCGCGCCGCCTGGCGAAACTCGTAGGCGGCCCTGGCCACCGCCAGGTCGTGACGCATGGTCTCGACCATGCCCACAGGATTTTCGGCGGCGAGCGCGGTGAGGCGCGTGGTCGCGTCCTCCATCGCCAGCTCGGCGGCGATGATCCGCGCCGCCTCGTGGTGGGCGTTCGGGCCGGCGCCCGGATCCTGGGCCGCGACGGTTGCCGGCAGCGCCGAAAAGGCCAGGGCGACCAGGACGGCGCCGGCGAGTCGGATCAGGCGGTCCGCTCCGACGAGACGATCATGGGACGGTCCTCGGGGACGATCGGAAGGTCGGGCGGGTACGGATCCGAGGCGGCCACCTCGCGCACGCCGACCGAGTCCAGCAGACCCGCGATCTCGTCGCCCATGAGCTCGTTCTGCACGATCAGCGCCTCGGCGGCCTGGTCGATGGCCTCCTTGTTGGCGTTCATCAGCCGCCAGTCGTCGATGTAGGCGGAGCCCAGAAGCTCCGCCACGGTTCGCCGGCCGCGAGGGTTGTTGATCACCGCGCCGACCCACGTGCCCTGCTCGTGGATGCCCTGCGTGATCTCGGCCACGGAGATGAAGCGGTCGCCGATGTTGGCGGCCTTCTCCAGCGTCTTCGGGTCGAGGTTGTCGGGGCCCATGCCGATGGTGCCGACCATGCGGCAGGCGGTCGCGGTCGCGTCCATCAGGTCGCCTGCCACGCCGCTTGTGTTCTCGCCGTAGAAGACGTGCTCGCAGGCGAGCGAGCCGAGGCTCCAGCGCAGCTCACCTGCGAGCTGGGAGCGAAACTCGAGCCACTCGTCCTCCGCCGGCACGGCGCTGTGGTAACCGCCGATCTCTCCTCGGACGGTGGCGCGTCGCCGAATCGACAGACGGACGTGCGAGCGGTCCTTCATGTAGAAGTGCGCCGCGACCGCGTGGCCCAGCTCGTGGCGGGCGACGGCGACCTTATCGCGTTCCGTGTACTCGACCGGGATTGCGAGACCGGCTTCCACGTTGCCCATGGCCTCACGGATGTCCGCCCAGTTGAACGCGCCGCGCCCTTGCTCGAAGGCGTACAGCAGAGCCAGCGACAGCACCTGCTCGATCTGCGCCGGCGAGTAGTTCTCCGTGACTCGCGCGAACTCGTCACGCTTGCTCGGCGTGTCGAGCGCGGGATCGTGCTGCTTCTTGGCGAAGTAGAGGTCCGCGATGTCCTTGCGGTCCTCGCGCTTGGGGATGCGGAAGATGATCTGGCGCCCGAACCGACCTGGTCGAAGCAGCGCCTCGTCCATGACCGCGGGGCGGTTGGTGGCGCCGATGAAGAGGATGTTGTTGTTGTAGGCCGGGGTCTTCAACGGCGGGATGCGCAGCTTTGTCTTCGACCCGTTCATGCCGACCACACGCGGAATGAAGAGGCCGTCGAGCGTGAGGTTGAAGAAGCCCCGAGCCTTGCGCACGATGAATGAAGCGTTGTCGATGCCGTCCATGAGGACCAGCAGCATGTTCAGGCCGAGCATGCCGGTGCCGAACATGCCGCCCATCATGCCGACGTTGTTCCCGCTGCCACGGCGCTGGCCGAGCGCGTCGATCTCGTCGATGAAGACGATGCAGCCGCCCCAAACCTTGGCCATCTTGCGCGCCGTCCGCACCATCAGGTAAACGGCGAGCGCGTCGATGCCGAGGAACATGCCGGCGAACGACCCGCCGTTGGCGATGTAGATGGGCACGTGCAACTCCGACGCGATGCCCTTGGCGAGCATCGTCTTGCCGGTGCCGGGAGGGCCGACCATCAGCACGCCTCGCTCGCGCTTGCCTCCGGCCTTCACGTACAGCCGGCCGTGCTCGATGAGGTTGAGGATGCGCCGCATCTCGTTGACGGCCGACTTCTGCCCGCGGACGTCGTCGATCTTCACTCCGAAGTTCGCGTCGTCGGGGCTGACGATCGTCTTGCCGATTCGTGTGTAGAGGTAGAAGGGGCCGAACAGCGCCAGGAAGTTGATGGGCAGGTACAGCAGCGAGAAGGCCATGTACGGCAGGATCTGGCTGAAGTAGAACCAGATCGCGGCAAAGGTGTCGCCCGGCCCGAGGCCGAAGAAGATGAAGCCGATCGCCGAGATGATCGCGACCAGGGCCAGCGCCCAGCGAACCGGACCGAAAATGCGCCGCCAGAAGATGGCGCGGTTCGTCTCCACCGTCCGCTCCATGACGTCGGTCTCGGGCGATATGTAGTCGCGCACGACCAGGGCGCGCTTGATGACGCTCAGCGCGCCGCGGCACACCAGCATCGCGATTACGGCGTAGACCAGCGAGCCGACGATGCCGAGCTGGAGCGCGATCTCGGCGAAGGCAAATGCCGAAGCGCCGAAGAAGAAGCTGAGGATCCAGAAGATGATCACGGCGGGGTCAGATAAGGATACGGATTCGGGTTTCGGGCCGCTATTCCGAAGCCAGCCGCGCGGCGGCGCCGGCGAGCACCTTGACCCCGACCGGCAGCGCCGCCTCGTCGATGCGGAACCCCGACGAGTGATGTGAAGGCGTGTGCTCGCCTTCGGGCCGCGCACCGAGCATGAAGTAGCACCCGGGAATCCGGGTCAGGAACTCGGCGAAGTCGTCGCTCAGGGTCAGCGGCCGGCCGAGCCGGCTCGCCCGGTCTCCGATCAACTCGCCGCCGACCTCGAGCACGGTGCGGGTCACGTTGGGCTCGTTCATCAGCGGCACCGTGCCGTGCACCAGGTCGAGCTTGGAGCGGACCTCAAAAGTGCTGTCGGTCTCCTTGAGCAGGTCACGCAGGCGATCGAGCGCCTGCGAGCGAAGGTCGTCGGTGAAGGTGCGCAGCGAGCCCTGGACGAGTACGCCTCGCGGCACGATGTTCCATGCGCCGTCGCTCGCGATGTTGCCCACTGTCGTGTGGCACTGCACGCCCTCGTGCACGAGTCCTTCGACCACCGTGTGCAAGCGCTCGACAAAGAAGGCCTGCGCCGCGAGCACGTTGCCGCGCCTGCCCATCATGCCGCCGTGGCCGCCGGGGCCCGCGAACGAGATGTCGAAGGCGTCCGAACCCGCCCACAAAAGCCCCGGCCGAGTCATCACCGTGCCCGACTCCTGGAAACACGCGATGTGCAGACCGATCACTGCGTCGGGATGGTGATCGTCGAACAGACCGCGGGCGATCATCGCCTTGGCGCCCTCGACGATCTCCTCCGCCGGCTGGAAGACGAACAGGTACTTGCCGCCGACGTCCCAGATGCGGTCGATGAGCGTGCGCGCGACCCCGATCATGATCGCCATGTGTGCGTCGTGCCCGCACGCGTGCATGCGTCCGTCCACGCTGGAGGGGAAGTCGACCCCGGACTCCTCGTGAATGGGCAGCGCGTCGATGTCCGCACGGAGCATCACCGTCTTGCCGGGCCTGCCGGTGTCGAGCATCGCCACCAGGCCGGTCTCCGTCGGTGAGCGTTTGAGGTCGAGGCCCAGCTCGCGCATCCGTTCCTGGAGGTAGAGCGTCGTCTCGAACTCGCTGAAGCTGACCTCTGGATGCTTGTGGAAGTGGCGGCGCAGGTCGATGACGTCGTCGATCACCGACTTGCTGGGCAGCGGCGTGGTCGCGTGCTCGTCACTCATGCACTGCCACCAGACTGTACCCGCGCGCCGACGCGTGGACGAAGGTCGCGCCCAGGCCCGGCTCGAGCTCGTCCAGCCGCCGTCGCAGCGTGAGCAGGGCGGAGTGGACGGTCGAGTGCGCGGCGTTGTGGCGGAAGAGGCCGGCCTGGATGAGGTCGCGTGCGGTCGCCGGCTTCGAGCCCTGGGCGAGGAACAGCACGACCGCGGCCTGCTGCTGCGTCAGCCGGACGTCGGTCTCGCCCAGCTTGACCGAACGGCGCGTGGGGTCGAACTCCAGGCGGCCGAAGCGATACGTGCCCGGCCGCCCGGTGCCTCGCTCGACGAGCCGAGCCGCGAGGTCGGAGTAGATGTGCGCCATGGGCACGTTGCCCTTGACGAAATAGGACGAGGCGCCGAGCTCGTAAGCGCGGCGGATGGACGCCGAGTTGACCTGCGCGGCCGACAGCACGATGACGGGCAGGCCCGGGTGGTGGTTGCGAATCCAGGTGAGCAGGTCGAAGCCCGAGTCCTCGCGCTCATCGAGGACGAGGTCGAGGAGGACCGCGGCCACCCGCTCGTGCTCGAGCACGTTCTGGGCCTCGGCGACCGTCGCCGCCACCGAAGGCCTGTAGCCAAGATCGTGGAGGTCGATGCGCAGCTGCTGCAGCATCGCCGCCTCGTCCTCGACCACCAGCACAGAGGATCCGAGCACGTCGGCGGGGCGGTAGACTTCGAGCCCCGGCGGCAGGGGCGGCAGGCGCACCTCGCGACGGGGATTTTCACGGTTCTCGCGTTCTAAGCTTCGATTTTCCAAGGCCTGTCCTACACTATTATTAACGTAAATTCATTACGCTTGAACGATCAGATTCAGCCAGGCCGCGTCATACTTTGTGTCGGACCTGGCGTAGTTGGAAAAACAAAGGGGTAAATTGGGGATGACTTGGCACAGGAAGGTCCAGGGTTTGACCATCGGACTGTTCGTCTTCGCGTTGTTCTTGCTTCCTGGGACGGACTGGATCGAAGGCTTCCTGGGAATCTCGTTCTAGGCACCTAGGGATTCGAGTCTCGGCGCTCGCGTGAGCGCCGGATGGCCGGGGGGAGGAGCGCGTAGAGGTCCGCCCGGTCGACTGCTTTGCTCATGTAGCCGACCACGTCCGGGTCGTCCGTCCCCGACGGAAACACCGGGTACGCCGTGTAGAAGATGACCGGCACCTTCTGGCCGCGCGCCCGCAGCTCGTTCAGGAGCCCCCAGCCGTCCATAGGCTCCGGCAGCATCAGGTCGATGATCGCGACCTCGGGCCGGTCGGCCTGGGCGCGCATCAGCGCCTGGTCCGCGTCCTCCGCGATCGAAACCTTGTAGCCCAGCATCTTCAAGTCGGTCTCGAGGATCACGCGCCACGCCCGCTCGTCGTCGACGACCAGCACGGTCGATCCGCGCAGGTCGTCAGGGGTGGGCGGGATCGGCTTGGGCGGAGTGAACGGCATGGGCCTTGAATCTCCGGCAGTATATCGGTGGCAAATGGCCACCTCAGCCGCCGCGGCACGAAGACATCGAGGCAGCAGAAACGGTGCCAACGGCGCGACCGCCACGGCGCCGAGGCGGATCGTGAGCACCATCGTCCCTGCCGCGACGCCCGCCAAGCTCCTGCAGGAGCTCGCCAGCTGCCTCACCGAGGCCGACATCCTGCAGGTCCTCTACCGCAACCTCCAGCCGAAGTTCGGCTACGACGTGATCCTGCTCACCGTCCTGGAAAAAGACGGCTGGTACCGCTCGCTGCCGATCGACTCCGGGGTCCTGCAGGACAGCCGGCGCCGGCCGATCAGCGGTTCCGCGTTCGCCCGTCAGTATGCGAACCCGGTGCTGACCGTGCTCCCCGCGGGCTCGAAGGCGCAGACCGCGGGCCGCGGCCCGGGCACCGGGCAGCGCATCCGCTTCGTCATCTGGGCGCCGGTGGAGCACCAGGGCAAGCTCATCGGGGCGGTCATCTACCAGTCGCACCGGTCGCGACGCGTGCCGACGGCCGAGATCGCCTTTCTCGAAGAGGTCCACCGTCGCTTCGGCGTGCTGCTGGCGAACGCGTCGCTCAACGAGCTGACGCGAAACCAGGCTCGGAGGCTCGAGGCGCTGAACAGCATCGCCCGTGCCATGGCCTCGACCCTGGACGAGAGCAGCGTCCTCAAGGCGCTGTACAGCACCCTCAGCGAGCTGCTGCCGGTCGAGGAGGTCGAGATGGTCACGCTCGACGACGAGGACCCCGAGGCCGCGCGCCTGCTGCACATCTCGGGGGACGCCCGGCCACGGGCGCGGACGGTCAAGCTCCGGTCGGCGGCCATCGCCGAGGCGCGGCAGACGATCACCGACGGCCGGCCGATGCTCGCTCACGTGCCCGTGTCGTCGCTGTGGGTGCCGATCAGTGAGGGCGGCGTCGTGCGCGGCGCGCTCGGGATCAGCTGCTCGCGTCCCTATGCCTACGAGGACTCGACCGCCGCGTTCGTCGCGCCGGTGGCGGACGAGGTCACGCTCGCCTTACGCAACGCGCACAGCTACGAAGCCATCGAGTCGCAGCGCCGCCGTCTCGAGGTCGTCAACACCATCGGCCGCCGGCTCGCCTCCAGCCTGGACCGCTGGTCGATCATGCGCACCCTGCGCGAGGAGCTGGGCGCCTTCCTCAACTTCGACGGTTTCATCCTGGCCACGATCACCCAGACGCCCGACGGCCCCCTCGCCGAGGGCTACCAGTACGTCGGCGGCGTCGAGGAGGTCGTGCCCCCGGTGGCGCTGGCCGTCACCGGCCCCTCGCGCGAGGCCTACGAGACCGGCAAGCCCGTCCTGGTCCGCAAGTCCCCGTGGGCGCGCACGTTCGAGGGCAGGGACCTCGAGCGCGACGCCTGGACGGTCGGCCAGGGCGCCGCCATCTTCGTGTCCGGCCCGCCGAGCAACGAGCGACGCGTGTCTCGCTCCTTCGTCTGGGTGCCTGTCCTGAGTGGCGACCAGATCACGGCCATGCTCTCGCTCCAGTCGTACAGCGAGGGCGCGTTCGACGATGACGACGTCAAGCTCCTGCATGACATCGCCGCGCACGTCAGCCTCGCGCTCGCGAACGCCGAGCACTTCGCCCAGGCGCAGACCGAGCGGGCTCGCCTGGAGGCGCTGCACGTGCTGGAGATGGGCGTGGCGAGCGCGTCCGACGAGCGCCAGCTTTCGGAGGCGGTCTTCTCGGTCGTCGGCGACTACCTGGGCGCCAGCCACATGGTGCTCGCCTACGTCGACGTCGCGGGCCTCGTCTCCGGTTTCGCGGCGGTGCGTGGCGAAGCCTCGTCGCCGATCGGCCCGGTGTCGATCGACAACGCGCCCTTCTTCCGCCGCATGATCGACGGCGGCCGCGACGTCGTCGAGGTGTCGGCTGACTCGTCGGAGGACCTGGCCGGACCGATCGGCAGCTACATCTTCACGCGGTCGCCGAGCCATGTCGTGTGGGCGCCGATCACGCAGAACGACCGTGTGATCGCGGGCGTGGTCGTGATGCGCAGCGACGGCAACCGGTTCCTGGCGTCGTCGGTGAAGCTGCTGGACGCCGCCATGCCCGTGGTCGGCATCGCGCTGCGCACCATGCGGCTGCACCACGCCAACGAGCTCGCTCTCGCCCAGTCCGTGCGCATCCAGGAGCTCGCCGCGCTGGCCGGTCACGAGCTGATGAGCGTGGTCGCGAACATCGCCGACCAGGCGCGCACGATGCTCGAGTCGGCCGGCACAGTGTGCTGGGCGTTCGACACCGAGGGCCGCATCACAGCCACGCGCGGCAACGGCGACGCGGCCGCCGAGGACGTCCTGACGTGGGCGGGACTGAGCTCGGACGACCGCGAGGCCCCGGCCACGATCGTCAGCGGCATCTCGCACGACTACGCCTGGAACCTGGTCCCGCTCTGGTACGGCGACCGGCTCGTCGGCGCCATCGGCGCGGTGCACGCGTCTCGCCTGGTGGCCGAGCCGAGCGCCGCGGCGCTCGACTTCGCGCGCCACGCCGCCGTCGCCATCGAGAACTCGCGGCTCGTCGCCGAGACGCGCGGCCGCATTCGCACCCTCGAGGCGGTCGCCGCCTTCACCGAGCTGACGCCGACCGAGCCAGACCGCGCCCGCTCCGAGATGGCGCGCCTCGTCAGCCGGGCGCTCGCCGGCTCCGCCGGAGAGCTCTGGCTGCTCGAGGACGGCGAGCTCGTCCGCCGTTCCGACCTCGGCGAGGCCTCTCCCAAGGTGCCGGTGACCGACAGCGCCCAGCTGCTGCGTGCCCTGACCTCGTCCACCGGGGTCCGCCGCCTCCGCGCGCTCCTCGACCTCCTGGGCGCGCCGCCCGACGCCTTCGCGATCCCAATCCAGGTCGAGGGCAGGCTCGCGGGACTTCTGGTCGCGCGCATGACCGCCGGCGGCGCCGAGACGCGCCGCCTCGCCGCGGTGCTCGCCGGGCAGGCGTCCGTGCTTCTCGGCCAGCTCGAGCTGGTCGACGCCCTCGACCGTGAGCGCCGGATGATGAACGCGATCCTCCGCCACTCCCCGGTGGGCGTGATGCTCGAGGGCGCGGACGGGCGCATCGTCTACGCGAATCCCGAGGTCGAGGCGATCTACAGCCTCCAGGCGTCCGACATGCCCGGACGCAAGCCGGAGGAGGTGTACGCCGCCGCCGGCGCGACGCCGGCGGAAGACGGCGAGACCGACGGCACGCTCGAGCTGAAGATGAAGGACCCCGACCGCACCGTCCACGTGCGGCGCGTGGTCATCCCCGGTCTGGAAGGTGAGCCGGCCGGCGTGCTCACGCTCCACGAGGACGTGACCGTGCAGCGCCAGGCGCTCGAGGCGAAGGACCTGATGCTCCGCGCCATCGGCCACGAGGTGCGCAGCCCCGCGGCGGCGATGAAGAACACGCTGGCCGGGATCATGCAGTGGGACCAGACGATCGACGCCACCGGCCGGCGGGCGCTGCTCCAGGAGGCGTACGAGTCGTCGGACCGCCTGCTCAGCCTCGTCGAAAGCCAGCTGATCATCGCCAAGCTCGAGACCCGGCACTTCGAGCCGACGCCGGAGCCGGTGGAGCTGGCGTCCGCCTTCCCCGGCGTCATGGCCGTCCTGAACCACCGCTACGCCGAGCGCACCTCCGCCGTGAAGGTGGTGCTGCCGGACAACTTGCCGCCAGCCTTCTGCGAGCCCGCCCACCTCGCCCAGGTGCTGACGAACCTCATCGGCAACGCCCTGGAGTACACCTCGGGCCCGGTGGAGGTCGAAGCGCGGCAGCTGCAGCGGTCATGGCTCGAGATCACGGTCTCGGACCGCGGCCAGGGTCTTTCGGTCGCCGACCTCGACACCGTGTTCGAGAAGACGGGCCCCGCGGGCAGGAGCCGGTCGCAGGGCGGCCTCGGCCTGGGCCTGTACCTGTGCCGGCTCGTGGTGGAGCGCTCCTTCGGCGGGCGGATCTGGGTCGCCTCGAGCGACCGCCGCGGCACGACGTTCAAATTCACAGTGCCGGCGCGGATCCGCACGTAGTGGCCCACCTCCTCCGTTAGACGTACTCATGAGCGCCGTGGCATCCCCCATGTGGGTGCGAGTCGGCGGAGGGATGGAATCGGTCCCCGACCATCTGCGGCACGGGCCGGCCGACCGCGAGTTCCCGCCGCCCGGCGGCCCCTGGGAGGCGCTGGTGCTCAACGGGCGCCTGGTCGGCTGGGCCGAGAAGAGCGGCCTCCGGGTGGCGCGGCAGGCGCTCGAGATGGGGGACAGGCTGGTCGACGAGGAGCGCGAGTACCTTCTCGGCCGGCTGGGCCACAAGCTGCGCTCGTCGGTCCTGGCGCTCCAGGAATCGGCGCGGCAGGCCGCCTTCGGCCGCCCGGAGATGCTGGAGGGCGTGTTCGAGCAGGCGCAGGAGGTGGGGCGGCGGGCCGCCGCGCTCGAGGCCGCCGCCGTCGAGCCAAAGGACAGCGCGCGCGGAGTCGTGCTCGGGGCGGTGCTGAACCTCGCCCTGCCGACCGCCGGACACGACCTGGCGCCCGAGGCGGCGGTGCTCGGCTCGGAGCCGCTGCTGGTCGAAGCGCTGACGCGCATCCGCGAATGGCTGGCGGGTGAATCGGTGTACGTCTCGGCGCAGCGCGTCGGCGACTGGTGGCGTGTGAGGTTTGTGGCCTCGGGCGAACGCAAGCCGCTGGCGGTGCCCGAGCTCGGCGAGCCCCTGGTCCGTCTCATCGTCGATACCCAGCTCGGCGGCTGGCTCGACGCCAGCTCGCCCGACGGCGTCGACGTCTACCTGCCCGCGTACCAGCAGCGTTGATTTGACCGTCCGCGTCGCGCGGGTCGTGGCCCCCAACCCGGGGCCTTACACGGGCCCGGGCACGAACACCTGGCTGATCGACGCAGGCCCGGTCGTCGCGGTCATCGACCCCGGACCCGACGACGATGCGCACCTCGCCGCCTTGAACCGCAGGCTCGCCGGCCGGACGGTCGGCGTGGTGCTGGTCACGCACTCCCACCCCGACCATCTGCCGCTCGCCGAGCGATTCGCGCGTCCGCACCACGCCTCCGTGCGCCGCTTTCCCGAGCTCGCGGACGGCGACGTCGTCCGCGTGGGCACGCTCAACATCGCCGCGCTCCACACGCCGGGCCACAGCGCCGACCACCTGGCGTTTCACATTCCGGACGACGGCGCGGTCTTCACCGGCGACCTGGTGCTCGGCCAGGGCAGCTCGATGGTCACCTATCCCGAGGGCGACGTCGCGGCCTACCTCCGCTCGCTCGACAGGCTGGCGGCGCTGCGCCCGCGCATCCTCTATCCCGGCCACTGGGACCCAGTGCCGGACGCGATGTCGAAACTCGATGAGTACCGTGCGCACCGCCTCGAGCGCGAGGCCCAGGTTCTGGCAGCGGTCCGACTTGGTGGAGGCACAGCCGCCGATCTGACCCGTCGCGTCTACGGCGAGCTCGACGAAAAGCTCATGGTCGCGGCCGAGATGACGCTGCGGGCGCACTTGAGCAAGCTCGTCGAAGACGGCCTGGTGCGCGAGCGGGATGAGGTTTACGAACGCGCCGCTACAGTGGGCGAGTGACTCCGATTCTTTCGCTCTCCGGTCCTGAGCTGGAAGCCTGGCTCGGCGAGCACGGCGAGCCGGCTTACCGCCGCAAGCAGATCTGGTCGTGGCTCGCCCGGGGCGCGACGAGCTTTTCCGAGATGAAAGACCTGCCGCGCCCCCTCCGTATGGCGCTGGACACAGAGTTCCAGGCGTCGTCGCTGCGCCCGGTCGCGGTTTCGGAGGCGGACGACGGCCTAACCACGAAGACGCTCTACGAGCTGGAGGGCGGCCACTCGGTCGAGGCGGTCGTCATGCGCTACGCCGACCGCACGACGCTGTGCATCTCCTCGCAGGCGGGCTGTCCGGTCGGGTGTCCGTTCTGCGCCACAGGCAAGTTTCCCTTCGGACGAAACCTCGCGGCGCACGAGATCGTCGAGCAGGCGCTCGACGCCGAGCGCATCCTCACCGAGGAGGGACGTCGCCTGTCCCACATCGTGTTCATGGGCATGGGCGAGCCGATGGCCAACTACCGCGCCGTCTTGGAATCGGTGCGACGGCTGGCGGACCCGGAGCTCCTCGGCATCAGCCCTCGTCGGATCGTCCTGTCCACCAGCGGACTCATCCCACGCATCGCGCAGCTCGCCGAGGAGAAGCTCCCGGTGACGCTCGCGATCTCTCTGCACGCCGCGCGTGACGAGCTGCGCGACGTCCTGGTCCCGATCAACCGCAAGTACCCGGTGAGGGAGCTCGTCGACGCGGCGCAGGCGTACGCGACCACGACCGGCAGGCGGGTGAGCTACGAGTGGGTCATGCTCGCCGGCGTCAACGACACG
>DASSLL010000092.1:0-2517 GCA_035689485.1 Candidatus Dormiibacterota bacterium | reverse complement strand
CGGCTGAGGCTGTTGGTCCTCATCCATCGCGGAATCCAATCGATGCCCTGATGCGCGTGCCCGTACGATGCCATGGTGATCACGCAGCCGGAACGCCCTGACGTGCCGATCGGGCCAAGGATCGTTTTCGTCAGCTCACAGTTGCCCCGGCGGTGCGGCATTGCCACTTTCTCGGCCGACCTCATGGCTGCAGTCAAGGCGGCGGATCCACGCGTCAAGCTGCGAGTGGCGGCGATCGATGAGCCCAATGAGGTCCGCCCTTACGCGGGCAAGGTGCGCTGGCGCATCAGGCAGGGGGATGCCAGGAACTATCGAGCGGCCGCCGAAGCCATCAACAGATCCAAAGCAGACATCGTCAATGTCCAGCACGAGTTCGGGCTTTATGGAACGTGGACTGACGAAGTCTATGACGATCACCTGAAACCCTTCCTCGAGGCTTTGCGTAAGCCGGTGGTCACCACCCTCCACAGCGTCCCTCCCGATCCGACACCCTCGATGCGCGAGGCCATCCGTTCTACCGTTCGGCTCAGCGACGCCACCGTCGTGATGGCGGAAGCGGCTGCAGCACTGCTCGCCCGCCAGTACGGCATCGCGGAGGCGCCCGTGGTCATACCGCACGGAATGCCGGCGATCCATCCCCACGGGCGGGTCCGGATGAAGGAGAAGTTGGGCGTGCCTGGCAGAACGCTCATCTCGACGTTCGGGCTGGTGGATCCGCGCAAGGGCATCGAGTACATGATCGAAGCCATGCCGGCGATCGTGTCCCGGCATCCGGAGGCTCTGTACATCGTCGCGGGTCAGACCCACCCCGAGCTGCGGCGCGTTGACGGCGAGGCCTACCGCAATCGCCTTCTCGAGACCGTGAGGCGCTTGGGCCTGGAGAGCAGTGTCTCCTTTGTCGACGAGTACATGGCGCAGCGCGACATCATCGAGCTGCTGCTCGCGAGCGACGTGTACGTGACGCCGTACCTGGATCCGAAGCAGATCACAAGCGGCACGCTGGCCTACGCGCTTGGAGCGGGGAAGGCGATCGTCTCGACCCCGTACCTTCATGCTGAGGAGGCACTCGCCGAAGGTCGTGGGGTGCTGGTGCCGTTTCGCGATGCGGCCGCACTCGCCGAGGCGGTCACCGCGTTGCTCGACAATCCGGACCACAAGCACGAACTCGAACAAGCGGCCTACGAATACGCCAACGACATGTCCTGGCCGAGAACCGGGGAGCACTGGCTCGCACTCATGCGACTCGTTGCCTTCTCGGCGCCGGCGCGGCCTGTCCGGCCGGCCGCATGAGCACCGTCCGGGCTACGACGATCGCGCACCGCCTCGACAACAACCCGATCCTTACGAGCGCAGATGTAACGCCGTCTCAGGAGGCTCTGGAGGTGGTCTCGGTCTTCAACGCCGCAGCGGCCCAGGTCGGGAGCGAGACGATCCTACTGTTGCGGGTCGCGGAGCGTCCGCGCGCGATCAGCGGGCTGCTCGCCGCAAGCGCACGGACGCTCGACCTCGCCGCGCCACATGAGAGGCTGCAGCCGGTACCACCTGGCACCCTGGGTGAAGACGTCATCGGCATCGCGTTCCTGGATCCCGCAACGGAGCCTCGACGCGTGGTGGTCGCGTACGTGCGCAAGGACCTTCCGGGACTCGATGCCGGCGATCCGCGGGCCATCCAGGTCACCAGGGAGCCGGCCAAACCCGGCGGCCGCGCAGAAGTGAGGGACTATCTGACCCAGATCTCCCACCTTCGGGTGGCGCGCAGTGATGACGGCGCTCACTTCGTCGTCGACAGGCTCCCCTCGGTGGTCCCCGCCGACTCTCTCGAGGAGTACGGCTGCGAGGATCCACGGGCCACGCTGATCGACGGCGTCTGGCACATCACGTATGTGTCGGTGGGCTCCCTCGGCGTCACGACGAGCCGGCTGACCACGTCTGACTTTCGATCGTTCGAGCGCCAGGGCGTGATGTTTCTGCCGGACCACAAGGACGTCGCGCTATTTCCTGGCCGCGTGCGGGGCCGCTATGTCGCCCTGACTCGCCCGATGCCCGCGTCGTTCAACCGGGTGCTTGGCATCTGGATCGCCTACTCGGACGACCTGGTGGGCTGGGGCGGACACCGTCCGCTGGCCCTGCCTCGCCCCGGCATGTGGGATGGGCTGCGCACCGGCGCGGGCGCGGTTCCGTTTCGCGTCCCCGAAGGCTGGCTCGAGCTCTATCACGGCGTCGACGCCGAGGGGACGTACGCGATGGGCGCGCTGCTGCTGGACGCCGAGGATCCCGCCCATGTCATCGCGAGGTCGCCCGAGCCGATCCTGACGCCAGACCTGGACTATGAGCAGTCCGGCTTCTACCGCAACACCGTGTTCTCGTGTGGCCACGTCGCCCTCGACGACGGCCCTGACCGGATCCGGATGTACTACGGTGGAGCCGACTCCTGCCTGGCGGCGGCAGATTTCGACGTCAAGGAGGTCGTCGCCTCGCTGGCACCTTGCTGAGACAGCTCGCTGCGCTCACGCGGCG
>DASSLL010000091.1:0-17585 GCA_035689485.1 Candidatus Dormiibacterota bacterium | reverse complement strand
CTTCGTCATTTCGGCGCGAGGCGCCCGATGGGGTAGTACTCGAGGCCGTGCCCCTTCACCACCGAGGGCTCGTAGAGATTGCGGCCGTCGAAGATGACCGGGGACTTGAGCGCGCGCTTGAGGGCCGAGAAGTCCGGGCTGCGGAATTGCTTCCACTCCGTCATGATCACCAGCGCATCGGCGCCCTCGAGCGCCTCGTGCGCGCCCGGCGCGAAGGAAACGCCCTTCTCGTTCGCGTAAAGGTGCTTCGCCTCGGTCATGGCGACGGGATCGTACGCATGCACGGTCGCACCGCGGCGCAGGAGCTCGGCGATCATCACGCGCGCCGGCGCCTCGCGCATGTCGTCGGTGTTGGGCTTGAACGCGAGGCCCAACAACCCGATCACGCGGCCTGGAAGCTCGTCCAGCAGCTCACGCAGGAGGTCGATCACGACCATGCGCTGGTCGCGGTTGATCTCCATCACGGCGTGCAGCAGCTGCGGGTGATAGTTGTATCGCTCCGACACGGCGGCCAGCGCTGCCACGTCTT
Organism: Candidatus Dormiibacterota bacterium; assembly: GCA_035689485.1. Taxonomy (GTDB): domain Bacteria; phylum Chloroflexota; class Dormibacteria; order Dormibacterales; family Dormibacteraceae; genus 40CM-4-65-16. The sequence goes on along the minus strand of DASSLL010000091.1, from coordinate 17,056 downwards.
TCGGGAAACACGAGCCACCCCAGCCGATCCCCGCATCGAGGTAATGGGCGCCGATTCTCTTGTCCAGGCCCATGCCCTCCGCCACGAGCTTGGCGTCCGCGCCCACTCGCTCGCTGATCCACGCGATCTCGTTGATGAACGAGATGCGCGTGGCGAGAAAGGCGTTCGACGCGTACTTGACCATCTCGGCCGTGTAGATGTTGGGCGTGATGAGGACCGGCGCCTGCAGCGGCGCGTAGAGGCTCGCCACCTTCTGCGCCGCCTCGCGGTGGTTGCTTCCCACAACGACGCGGTCGGGATGCATGAAGTCCTGGATCGCCGAGCCCTCGCGCAGGAACTCCGGGTTGGACACCACCGCCGCTTCGTGCTTGCTGTTGCGGTTCTTCAAGACCCGCGAGACCATGTCGCCCGTCAGCGGCGGCACCGTCGACTTGTTGACCACGATCAGCGGGCCGTCCATGGCGTCGGCGATGGAGCTGGCCGCCGCCTCCACGTACGAGAGGTCCGCCTCCCCGCCCTCGCCTTCGGGGGTGGACACGGCGATGATCGCGAACTCCGCGCCGGGGACCGCGTCCACATAAGAGGTCGTGAAGTGGAGCCGTCCGGCGCGGGCGTTGCGCTCGACGAGCTCGCGAATGCCCGGCTCGTAGAAGGGGACCTGATGCTTTTTGAGCTGCGCGACCCTGGCCTGGTCGATGTCGACGACGGTCACCTCGTTGCCGAGGTCGGCCAGGCAGGCGGCGGTCGTCAGGCCGACGTAGCCTGCGCCGATGACGGCGACCTTGCTCATTTCGGGCGGATTATCACCGTTTCGTAGGCCGAGATCGTCTCGCGGGCGGTCCTCGCCCAGCTGAACTGCCTGGCCCGGCGCAGCCCTGCCTGCCTCCACGGATGGGGCGATGACACCATCTCCGCCGCCGCCCGGCCGAGCGCGTCCGCGTCGCCGTCGGGGACGAGCAGGCCGGCGTCGCCCACGACCTCGGGGATGCTGGAGTTGCGAAACGCGGCCACGGGGCAGCCGCAGGCCATCGCCTCCAGGCACGGCAGGCCGAAGCCCTCGTAGCGGCTGGAGAACGTCAGGCACGCCGCCGCCGAATAGAGGTCGGCCAGGCCGTCGTCGTCGACCCTGCCGACCTCGAACGCGCCCGGCATGCGCGGCGCCTGCTTTCCCGGTTCGCCGGCGATGAGGAGCTGCAGCTCCGGATGCGTCTCCCGCGCCACCGCCCAGGCACGCAGCAGAGCCGGGGGGTCCTTGCGCGCGTCGAGCGCGCCGACGAACAGGAGATACGGCTTCCCCATGCCCCACCGGTGCTTGACGCGCTCGGCGGCCCCCATCCGGGGCGAGAACGCGGGTCCCGCCGCCTCCGGGACGACCCGGATCCGCTGGCGCGAAGCCACCCGGAGCCTCGCCGCATCGTCGGCCGTCGCCTGCGACACCGCGACCACGAGGTCCGCCCGCCGCAGGAGGCGCCTGCCGATCCAGTACCGCACCCGCTCCCCGCGCATGACCGAGCCGCCCCAGACCCAGGGGATGAGGTCGTGCAGCGTCACCACGACCGGCCGGGGGCTGCGGCCCGGAAGGTGGAAGTCGATCGCGTGGTAGACGTCCGGGGCGATCCGCGCGATGTCGGTGTTCAGCGCCACTGCGTCCTCGTAGGCGGAGAGGTGGCCGTGGTTCCGGCGCCGGTTGCCGACGAGCCTGTATTCGCCGACGGGCAGAGACGGCGTCTCGAAGGCCGCGTCCAGGAGCAGGGTCAGGTTGCGGTCGAAGCCGGCCTCGATGAGCCCCGACAGCAAGCCCCGACCGTAAGCCCCCACCCCCCTCGCGCCGCTCGGGCCCTGGAGAGGTCTCATGTCCAGGAGCACGGATGGGCGACCAGCGCCCTTCCGGGGTGAGTTCATGAGTCGGAGAATCATAATTTGCGCGCCATGAAGGACCTCGACCTGGTCATCGTCGGCGGCTGCGGCCACGTCGGCCTGCCCCTGGCGCTCTCCCTGGCCGACTGCGGCTACCGGGTCGGCATCAACGACATCGACCAGGACAAGATCGAGCTCGTCAGATCCGGCGTCGTCCCGTTCCGCGAGAGCGGCGCCGAGGAGCTGCTGCGCAAGATCCTGGCCACCGGCCGGCTCGAGCTCTCCCGCGACCCGTCGATGCTCGAGCGCACCCGGACCGTGATCCTGGTCATCGGCACGCCGATCGACGAGTTCATGAACCCGTCGGTCCGGATCTTCGAGCGCGTCCTGGACGAGCTCACCCCGCACCTGCACGACGGCTCGCTGGTCATCCTGCGCTCGACGGTCTTCCCCGGCACGAGCGAGACCGTGGAGCGCCGGCTCCGGTCGGCGGGCATCTCGGCGCACGTGGCCTTCTGCCCGGAGCGGATCGCCGAGGGCCACGCGCTCGAGGAGCTCCGGACGCTGCCCCAGATCGTCGGCGTCAACTCCGACGAGGCGTTCGAGCAGGCGCGCGTCGTGTTCGAGCGGCTGGGCGTGGCGTCCGTGGTGCGCACGACGCCGCTCGAGGCGGAGCTGGCCAAGCTCTTGACCAACACGTGGCGCTACATGAAGTTCGCCATCGCCAACCAGTTCTTCCAGATCGTCAACCGGTCGGGCCTCGACTACAACCGCGTGCTCAACGCGATCAAGCAGGACTACCCGAGGGCGGCCGACCTGCCCGGCCCTGGCTTTGCCGCCGGGCCGTGCCTTCTCAAGGACACGATGCAGCTGTCGGCCTTCACGCCCGACCACTTCCCGATGGGCCAGGCGGCCATGCAGGTCAACGAGGGCCTGCCTGGCTACATCGTCGACACGCTGAACTCGCGGCACCCGCTCCTGGGACGGACTCTCGGCATCCTCGGCATGGCGTTCAAAGGCGAATCCGACGACCCCCGGGCTTCGCTCAGCTACAAGCTGCGCAAGCTCGCGCAGTTCAAGGGAGCGCGCGTGCTGTGCACGGACCCCTACATCGTCGACGAGACGTTCGAGCCGCTCGAGAAGGTGCTGCGCGAGTCGGAGGTGCTCGTGGTCGGCGCGCCCCACCGCGCGTACCGCGGCCTGGAGCTCGACGGCCGCGAGATCGTGGACATCTGGGGCATCACCGGCCCTATCCGGCTCTGAGACCCTCACCGCCCGCGGAGGTGGGAGTTAGTCGCGACTATCGCCGCTCCGCGCGCCAGAAAACGGTCGATAGTCGCGACTACCGCCGATGAAGGTCCTCGTCACCGGCGCCGCCGGCTTCATCTGCGGCTACCTCGTCGCCGAGCTGCTCCACGCCGGGCATGAGGTAGTGGGCATCGACAACTTCAGCAAGTACGGGCCGGTGACACGCAGCTTCGACTCCGACCCGCGATACCGCCTGGTCGAAGGCGACGCCAAAGACGCGCCCTTGCTCACCGAGCTCGCGGGCGATTGTGACCACCTGGTCGCCGGCGCGGCGATGATCGGCGGGATCTCGTACTTCCACGAGTTCGCCTACGACCTGCTGGCCGAGAACGAGCGCATCTGCGCCGCCACGTTCGACGCCGCGGTCAGCGCCTATCGGATCGGACATCTGAAGAAGGTCACGGTGCTCTCGAGCAGCATGGTGTTCGAGTCGGCCACCGTCTTTCCCACGCCCGAGGGCGCACAGCTGACGAGCCCGCCGCCGCGCTCCACCTATGGCTTTCAAAAGCTCGCCACCGAGTACTACGCGCGCGGCGCGCACGAGCAGTACGGGCTGCCGTACACCATCGTCCGGCCCTTCAACTGCGTCGGCATCGGCGAGCGGCGAGCGCTGCGCGACCACGACGTCATGAGCGGCAACGTGAAGCTCGCGATGAGCCACGTCGTCCCCGACCTGGTGCAGAAGGTGCTGCGCGGCCAGGACCCTCTGCACATCCTCGGCGACGGCAGCCAGGTCCGCCACTACACATACGGCGGCGACCTTGCCCGCGGCATCCGGCTGGCCATGGAATCCGAACGAGCCACCAATGAGGACTTCAACCTCTCGACCGCGCAGTCCACGACGGTGCGCGAGCTCGCCGAGCTGATCTGGCGCAAGGTCCACGGCCGAGACCGGCCCTTGAGCATCGTGTGCGACCCGCCTTATGAGCACGACGTGCAGATGCGCGTGCCTGCGGTGGCCAAGGCACGCGAGCTCCTCGGGTTCGAGGCGACGACCTCGCTCGACGAGGTACTGGACGAGGTCATCCCGTGGATCCGCGAAGAGATCACGGCCGGCCGCATATGAACGACGAGACGCCGGCGCTGAGCGTCGTCATTCCCGTCTACAACGAGGGCGAGAACGTCGTGCCCACGCTGCGCGGCGTCGTCGAGCAGACGAAGACACGGCCGCTCGAGGTCCTCGTCGTGCACGACTTCGACGAGGACACGACGGTGCCGGTGGTCAGGCACCTGCAGGTCGAGCTCCCCGAGGTCAAGCTGCACAAGAACACGCTGGGGCGCGGCGTCCTGAACGCGATGAAGTCGGGACTGCGCGCGGCGCGCGCGCCGTATGTGCTCATCAGCATGGGCGACGGCTCGGACGACCCGAAGGACATCGATCCCATGTACCGGTTGGCGCACGGCGGCGCGGACGTCGTGGCCGGTTCACGCTACATGCGCGGGGGGCGGCAGGTCGGTGGGCCGCTGCTCAAGAGGACGATGTCACGCACCGCCGGGCTGTCGCTGCACTGGTTGGGCGGCCTGCCTGTGCACGACGCGACCAGCAACTTTCGCCTCTACTCCAAGCGGCTGCTGAACCAGGTGACGATCGAGTCCCAGGGTGGGTTCGAGCTCGGCCTCGAGCTGACGGTGAAGGCGTACCGGCTGGGCATGCGCGTGGCCGAGGTGCCCACCACCTGGCGCGACCGTACGGCCGGCCAGAGCAGGTTCAAGCTGTGGCAGTGGCTGCCCCGCTACCTGCACTGGTACTGGCGGGGGATCGGCGGAAGATTCGCCTCCAATCGATAAGATGCCGGGCGTGATCCGACTCCTGAGCCTTGCCGCCGCCGCTTGCTTCGTCCTCGCCCCTCTGGACGCTCTGGCGTCAACGCCGAGTCCCTCTCCGTCGTTGGACACCGTTCTCGCCAAGCCCCCCTCATCCGACTTCAGCGTGCTGACCAGCTCCCCCTTCCACGGGGCGTTCAGCGCGCACGACTGGGCGATCAACTCCAGCGGGGTCTCGGCGAGCGAGACGGAGTCCACGTTGAACCGGAACGGGTTTGTCGCGGGGTACGGGCTCGCGTGGGTGTCGACCACTCAGCGCCGTGCTCTGGTCGAGATCTCGATGGCCTTCACCGGAGGACGCGGCGCGAGGATGACGCTGACCGCGCTGGAAGCCAGCGAGAAGGCGGATGCCAGCTACCAGCACGCCAACACTCTGTCCGGAATCGACTCCTACTACGGGTCGCACCTGTATGACTCGACGAACAAGGTCTACGAGGACGGATTCTCGTTCACGAAGGGCAACGACCTGTTCCAGGTCTACGTCGGCTCTCCAACCGACAACAACCTCGCGCTCGCGACGAGCCAGGCCAAGGCGCAGTACGACGCGGCGCCGGACAGCACCATCCCCTCGTCGCAGTGGCCGGAGAACGCGCAGAGCTCTGGCTCGGCGGCCTTCAACGCGGGATCGCTGTTCACCTTGCTGATCGTGCTCGTGCTCGTCCTCGGCGGGATCGGCGTCGTCGTCGGTCTCGTGTTGCGGTCGCGACGGCGGCCGCCCGCGTACGCACAGGCGTATGGTCCGACCGCCGCGTACGGTCCTCAGATGTCGCCGGACGGCAAGTACTGGTACGACGGCCAGACCTGGCGCGACGCCGACACCGAAGTTCCGCCGGGAGCGCAGCGCTCGAGCGATGGGGCGCTCTGGTGGGATGGGCGGACCTGGCGGTCGGTGCCGCAGTCTCCGCCGGCTCCCCCGGCTAGCTGACCAGCGGCCGGTAGTTGCGCTTGTAGTACTCCCAGTACTCACCTGACTTCAGCGGCCGCCACCATTCCGGGTGGTCCTGGTACCAGCGCACGGTGCGCTCGAGACCTTCCGCGAGCGTCACCTGCGGCTCCCAGCCGAAGGCAGTGATGCGCGATATGTCCAGCGCGTACCGGTAGTCATGGCCCGGGCGGTCGGCGACGAACTGGATAAGGCTGCGCGGCTTGCCCATGATGTCGAGAACGGCTTCGGCGATCTGCAGCCCGGTGGTCTCCACGCCGGTGCCGAGGTTGAACACAGACCCCGCCGGCGCCCCGTGCAGGACGAGGTCGATGGCCCGGCAGTGGTCCTCGACGAAGATGTAGTCGCGCACCGCCGAACCGTCCTTGTACAGCGGCAGCGGCATGTCGTCGATGGCGTTGGTCACGAGCACCGGGATGAGCTTCTCCGGGTACTGGTAGGGCCCGTAGTTGTTGGAGCCGCGGGTGACCAGCAGAGGCAGGCCGAAGCTCTCGGCGTAGGCCATGGCGATGTGCTCGGCGCCGGCCTTGCTGGCCGAGTAGGGGCTGCGCGGCCGGAATGCCGCGTCCTCGGCCGAACGTCCCTCTCGGACCTCACCGTAGACCTCGTCGGTGCTGACGAGGAGAAAGATCTCGTGCCCGTGCCGGCGCGCGGCCTCACAGAGCACCGCCGTGCCTCGCACGTCGGTCTCGATGAACGCGAACGGATCCATCAGCGAGCGGTCGACGTGGGTCTCGGCGGCGAAGTTGACGATGGCGTCGACGTCCGCGGCCAGCGAGTTGACCAGCTCCGCGTCGCAGATGTCGCCGTGCACGAATCGGTAACCCGGCGCGCCCTCGAACTCGACCAGGTTGGCCAGGTTGCCCGCGTACGTGAGCTTGTCCAGCACGGTTATCGCCACGCCGGGTCGTGTGCGGCGGAGGCAGCGGACGAAGTTCGAGCCGATGAACCCGGCCGCCCCGGCGACAAGGAGCCGTTGGAGAGACCGCATTACTTGATGGGCGGGCTCGCGGTCCAGTCGTAGCCGATCGACGGGTCATCATGCGGAATGCGACCCTCGTCGTCCGGCGAGTACACGGACGATGTGATGTAGAGGACGTGCGAGGTCTCGAGCGCGCGGCAGCCGTGCGCGACGCCGGGCGGGATGCGCAGGCACGTGGGGTTCCCGTCACCCATCAAGAACTCCATCAGCTGGCCCTTCGTCGGCGAACCGTCGCGCGTGTCGTACAGCGCGACCTTCAGCGAGCCGATCACGTACCACCAGTCCGTCTGCCGGCCGTGGATGTGCCAGGCCTTGGCGGTCCCCGGGTGCATGAGCGAATGGCTCCACTGGCCGAAGTGGTCGAAGAAGTCGTCCGTCTCCCGGATCACCTCGCGAAAGAACCCGCGCTCGTCCGAGTGCGTGTCCAGCTCTTTCAATACGACGCCCTCGATGCTCATCGCTCGTCGCGCTGCCTGGCGTGCGCGCGCACGAAGTCGTTCACCGCGTAGTAGGCGCCGATCGACTCGCCGGCGTCGCCCCAGAAGCCGTCGACGATGTCGTACTCCATCAATCCTTTGCGTAGGTACCAGTTGTTCACGTCCGTGATCTCCAGCTCGCCGCGCCCCGACGGCTGCAGCTCTGGAAGCACGTGCCAGACCGTGTGGTCGTAGAAGTAGACGCCTGTCACGGCGAAATCACTCGGCGGCTCCTTCGGCTTCTCGATGATGCGCTCGATCTTCTGGTCGCCGTCGAACTGGGCCACGCCGAGGTTGCGCAGGTGCTGGGGATCCGTCTCTCTGGTCAGCACGACCCGCGCGCCGCGGGCCTGGCGCCGAAAAGCGTCGACGCAGGGCTTCAACGACCGCTCGAAGTAGTTGTCGGCGAGCATGACCACGCACCGGTCGCCACCGACGAACTTTTCGGCGAGCGCGAGCGCCTCAGCGATGCCGCCGGCCTTGTCCTGGTACGCGTAGAAAAGCCGGTCGATGCCGAACTCGTTGCCGTTGCCGAGCAGGCGGAGGAACTCGCCGGCGTGAGTGCCTCCCGTGACGAGCATGATCTCGCCGACACCGGCGTCGACCAGGGCCTCGATGGCGAAGCTGATCATGGGCCGGTCGTTGAGAGGCAGCAGGTGCTTGTTGGTGATCCGCGTCAGCGGGTGCAGCCGGCTGCCGGTGCCCCCGGCGAGGACGACCCCCTTCATACCTCGGGATTATCGTTGAGTCGGTGAGCGCGCCCCCGCCGCGGTTTTCGCCTGACGGGAACTGGTTCTGGACGGGGACGGAGTGGCGGTCGGCGCTTTCGCCAGACCGGCGCTGGCGCTGGAACGGCTACCAGTGGGTGCCCAACCAGGCGGCCGCCTCGACCAGCACCGGCGCGGCGGTCGGCATAACGATCGGCGTGGTGGGCGGGGCGGTGGCCGTGCTCGTGCTGGTCTCGGTCATCACGATCGTCGTCCTCCTGACCATGGGCAACCAGTTCGCGAACGTCTTTTCCAACGTCGTCGCGGCGCTGGGCTCGTCCCCTAGCCCCTGACCGCGGCCTAGACCACAAGTCCTTGCGGCATACTCTCGCCTGCAACTCACTTTATGGCGAGACCCGACAACTGGCCACGCACGATCCTGCACGTCGATCTCGACGCGTTCTACACGTCCGTCCACCAGAGGGACGACGCGCACCTCCGCGGCCTTCCCGTCGCCGTCGCCGGCCGCTCGCGGCGCGCGGTGATCATGGGCGCCTCGTACGAGGCGCGGGCCTACGGCGTCCGGTCGGCCATGCCGCTCCACGAGGCGATGCAGCTGTGCCCGCAGCTCACGGTCGTGCCTCCGGACGGCGCCCGCTACCGCGAGGCGAGCCGTCTGGTCCATCAGATCTTCCGGCGCTTCACGTCGCCCGAGCTCGTCGAAGGTGTGGCCCTCGACGAGGCCTACCTGGACGTCACTGCCCGCACGCGCCATGGGACGTCGACCGCCGAGGAGGTGGCCCGGCGCATCAAGTTCCAGATCCACACCGAGGTCGGGCTGACCGCGTCCGTCGGCGCCGCCACGTCGAAGCTCGTCGCCAAGGTGGCGAGCGGCACGCGCAAGCCTGACGGCCTGGTCCTCGTGCCCCCCGGGACCGAGGCGGACTTCCTCGCCCCGCTCCCCATCGGCGTTATCCCGGGCCTGGGTCCGAAGACGGAGGAGCGGCTGCACGCGATGGGGCTGCGCACGGTCGGCGCGCTGGCCGCCTACGAGACGCAGCGGCTCGTGCAGGCGCTGGGCACCAACGGCGCCGTGCTGCAGCGGCTGGCCCAGGGCCGCGACCGCACGCCGGTGGATGGCAGCCGGCCCGCGAAGACGATCTCGGCGGAGACGACGTTCGAGAACGACGTGAGCGACCTCGGCAAGCTCGAGGACGCGCTTCGCGACCTCACCGACCGCGTCACCGAGCGCCTGAAGACCGACGGTGTACGGGCGCGGACGGTCTACGTGAAGCTGAAGCTGCCCGACTTCAGGCTCGTGAGCCGCCAGGTGAGCCGGACGAGCCCGACCGACGACGTCGAGACGATCTTCCGCGCCGCCCGCTCGGCGCTGGAGAAGTCGCACGTGGAGTCGCGGCCGGTGCGACTGATCGGGGTTGGGCTGTCGGGCCTGGAGCACCCGGAGCCCGACCTGCAGCTGCCCTTCGGCTTCGATTGACCGTCCGGTCGATGAGCGGCCGGGGCAGCGCGGCGAGCACGTCGCCGACTGTGTTCCAACCGAGCGTCTCGCGGGCGCGGACGATGAGCGCGCGGAACACCATCGCGGTGGCGCGCGCATCGTCGAGCGCCGCATGGGCCGGCGTCACGTCCACGCCGAGGACCTCGACCAGATGAGCCAGCCCCGGCGTCTGACCCTTCGGCAGGTCGAGCACGAGCCTGGCCAGCGCGGTGGTGTCGATGATCGGATGCTCGAGCGGGCTCTCCAGGCCGCGCCCGACGAGCCATGTGTCGAACGCGTCGTGGCTGTGCTCGACGAGCACCGCCGCCTGGGCGAAGCGCAGGAAGCCGCGCCGCGCGTCCTTGAACTCCGGCGCGCCGATGAGCATCGACCGGTCGATGTGGTGGCGGCGCCGCGCATAAGGATTGATGGGCGCGCGGCAGTCCACGAGGGTGTCGAAGAACGACAGCGGGCGCTCGAGCGTGAACCTCTCGGCGCCGATCTCCAGGACGAGGAAAGGCGCGTTGCCGGTCGTCTCCACGTCGAGCGCGACGAACTGCGCCTCTTCCAGCGCGGTGCTCGGGCCGACCTCTGGAGCATCGACGGCGATCTCCTCCCAGGGCACGGGCTCGGTCGCGCCGCGAGGCTTGAGGTAGAGCTGCTTCGGCGGGCTCATGGCGCCAGGGCGAGGGCGCGCCGCGCCCAGGCGATCTCCTTGCCGTCGACCGCACGCAGCAGAAGGACGAGGACGGCGTAGATCACGGCGCCCGCGCCGATCGGCAGCGCCAGCTCGACACCGGTGAGCGAGCTCAGCGGATAGATCGCCGCACCCATGACGAGGCCGGCCGCGACGATGCGCCAGCTCAGCTGCACGACGGGCACTCGACCCACGTGGCGGGCGGTGAGAAACCAGCCGATGAGCCCAAGCGCAAGCTCGGTCAGCACCGTCGCCCAGCTCGCGCCGATGTAGCCGAACAGCGGGATGAGGGTCAGGTTCAGAGCGAGGTTGGCGACGACGCTCCACCCCGCGGCCCACGAGAACGACGACTGCCTGTCCGATGCGTTGAGGGCGCCGATGAACGTGTTGTTGATGAAGGCGATGCCCAGGGCAAGCGCGAGGATGCGCAGCGCCGGCTCAGACGGGAGGAAGCCGTTGCCGAGGAGCAGTGGCGTGAGCGGCCGCGCGAGCACGAAGATGCCGACGCTCACAGGCCAGCCCATGAGCAGAAGGGCCTTGTAGAAGCGGCTGACCGCGTCGAGCATCTCCGCCCGTCTCTCATGGAAGTAGACCGAGAGGACCGGAAACACGATCGAGAGAAACGTGATCGGGACGAACAGCAGCGACTCGATGGGCTTGTAGGCGGCGGCGTACCAGGACGCCTGGTGCACGCCTTTGAAGACGTAGATCAGGGGCTGGTCGATGCGGAAGTACAGGATGGTCAGGACGAAGGTCAGCGCAAACGGCAGGCCCTTCCAGAACCACTCGCGCAGCAGAGGCCACTCGAACCGCCAGCCGATCACCGCGATGCGCTTCACCGCGAGGACGACCGTGAAGTACACGCAGCTGAACGCGTACTGCGCGGCGTACGCCCACACGTAGTACACGACGCCCTGGTTGGTGCGGCCGCCGTAGACGATGAGGACGAGGAGGACCGCGCTCTCGAGGATGACCGCCAGCGCCTCGAAGCCGAGCTGCTGCACGGCGTAGAGCCCGTTGCGCAGCAGCGTCGAGTAAGAGGTGAGGACCATGAGCACGAAGCCCGGGAGGAGCAGGTAGCCGAGGCCTATGGGGTAGATCACGGCGGCAAGCAGCGGCAGGCTCAGCACGGCCATGAGGACGCGCAGCGACATCACGTTGCGCAGATAGCGCTGGATCTCGTCGTGGTGCCGGGCGCCCTCACGCACGAAAAGGACGTTGAAGCCGAGGTCGAGGACGACGCTGACGATGGCGGTCAGGTTGACGAGGACGGTGAAGGTCCCGTAGTGGTCCTGGCCGAGCTTGCGGATCATGTAGAGGACCGTCACGAGCGCGATCAGGCGCGCGACGACCTTGGCGGCGAGCACGACGATGGTGTTCCGGAGCGCCCGTGACCCTAGCCCAAGGCTCGTGGCCGGCGGGCTGTCTGCTAAGTCGTTGTCTGGCAACTGAGACAAATCGTACTTCCCGGCCTCGCTAGACTCGTCCCCCACATGGCCACGAAGCGCTCACTGAGCGGGATCCGCGTGACGGGCCGATTCCACCTCGGGAACTATCTCGGCGCGGGCGTCAACTACGTGCGGCTCCAGGACGAATACGAGTCCTACATCTTCGTCGCCGACTATCACACGCTGACCACGAAGCCGGACGCCCACCTCTTCACCGACGACCTGTACGACATGGTCATGGACCTCATCGCCATCGGCGTCGATCCCGACCGGACGGTGATGTACCGGCAGTCCGAGATCCCGGAGGTGGCGGAGCTCACGCTCCTTCTCTCCATGGTCACGCCGCTGAGCTGGGTGCAGCGGGTGCCGACCTTCAAGGAGAAGGTCCGTGACCAGCCCGACAACATCAACCTCGGGCTCTTCGAGTATCCCGTGCTGCAGACGGCGGACATCATCATCGTCAAGGGCGACGTGGTTCCCGTCGGCCGCGACCAGGCGGCACACCTCGAGCTCAGCCGCGAGATCACGCGGCGGTTCAACCGCACCTACGGCCGGAACGTCTTCCCGGAGCCGCAGATCGTGCTCAACCCGGACGCGCCGATCGTCAAGGGGACCGACGGCAAGCAGAAGATGTCGAAGAGCCTCAACAACATCGTCGGCGTCACCGACCCGCCCGAGGTCATACGCAAGCAGGTCCACAGCATGGTCACCGACACCAAGCGCATCTACAAGTCGCAGCCAGGTCACCCCAAGACCTGCAACGTGGACGCCATGTTCAAGCTCTTCTTCGACGATTGGGAGCACTACTGGGACCTCTGTCGCAAAGCCGAGATCGGCTGCAACGAGAAGAAGAAGATCCTCGCCGACCGGATCGTCGAGCGATTCGCGCCATTCCGCGAGCGCCGTGCCACGCTCACGCGCAAGTACGTCGACGAGGTGCTCGATGCGGGCGCCCGGCGCGCGCACAAGCTGGCCCACCAGACGATGGTGGAGGTGCGTGAGGCGGTCGGGCTTCCCCCCTACCTGGATCGTTAAGATTTCAATCGGATGGCAGACGCTGCAGCGCGCTTCACCCGCCGAACATTCCTGGGCTGGTGGTTGGCGAGTCTTCTGACCGCGACGGTGGTCGCCGGCCTCCTCCCCATCCTCGTCTACTTCTGGCCGGCTCCTCCGAAGGGCCAGAAGAAAGGTCCGATCAGCATCACGCTCGACACGCCGCTCGACAAGATCGAGGACGGCCAGGCGGTCAAGATCCTCGCGCCCACCAACCCGAACTCGGCTTTCATCATGGCCGACGGCGGCGGTGACAACGCAGCGGGCGACCTGGCCTTCGGAGGTTACGTGGTGAAGACCGGCGGCAACACCGTCGTGTTCGCGCAGAACTGCTCGCACCTCGGATGCTCGATCAACTTCAACAAAGACGCCCAGACCTTCGACTGCCCGTGCCATGGCTCCCGCTTCCACTACGACGGCACGGTGCTTCACGGGCCGGCCGCCGCGCCCCTCTCCCACCTGACCTGGAAGCAGGGCGACAGCCCTAGCCAGATCCAGGTCGACGGCATTCAGCTGGGGTTCTGAGACAGATGGCGATCCCCCACCCGCGCGAGGTGCAGGCGGCGATGGTGCAGTGGCTCGATGAGCGCTACCCCTTCACGAAAGCCGTCGACGAGGCGCTCTACCAGCGCGTCCCGAACTTCGCCAACGCCTTCTACTACTGCTTTGGCGGGATGGTCTTCATCCTCATCGTCTTTCAGCTGCTGACCGGCGTCCTGCTCGCGCTCTACTACATCCCCGACGCGACCGGCAACCCGGCCGCGGCCTACACCAGCGTTCTCTTCATCCAGAACCAGGTGTACCTGGGCTGGCTGATCCGGGGCGTGCACTTCTGGAGCGCCAACATCCTGATCGTGATGGTGGTGATCCACATGTTCCGCGTCTACTGGACCGGTTCGTATCGGGCGCCGCGCGAGCTCAACTGGATGGTCGGCGTGCTGATGCTGCTGCTCATCCTCGCGCTGTCGCTCACGGGCTACCTGCTCCCGTGGGACACGAAGGCGTACTTCGCCACCGAGGTGACGATCAAGATCGCGGGGTTGGCCCCGCCGGCGCAGCTCGGCGCCTTCATCAAGGAGATCCTGCAGGGCGGGCCGGTCGTCGGACCGCCGACTCTGCAGCGCTTCTTCACGCTGCACGTGTTCGTCCTGCCCGCGCTGATCGTTTTGCTGATGTACGTGCACTTCCGCTTCATCCGCGCGCACGGCATCTCGGAGCCGCTGTGAGCACAGAGGTCTCGCCGCCGAAAGAGGTCCAGATCATCGAGGCCGACGGCCACGGCGGGCACACGCTCGAGCCCGGCTTCAAGCGGCTGCCGATCGGCCCCGACCACATCCTCTATCCGGTCATAGTCGGCCTGGCGCTGTTCCCGATCCTCATGGGCGACGCCGGCCACCACCTGGCCGACGACATGCCCGAAGAGGACACGCATCCCTTCTTCCCGGACCACTTCTGGCCGTACCCGATCATCGCGGTCGTCATGCTCATCACCGTCGGCCTGCTCTCGGCGTACGTGCAGAAGAACCTGCAGCTCGAGCAGTCCGCCGACCCACGGGCGGTGACCATACCCCGGCCCGACTGGTACTTCCTCTTCCTGTTTCAGTTCCTCAAGCTCGGGCCGGAGCTCATCACCGCGCTCGTGGTCCCACCGGTGGTCGTGATCGGCCTTCTCCTCTTCCCGATCCTCGACTCGTGGATCGGTCCGAAGGTCGCGCGGCGGCTGGGCTGGACGGCGTGGCCCAAGCCCGGCAGGAACAGGATCACGGGCACGATCTGGATCCTGAGCCTCGGCTTCATCGTCTTCCTGACGTTCTGGGCGCTGGCGGGGCCTGGGTTCTGCCTGCCTTACTTCACCGGCCCCATCTGCGGGGCCTGAGGCTCTCAACCCGGGAGATAGTCCGGACTAACGCCCACTTTGCGACGCGAAAACAGTCGATAGTCGCGACTATCGCCGGGTCTGGACGGTAATCAGGTCCGCGAGTCGTAAAGCTGCTTCGTCAGCTCGATCTGCGCGAGGTGCTCCCGCGCGTGGCCGTAGTTGGAGATCAACCACTCGATGCCCGGGCGCGGAGGCCGGTCGCCGCGAGGCCGCAGCTCCGTCAGGTCGGCCGCCGTCAGGGCGGCGGCATGCTCGTCCAGCTCGCGGTCGGCCTGGTCGAGCAGCGCCAGGAGGTCGGCCGCCTCGGCCTCGACCCGAAACTCCGCGTCGCGGTCGCGGTCGGACGTGATCTGCCGCAGGGCCCGGATCATCTCCCGCTCCGAACCCAGCGTGTGCGTGACCAGCACCGCGATCGAGTTTGCCTTCGGCAGCGGCCTCCAGTTCAGCGTGCCGCTGTCCAGGCCCCGCACCTGCTCGCGCATGCCGTCGTGCACCGCGCGGTAGCTCGCCGCGACGGTGGTCGCGACCACCCGCGCGCTTTCCTCGTCCATCGTGCTCATACCTTCTCCGTCACGCGGTACTCGAGATAGCGCCCAAACAGTAGCCGGGTGTGCGCCTCGAGCGCCGGCAGGACGCTGAGCACGATGCCGACCATCGGATACATGAGGTACTGGCCGCAGACGAAGAGCTTCTTCGGCAGCGACCACGTCGCCGGCATCGGCGGCAGCATGCGGATCTCGAAATACAGGAAGAACACAACGGTGGAGAAGCAGATGCCGAGCATCACGCTGGAGATGAGCCACAGGGTCTGCCCCACGTCGGTGAGCGAGAAGTCGGTGCTGACCCAGATCGGCACCGAGAACCCGAACAGCAGGAGCACCGGCAGGAAGATCCAGTTCAGGTGGTTGAGGAACAGGTTCATGAAGCGCCGAAAGCGCAGCCACAGCGGGATCTCGGGATGCTTGAAGAACCGCGCCAGGACGTACGGCACGTCGGTGATGCCCCACGCCCAGCGCTTGATCTGGTTGTACTGGCTGACGTGAGTGGCGGCGTAGTCGCGGGCCTGCGGTGAGTCGCCGTAGATGGGCAGCCACACAGACTTGACCGAGAACTTCTGCCCGAAGGTGAAGAACGCCTTCCAGTAGAAGCGCGAGTCCTCGGGGATGACGTCCTTGTCCCAGTATCCGACCTTCTGTACGAAGTCGAGGCTGCACGTGTAGCTCGAGAACGCGACGAGCCGCTGCGGCCGCGAGTGCAGGAACATCTGCCACTGCGAGCTGCTCGCGGACATGATGCGCACCGCCATCGGCACCTGCCAGATGTTGTTGTGGAACAGCGGCACCGGCTGCCAGATCGTGTAGTCCCGCAGCGGCTCACGCGCGTGGTGCCAGCTGATCCACGCGAAGTACTGGCGATGCACCTGGTAGTCCGAGTCCAGGTCGGTGATGAGGACCTGGCTGAGGTCGTAGCCCTCCTCGGTCAGCACGCGCACCATCCACCGTCCGCCCCAGTTCATGGCCGCGGATTTGCCGACCACGATGCCTGGCTCGAGCGGGTCCTTGATGTGGTAGAAGCCGCGAACGCGACCTCCGAACTTCTCTTTGAGACGGGCCACGTTCTCCCACCCGGGCTTGTCGGTCTCGCGCGTGATGACGCCGATGAGCTTCAGGTCGTCGGGATAGTTGGCGTCGACGATCGCCTGCACCGTCCGCTCGAGGACGTGGTACGGCTCGGTGTAGGTCGGGATCACGCTCAGGTGGATGTACCGCAGCGGGTCGACGCCGCCCGCGGCGGCCGCCTCGCGGCATCTCGCCAGCCAGTCGATGGCGCCGTCGCGCTCGATCTTGCGCAGGCTGCCGTAGACGCCGGTGACGACCTGGACCGCGCGCAGCACCCAGTAGATGTCGAAGACGAAGACCGTGCAGGCGACGAGGAGCGCCCCGGTGGAATGGAAGATGATCGGGATCCAGGCCGGGGCAAGGAGCATGATCCACGTGACCAGCCCGGGCGCGGCCTCGAAGAAGCGCGCGCCGAACTGGCGCAGCGCCTGCTCCCACACCGGTGCCGGCGGCCGGTCCTGAACGAGCTCCACGATCTCGATTATCGCCCCGGAATAGGAACCCACCCGGCGCCCTTGTATTGGGCATGGAAAACCTTCGACACTTCGACGGCCCCACGTTCGAAGCGGACGTGCTCCAGGCCGTCGAGCCGGTGGTGGTGGACTTCTACGCCGACTGGTGTCCGCCGTGCCGGATGATGGAGCCGGCCGTCAACACGCTGGCCGCCGAGTTCGCCGGCAAGGTGAAGTTCGGCAAGCTGAACGTCGACCACAACCAGGACCTCGCCATCCGCTACGGCGTGATGGGGATCCCCACGCTGGGCCT
>DASSLL010000090.1:0-17251 GCA_035689485.1 Candidatus Dormiibacterota bacterium | reverse complement strand
TTGAGCAAGCAGCTCGCCGAGCGCCGGCCACGCGGTGACGATCGGACGCATCGCCCTGATCGGATGCACAAGTCTGGCGAGCACTTCGCGTCGACGCTGCGCATCGCGCCGCCTGACGTCTTCGCGGAGCTGTGCCTCGGTCGGCATGGCCGCCGGGAACCATGGCTCGGGGTTGCCGGCACGCGCGTCTGGATCGACATCCAGGAAAGCAGCCATCGTGGCCACCCCGGCCATGCCGTCGGCGAGGGCGTGGTGCATCCGCACGAACAGCGCGACGTGTCCGTCGGGCATGCCCGTGAAGAACCGCATCTCCCAGAGCGGACGCGAGCGATCGAGGCGCTGGCGGCGGGCTTGCTCGACGGCGAGCAGGAGCTGAGCCTCGTCGGCCGGCGTCGGAAGCTGATCTACCCGCACGTGGTCGCTGAGGTCGAACGCGGGTGCGTCTATCCAGAGCGGCCCGCCGAGATCGGCGCGCGGTACGTGGAGCAGCTGGCGGAACCGCGGTACGAGATGCAGCCGTGCGGCGATGGCCTGGCAGAACCCGTCCAGGCGGAAGCGTCCATCGTCCTCAATCAGCCTGCCGCCGTCGAGGATGATCAGGGCGCCGATGTCCTGCGGCCACACCGCGTCTGGCCACAGCATCAACGCATCCTCGGCGCTCAGGCGCTCGATCGACACTCTCTTGCCTCCAAGCCGCGATCTTCAATGTCGCCAGGGCGCCCGAGGCAAGACAGAGCCATACGACCCCTCACGGGAGGGCCTGCCCGGCACAGAGGACCGCCGGACTGAGGGCCCAACGCTCCTACCGGTTCCAGACCGCAGTTGAGAGCCTTCTACTCGTGAATCGCGGCTTGCACGGAGCGACGCTGGAGAGCGATCAGCCGGCGGCGGCGGCGGCGATCCCCCCCGACCATCGTGACCTGCTCGAGCGACCGCTGACGGCCGCCCTCTCCACCCTCTTCGCCGACGGAATGGCGCAGACCCAGCCCGTCTGGTTCAGCTACGACCCGCCGTACCTGCTCATCAACACCATGCGCGGTTTCCGTAAGGAGCGGAACCTGAGACGCGACCCGAGGGCCACGCTGCTCACGATCGACCCTCTCAACAGCTCGCGATGGCTCGAAGTGCGGGGCATCACGAAGTTGACCGAGGTCGGAGCGCGTGCGCACCTGGACTCGCTGGCCCAGCGCTACGCGGGCGTGCCGCGGTTCCTCGACGGCTGCGTTCCAGCCCGGCTCGCGGGGAACGAAGTTCCGGTTATCGGTCGCATCTGGCCGCTGCGAGTCGTCGACGAGTCGTGTGGAGAGCGCTCGCACCGCCGGATGAGGGCGCCACGTAGCGTGCAAGCCGCATCACCTGCAGCGCATGACCCGATCCAGCTCCCTGTCTCCCATCGGGATCTGCTGGAGAAGCCCGTGGTCGCGGCGTTGACGACCCTGATGCCAGGCGGACAACCCCAGACCGAGCCCGTCTGGTTCTCCATCGATGACGGCACGGTGACCTTCAACACCACGCGAGAGCGCCAGAGAGGCCGCAACCTCGAACGGGACGGGAGGGCGACGATGCTGGTGGTCGACCCGGAGAACGAGAACCGGTGGATCGAGATCCGCGGAGACGTCGATATCCAGACCGAGGGAGCGCTCGAGCACCTGGATCGCCTGACGCGTCGGTACACACCCTGGCCGGCCTTCTATGGATACGTTCAGCCACTGGAGCGGCAGCGAACGGATAGCCGGATCATCGTTCGCCTCTGGCCGCGCCACGTCGTGTGCGACGCGGTCTACTCTCATCGCCGCTGAACCAGGCGCAGACGGCTGCGACCTCCGGATGGGCCTGATGACCCCCCGGACCCGTGCTCTTTGGCTCTAACTCGGTGGCGGCGGCTCGCCCCAACCTGGACCGGTGGGAGCCGTTACCGCCGCAGGTCGGGCTGCGCCCGCTCAGGTGCTGGCGTCTGCGGGCCGCCGGCCTGAACAACTCTCGCTGCGAAAGATTCTCGCCATCTGGGCTGCCGCCACCCTGCCAATGGGTGCAGCCGCCTGGATGGCGGCGCCGTTTCTCGCCAGGGCAACAGGCGGTCCCAACGCGCAGCCGAAGGCCTTGCTGGTCACCTTGTCGCTCGGTCTTGTGTGGCAGTTTGTGCTCGTCGTCGGCCTCGTCTATCGCGAGCAGGGCAGCCTGCGCTGGTCCACGGTGCGCGCGGTGCTCTGGCTGCGCTCACCTGAGTCACCGGGCAGCGGTAGACGCGGTGGACGGTTGTGGCTCGTCGTGGCCCTGATGATCGCCGGCCTGGCCCTTGTAGAAGCGATCCCGGCAATCCCGCACCCTGTGGACCGCGACCTGGGGCAGTTTCTCGGCACGCCCGCCGGCCACGCCTTTCTGCGTGGGGCCTGGGGATGGCTCGGGGTGATCCTGGTCTTGTTGGTGTTCAACACGGTGCTCGGCGAGGAGCTCCTGTTTCGGGGACTCTTGCTGCCGCGCATGAACCGGGTCTTTGGCCGTTTCGATTGGCTCGCGAACGGCGTCCTGTTTGCGCTCTATCACGTGCACACGCCGTGGACGATCCCGGCCGTCCTGGTCGATTCGGTCTTCCTTGCCTATCCCGCCAGGCGCTATCGCAGCGCGTTGATATCGATCCTCGCGCACAGCGCGCAAAGTGTGTTGATCTTGGGGCTTGCAACTGCGCTGGTTCTGCGCTGATCGGCGGCGTGAGTCTGAGATGATCGGCGGCCCCTTCCTCCTATGACCGCCCAGGCAGCTCCATCCAGCCGCGCACTGGCGTTCACCGCAGTGACCAAGCGGTATCCGAAGGGAACGCTGGCGGTGGACAACGTGACCTGGTCGATTGCGACGGGGGCACGAGCGTGTCTTCTCGGGCCGAACGGTGCAGGCAAGACCACCTGCATTCGACTTCTCGAGGGCGCCCTGGAGCCGACGTCCGGCACCGTCGAGCTGCTCGGGTCGCGGGTGGCGGACGAGGGCTATCTGGACGCCCGCCGCAGGACGGGCATCGTGCCGCAGGGTCCAGGCATGTACACCGACATCACGGTCAGCGAGTACCTCGCGCTCGCCGCCCGTCTCTACGCGCGCGGAAACGTCGACCGGGTGGTCGAGGTCTTCGACCTCGGCGACCACCGCCAGAAGGTCTTGAGCCGGCTCTCAGGCGGCTACCAGCGGCGGGTGGTGCTTGCCGCCGCGCTCTTGAGCGAGCCGGAGGTGCTGCTGCTGGACGAGCCGACCGTCGGACTCGACCCCATCGCCGCCCACGACGTGCATGAGTTCCTGCGCGAGGCGATGCACGATCGCACAACCCTTCTGTGCACCCACAACCTCGCCGAGGCCGAAGCGCTCTGCGACGACGTCGTCATCCTGCGCGATGGAAAGGTTCTCGTCCACTCTTCACTGGCTGACCTGAGGCAACGGTCGAAACCGCGCCTGATGCTGGCGGCTCGGCAGGGCGCCGAGCGATTGCTGCAGGCGATGCAAGATCTCGTTCCCGACGCCAGGGCCATGCCCGAGGACGGTACGGTCGCGGTCACGGTCGACGATCCCGAGGTGGAGGCTCCCGGGCTCCTCCGGCGGCTGCTTGCGCAGGGCCTCGACGTCTACCGGTGCCAGCCAGTCCGCCCAACGCTGGAAGACCTGTTCATCCAGCTGGTCAACGAGGAGACGTGATGGATCAGCAGTTGCGGCCGCTGCTCGCCAAGGAGCTGCTGCAGGTTCGTCGCAGCAAGGGCGCGACGCTCTCGGCGACGCTGCTTCCGATCCTGCTGATGGTGGTGATACCGCTCGGCCAGGCTGTGGCGACACGCGGTGCACCGGCCGGCGTCAACGTCCCCGCGGGCGTGACGCTTCCGCCGGGACTGGCCGCTGTGACGACCAACCCCTCAAGGTTCTTCGTCGAGGTGTTGCTCCCGTTGTACCTGGCGCTCGGCGGCCTGATCGTGCCCGCCATCTCGGCCACCTATACGGTGGTGGCCGAACGCGAAAAGCGCTCGCTCGAGCTCATCCTGGCCCTGCCCGTACGCCTGCGCGACATCCTGGTCGCCAAGCTCCTCGCGATGCTCATCCTCGCGCTGGTCGTGGTTCTGCCGCTTTTTGCGGTCGACGCAGCGACGCTGCTGGCGCTCGGCCTCGTCTCGTGGCCTTATCTCGCGCTGCTGTTTGCCGTCCTCGCCGCGTCGCTCGTGTGCTCGACCGGCATCGCTTTGGTCCTGGCCCTGCTCGCGCGAGACTTCCGCACCGCCAACAACCTGAACGGGGCGATGATCGGCCCACTCATCATCGTCATGCTCGGGATCCTCTTCGGAGTTCCCGGCGCGGCGCGCATCGCGGCCCTGGCTGCGTTCCTGCTCTTCGCAGGATCAGCAGCCTTCATCGTCGGACTGCGCTGGCTGACCTTCGAGCGGTATCTGGCGTGAAGGCCTCAGCGCTTCTTGGCCGTGTGCAGGATCCTCACGCTGCCCGCGCTCGGGAAGAAAGTGCTTTCGTGCCCGTCGTCCCACCTGACGCGGTAGTGAACCGAATTCCCGGCGCCCAGGATCTCGAGAATCTGGCCTTCCCGGCCCGGCTTCCCAACCTGTTCCGACTCGAGAATCACGCGGTCTCCGACCCTGGCGACATCCATCGTCTCGCTCCTTTATTCACGCACGGCTGCCGCGACTGAAGGTACGAGCGCCGACGCGATGGCGCGCGCCCACGACTCGATGTCGTCCCAGTCGCGATAGTCACCATCCACCATGACCTTCTTCATCGCGGGCATCGCGTACACCAACTTGTGCACCGGCGTCAGCCTGGTGTGGTCGAAGGCCCCGAAGAATACTCGGGTTCCGCGTGGTTGGATCAACTCGTGGAACTCGGCAAACTCCTTCGGCTGCGTCGACTCCAACACGTCACGGCCTTGCTCGTCGACCCTGGCCGTGCCGATGGGGCCGCTGCTGAACAGCCAGACCGGTTTCGTCTTCAGAAGGTCCGCGTTGCGGCGAACGAAATCGCCGGCTTCCTTGAGCCACGAGAACATGTACGCCGCACTCCCGATGACGAACGCGTCATATCCGGTGAGGTCGCCTGGATTCTTCGCCGGCGCAAGCAGGGCATCGTGCCCTGACCGATTCAACGTTTCGACGATGCGTTCCGCGATCCCCTTGGTCGCGCCGTATTTGCTCGCGTAAACGACAAGGATTCGCATTTCCACCTCCTGGGCGATCTCAGGCCGAGTTGCCGGCGGCGAGTGGGATCAAATCGCGCGCCGACACCATGCCGACGACTCTGTCGCCATCCATCACAGGCAGGTGCCTGCAGCCCGCCGCCAGCATCCTGGTGGCGGCCAGCGTGCAGTCGTCGTCGAGCCGGATGGTCTTGGGGGCCTCGGTCATGTAGTCGAACACCGTCGCCGTCTCCAGGTGCTGGTTCTCGGCCAGCGCTTCGACGACATCGCGCTCGGTGATGATGCCCAGCAGATCGCCACCGGATACCACCGGCAGACAACCGAAGCCGCCGTCGTGCATCAGGCGTGCCGCCTCGCGAAGGCTTGCCCAGCCTTCGATGCACGCGGCTTCGGGGTGATACACCCTTCGCACCTTCATGCCGCCGTTATGCCTCGGCTCGACCAACCACGGAAGGGGCTAAAGACCCTACCCGCTCGGGCCGTCAAGCGCTGGCGCGTCGCCGGTCGAGGGACATGCTTGGGTTGCCAGGCAGCCGGACGGTCACGTCCGGGGCCCAGAAGAGGAGTTGGAGATGAACACCGACAGCGCGTACGAGAGGTTCCTCGCCGTCGTCGACGATGCGGCGAAGGTCGCGGGCATAACAGACCCTGTGCTGCTCCAGCGCATCAAGACGCCCGAGCGCATACACGTGGTCTCGATTCCGGTCAACCTCGACGACGGCAAGCAGCAGCTTTTCACGGGTTATCGCGTCGAGCACAGCTCCGCCCGCGGACCTTACAAAGGCGGCATCCGCTACCACCCGAACGTCTCGCTCGACGAGGTGCAGGCGCTCGCCGGCTGGATGAGCATCAAGACGGCGGTGGTCAACATCCCGATGGGCGGGGGCAAGGGTGGCATCAAGGTCGATCCGCGGAAGCTGTCCAAGCACGAGCTCGAAGCGCTGACGAGGGCCTACACGGACCTCATAGCACGCGACATCGGACCGGAAATCGACATCCCGGCGCCTGATGTCAACACGGACGCCGAGACCATGGATTGGCTGTCGGACGAGTACGAGCGCGTGACCGGCATCCACGGCGGAGCCGTCGTCACCGGCAAGAGCCTCGCGCATGGCGGCTCACTCGGCCGAGACACCGCGACAGCCCAGGGCGGGTTTGACGTGCTGCAGTCCGCGCTCGAGGCTGCGGGCGAGAAGTTCGAGGGCAAGACAGTGGCGATCCAGGGCTTCGGCAACGCCGGCGCCAACGCCGCCGCGTTGCTGGCCGATGCGGGCGCAGTCGTCGTGGCCGTTTCCGATTCGACGGCTTCGATCATCGGTCGCAAGGGCCTGGATGTGAATGCGTTGATCTCGTACAAGGCGCGCCACGGAAGCTTCGTCGACATGGTCGGCGTAAACAAAGACTCATCCGAGCAGCCGCTCTTCGAACCGGTCGACATCCTCGTGCCGGCGGCGCTGGAGGGACAGATCACGGGCGAAAACGCCGACCGAGTCGAAGCCAGGTGGATCCTCGAGCTGGCCAACGGGCCCACCACCCCGGAAGCCGACGCGACCCTGGAGCGCCGGGGCACCACGGTGCTGCCGGACATTCTCGCCAATGCCGGCGGTGTCGTCGTCAGCTACTTCGAGTGGGTCCAGAACATGCACTCCGAAAGGTGGTTGCGCGATGAGGTCGAAGCTCGCCTCGCCGTGACGATGAAGCGCGCGTACGAGGCGGTGACCCAGCTTGCGTCGCGGAAGAACGTGTCCTTGCGCGTTGCCGCTTATGCCATCGCGCTCGAACGGATTGCGACGGCGATCACGTCGGCGAAGCCCACGTTCGCGGTTGGTTGAGCCCGGATTCGCGAGCGTGTGCGCTTAGCGGGAGAGCAGCTCAGACAATGCGTCGGGAAGGTGGTCGAGACCGCCGAACTCGGGCACGATGATCGACGTGATTCGGGCCCGAAGTTCCGGGGCTATCTGAGGGAAGGTGATCTCGCTCGCGCCGGTGCTCTCGCAGTCGTCTTCGATCAGGAGGTCCGGCATCTCGCGTCCGGCGATGTCGCCGTAGCTCTCACCGCGCCGTCGGGCGAGTATGCGCCCCTGAGGAAAGCCGAACCTCTCGAGGACCGATGCGTCCAGGGCGACGTCATCGGGGTTTCGGTGGGAGCTCAAGTACACGATTTCGGCGCCCTGGTCTTGCCACCGTCGCAGCTTGGCGACAGCGTCCCCAACAGGGACGTACGAGCCATAGTCTCGGAGCCCGGGATCTTCGGCACGGCGAACCTGCTCGACGCGTTCGGCGCGGGTTCGCCCGATCGCGCTCGGGTGCATGATCGTCGTCCCGTGCAGAAAAACGAGCATCCGGATCTTTCTCGTCCCGATGCCGTGGCGGCTTCCCGCGGTCAGGCGCCCTCCAGCGCTTCCTGGTTGCGGGGCGACAGCGCGTTGCGGACGTGCTCGTAGACGAGCGGATGGTCGAGCAGGTCGAAATGCGTCATCGCCCCGAGATGAATCACCGAATCGGCCGAGACGGCGGTCGATCCATCGACGCGTCGCCCGGCCGCGCTTTCGGTCCGGACCAGAAGATCGCCGCCGATCCAGCTCAGCGGATGTCTTGAATCGCGCGTCACCGAAGCCGCGATGAAGGTGTAGGAACAACCGGGCAGGGGCTCGACGTCGGTGCGCCGGTCGTGAAAAAGCCGTTCCGGATCTTCGAATCGCCAGTCGTCTTCGACCACGTAGCCGAAGCGCAGATCCCGGATCCCGGCACTGCGCAGGTCGAGGATGTTGGCGAGCGGCCGGCTCTCCGGGACCGCACGCAGCAGCCAGGCGGCGGCATGGACGAGCTTTTCCAGCGGTACGCCGGTGTGCGGCGTCCCGAGCGTGACGAGGTGGCGCGTCAACGACGGCCATCGACGGCTGGTCAATCGTCCGGTATGGCAAGCGGACCGCGCGACCAGTCCGCCCATCGAGTGGCCGACGAGGAGGACCTCGGCCGGCGCGACCGGCCAGCGCTCGACCAAGCGCTCGAGCAGGTCGCTGAGCCGGCGGCCGCTGTCGCTGATGTGAAGCCCGCTGTTGTACCGGACGTAGACCGGCGTGAAGCCGAGGTCGCGTTGCAGACGCTCGCCAAACGGCCGCCGCGGCGAACCCTCGTCACGCTGAGAAGATCGGAGCCAGCTGTCCTCGGACTCTCCCAGCCCATGAAGGAATACCGCGAGCCTCGAGGTCGCGCCCGGAAACGCACCTCGTATCGCCCTGCGGCTCAAGGAGAGATCGCCGCCATGCGACCGCACCGCCATCTGAATCGCGAGGGCGTTGTCATCGGAATCGAGCACGTCACCGGCGAGGGCGTTCAATGCGCTGAGCGTCGAGCGGCCGCGCCGCGTCGCGCTCAGCATGTCCATCTCGTCACCGGTGGCCAGCCGCACGCCGGCGGCCGAGGCGGCGGTGACTCCTTGCGCGACCCGACGCACACCGCCGTAGATCGCCGCCGCGACGCCGTCATGGACGAAGCGAGCCGGCCGGCCCAGCGGACCGAGCGCGCCGAAAACGCGCGACGCTATCGCCTGATGCAGCGATTCGATCGGCGTCAGAACCAGACGATCGGTCGAGGCACCGGCGAACTCGACGATCCCGCTCAGCTCGTTGGGCACGGGTGGCGCAATTCTGCACCACGGGACTTCATTTGGTCGTGCGCTTGCGTGGGGAGACTCGACCGGAGTGCGACCGCGCCGCCAATTGTTCTGTCAGCGCCGCCGCCGCCTGACTCCGGCCGGAACGCATGAAGTCTCGCCACCCCGACCGATCGAGGAACTGCTGGTAGAGCCCCGTCCGGCGCACCACGGTGTAGGCGACGGGCTGGATCATCATCACGGTGCGGACCTCGGCTCGCAGCCGCCGGAGATGCTCGCGCGCGAGCTGCAGGTGCTGCGAGCTCATGACCTGATCGGCGATGTCCAGAACGCTCCACGTCCTCGCCTTCCAGCCGGTCGCATCGTCGCCCACGAATTCGGGCGGGTAGAAGCAGTTGACTCCCAGCACCGCGTCCAATCGCTTCTCCACGTCGAGCAGCGGCGCGACCGGAAAGATGTCGACGATGGCGCCGTCACACCACGAGCCACCGCGCCACTCGACAGGTTCGAAGAAGAGCGGCAGCGACACACCGATCCGAACAGCAGTCGCCACTTGGAGGTCGGGGTGCGTAGTCGGGCCAAGGTATTCGAGCTGGTTTCGCTCGACGTTCCACGCCGGCAGGTAGCTCGGGATGCGAAGCTCGCCGAGGGTCATGTCGCCGAGAAACTCGCGGTACACCTTCTCCACGCGCTCGCCACGAAGGATGCCGGCGAATCCGCGCCCGAGCTTCGGCACGATGGTCGCGAGCCCCATCCAGTCGGGGTCGACCCAGTCGGTCGGGTCGAGTCCGAGCACGAACTTCGCGACCTCGTCCGGTGTCTTCCCCGCGGCGATGGGATAGGCGAACAGCGCGGCACCCGAGGCGAACGACATCGCGGCCGGCTGGATACCCAGCTCCTCGCACGCTTTCAGCACGCCGACGAGGGACGCCAGCGCGCCGCTGCCGCCGGTGGCCACGAGGCCAAGCCGCGCACGGCGCAGGCGTCGAGCGCGGAGGCGGCCGGTCCACACCGGACGTCCATCGGGCGACGCGTGCTCGAAGGGAAGCCTGGCGAGCGACCGCCGCACCGAGCTCACGAAGGCAGCGTCCTCCCTGGCCTGCCGGGCCGCGTCGCGGAGCTGGGTGATCACGTCGAAGTAGCCGCGCACGCGGAAGATGTCAAGCCATGGACCGAGCCCGATGCGACCGTCCATCGCGTCGAGGGTCACTCCGCGCGGCCTCAAGAGACAGAGGCTGGCGGCCATTTCGCGACAGGACCATTGGCCGCCGGCTCAAAGGGCGGCCGGCACGCTGCTTCCGGCCGCCCGCCCTAGATCCCTGACTGGACTCAGCTCAGCGCCTTCGGGAACCGCTTGACGAAGTCCAGGATCACGACGCTGTCGGGCCGGACCGTGATCCGCGCCATCGCCTGCTTGCCCATCTTGTGGAGCTGCTCGACCCAGCCCGGCCCCTGAACAGGGCCGAAGTACCGTGCAGCCGCCTCGGCATATTCGGCGGGCACATCGGCGAGCTCCTCCACCCGGGCGGTTCCGCGAATCTGAAGCACCTTCCACGGGAATCCATCGGTGTCGATCGAGACAGCGACCTGAGGATGCTTCTTCAGGGCCTCGATCTTCGGTGCCCCATGGGGCGATGCGAAGCCCAGCGCATCGCCCGTCCAGTAGAACCAGAGAGGTACCACTCGCGGCGTGCCGTCGATGGCCATGTAGGCGAGCTGGGCTGGACGGTTGGACATCAGCAGCTCTTGCGCCACCGGATCTTCCAGCTGCTTGCTGACGTTCTCTTGCGTAACCACCATGTCAACCGCCTCCTTTTGGTCTTGACTCAGCCTGCCG
The DNA here is from genome assembly GCA_035689485.1 of Candidatus Dormiibacterota bacterium. Lineage (GTDB taxonomy): Bacteria > Chloroflexota > Dormibacteria > Dormibacterales > Dormibacteraceae > 40CM-4-65-16. The sequence goes on along the minus strand of DASSLL010000090.1, from coordinate 6,631 downwards.
CTGACCTGATTGGAAGGCCAGGGCATTCGGGCCTGTCGCTTTCAGGACGTGAAGTGCCGGTACGGGCGCCGGCGGGCTCCAGCGCCACCTCCCAGCGTCGCTCGAGGGCCGATGTGCTCGCCTTTACCCATGGAGGCCGTCGGTCCACCCGATTGGGGGCCGGAGGGCAGTTTCGCCGGCGACGATATCGCCGAAAGCTGGTCTCGGAGATGGTTTCGATGGCAGCTCCAGAGCGGCTGATTCCATGAAGCGGGCCGGCATCCTGCTTGCGATCGACTCTGGCGCCGCGGCCACCGCCGCAGTCGAAGCCACAGCCTTCATCGCCCACGCCCTCCGGACACGGGTCGCCGTGCTCTACGTCGACCACACGACATCGGCGTCCGAGGCCAACCCGTCGCCGGACCGCCGGGCGGTCGAGCAGCTGAGGCGGGCCGGGGTCGAGGCGGAGGTCGAAGTTCGCGCCGGTGATCCTGCTGACGAGATCCTCGCAGCCAGCCGCGGCCTACACGTCCAGTTGATCGTCATGGGTTCCCGGGGTCGGTCCACGCTTACCGGACTGCTGCTGGGGAGCGTCAGCCAGGCGGTCAGCGCCAGGGCGACCTGCCCCGTCCTCGTGGTCCGGCCAGGCAATCACGCGTGGCCTGTGCGAAGGATCCTCCTCGCCATCGAGGGCGCAGCCGGATCAAGCTCCCTTGCCGCCACGACCGCGCGACTGGCGACGGCGATGAATGCGGAGGTCGTCGTCACGCATGTCTCGTATCCAGGCGGCGAACAGGTCGAGCGCGGTCTCTATCACGCTCGGCAAACGCATGGCGAGGAGGCCACGTCGGCGGTGATCCAGCGCCTGGCGCGACGCGGCATCCACGCCACAGCACTGCCGGTCGTCGCCGTCAACGGGATCTCCCGCGCGCTGGCCCGGTGCGCGGAATCGGTCGATGCGCAGCTCATAGTCATGGGCGCGCACGAGCCGGCTCGATCCGGCGAGCCGGCCGGCACGGAGCTCTCCACCTCGGTGCTCCATCGGAGCCGGCGCCCGGTCCTCGTTATCCGTGAGGGCGAGGCGCAGTAGCCGGAGCTCGCGACGGCGTGGCGTGGCCGATCAACTTGACCACCTCGGCCCAGAGGGTCGCCGCCGAAGCGGCGCCGAGGGCTATCCCCCACTCGAGAGGGGTTAGCGGCTGGAGTTTCAGGACTTCTGCGAGCGGCGGCAGGTACAGCGCCAGCAGGATCAGGATGATCGCACCGCCGATCACAACTCGCGAGGCCCGGCCGAGATCGGCGGCACCCCTCCACAACAGCCTCGGCCGCGTCCGCTCGATGAGCAGGAGCAGCATCTGGCCCACCAGGAGCGTGACGAACGCCGTGGCCCGCGCCTCGCCCTCGCCCTCGCCGGATGCGAGCCGTCCCACATAGAGGCCGATCACCGCTGCCGACAGCAGGACGCCCTCGGCGACACCGCGCAGCAGGGCCTGCCTGGGGAGCAGGAACTCGGACGCCGGCCGCGGCGGGCGCCGCATGAGGTCGGGTGCTCCGGGCGACTCTTCGAAGACGAGCGAGACGGCCGGATGGATGAACAGCTCGAGCAAGACCAGGTGCACCGGAAGGAGCAGCAGTGGGGCGCCGAGCAGCGGCACGACGAACGCGACCAGGAGAAGGGGGACGTGAAACGCGACCAGGTAGCCGAAGGCGGTGCGAAGGTTGGCGAAGATCCGCCGCCCCTCCCGCACCGCGGCCACGATCGTGGCGAAGTTGTCGTCCAGGAGGACCAGCGTGGCCGCCTCGCGCGCAACCTCCGTGCCACGCCGGCCCATGGCCACCCCTATATCGGCCTCGCGCAGCGCGGGCGCGTCGTTGATGCCGTCGCCGGTCATCGCCACGATGCCGTGCTGCCGCTTGAGCTCGCCGACCAGCGCGTACTTCTGCTCCGGACGGATGCGCGCGAAGACGCTGGCCTTTCGAACCGTCTCCGCGATGCGCTCGGGCGCGCCCTCGAGGTCCGCGCCGGTCGCCACCACCTCGGCTTCAGGAATTTCGAGCGCCACAGCCAGCGCGCGTGCGGTTGCGGGGTGGTCGCCGGTGATCATGATCACGCGGATGCCTGCCGCTCGACACTCGGCGACCGCCTCCCTGACACCCGGACGGAGAGGGTCGGCGAACGCGACCAGCCCGCGGAACCGGAGGTGCTCCTCGTCGTCATGCCGGCCATGCCCCAGCCGCGAGAGCCGCCCATGGGCCACGGCGAGCACACGCATCCCCTGGTCGGCCAGCCGCGCATTGACCGCTTCGGCCTTCGCCCGGGCCGGGGCATGTGCGTGCGATCTCTCAAGGATCCCCTCCAGCGCACCCTTGGCCGCCACCTCGAAGACTCCGTCCGAGCTCCATACGTGGGACATGTAGCGCGCCTTGGGATCGAAGCCGTAGTCGCGGACGATCTTCCTCGGGGCGACTTCGATTCCCAGTTCACGGGCCCGCTCCGCGATGGCGATGTCAAGGGGATCGAATGGCTTGGGATCGGCGGCGAGCAGCGCGGCCTCCAGCAGTTCCAGCTCGCCGTGCTCTACCGGTTCGTCCGCCAGCGGGACGACGGCGGCGATGGCCGGCCGCCCCGACGTCAGCGTGCCGGTCTTGTCGGAGCAGATGACCGAGGCGGCGCCGAGTCCCTCGACCCCGGCGAGCCGGCGGACAAGGGCGTTGCGCCGGGCCAGCCGCCACGCGCCGAGCGCGAGGTAGAGCGTGTAGACCATCGGGAACTCCTCGGGCACGGCGGCGATGGCGAGGCTGACCGCCGCGATCAAGGCGGCGGCGAGGCCACGGCCGCGCGCCAGCTCGACCAGCGCGACGAACAGGCAGAAGACGAGCGCGACGAGCAGCAGGCGCGACGTGAAGCGGCGCACCAGACGCTCGAGCGGAGTCGGTGGCTGCTTCACCTCCGCCACCAGACGCCCGATTCGACCGTACTCGGTGTGTCCTCCGGTCGAGGTCACCAGCGCCACGCCGCGGCCGGCGACCAGAGTGGTTCCAGCCAGGATCCCGCTGTCCTGGTCGACCGACTTCTCGACCGGCATCGATTCGCCGGTCAGCGCGGACTCGTCCGCGACGACGTTCGCCGCTTCGATCAAGCGCGCGTCGGCGACCACCACGTCGCCTTCCCGCACAGAGACCACATCCCCAGGCACGATTCCGGCAGCCGGTACCTGCCTGTACTCGCCGTCACGGAGGACGGTCGCGGACGGCGCGGTGAGCGCGCGCAGGCGATCGAGCGCTTGCTGGGAGCGCCTCTCGAGCACGAACCCGACCGCCGCGATGGGAATGAGGGCGACACCGGTCACCGCGGCGTCGGCGATGTCCCCGGTGGTGAGGTAGACCACCGCAGCGACCACCAGGAGCAGAACCATGGGATCGCGCACCGAGTGCCACAGCAGGTGGAGGCTCCCGTGACGCTCCGCCGCCGGCACGAGCTGGTTCGGCCCGAACTCGGCCAGCAGCTGTGCTGCCTGATCGCTGGTGAGCCCGGGCTCGGCGACGTGGGTTTCGACGACCATGCGAACTCGGGTCGAACGATAAGAGCCGATGGACGTCCAGGCCACCGGCGACCGCCTCCGAGGCGGCGGGGCGATCGACTCTAGCTCACCAGCCGCTGCGCGGAACGGACTTGAGAGTGGTGTTCGGTGTAACCGCGTCTTCGCGGACGAGCGCAATCGGTATGTGACGGCAGGCGTCGTCCGCGCGTAGCGCCTGGATGAAAGCCAGGTTGCCGCCCGGGGAGACGAGCTTCACGTAGATGACGTCCGGCCTCGCCTGCCTCGCCTGAGAGAGGGCCTCGGCCTGGCCTCCTGCAGCCAGCACCGCGTAACCCGCGTGTTCAAGGCGCGCCCGCCCGGCCTTTTGGGAGAGCGGATCGTCATCGACGAGCAGCGCTGTCGGTCTACGGATGGCGGCCATGGTGACTCCTCAAAACCCTTCTCGGCCGGGAGGTCGCCAGGTTCGCGGGAGGAAACGCCAGCCTGCCGGTGAGGGAAGTCTAGACCTGCTGCGTCCGATGCCGGTTGCGCGCCTGCCATCGCACCGGACGGCTGCCTCGCGGGCGCGAGGCCGAGCTTCCAGCCGCCTTTCGCACCGCGGGCGCTCGGAGATCCTTGTAGCGCCACTGCCCGTGATCGATGAAGCTCGCCGCGTCAATCTCACGGATGACGAGGCCGCCCTGCCGGCTCAGCTTCTGCCAGGCCTCCTCGTCTTCGGGGGTCACAAACGTCAAGGCACGGCCCGTGTCGCCCATACGCGCGGTCCTGCCCACCCGGTGAGTCAGCCATCGTGGCGAATCTGGAAGCTCGAAGTTGACGACGAGTCCAACCCGCGCGATGTCGATGCCCCGTGCGGCGACGTTGGTCGCGACGAGAACGTCACTCCGCCCACCGCGGAACGAAGCCATGGCGTGGTCGCGAACAGCCTGCGACAGGTTGCCCTGGAGCTCGACCGAGTCATGACCGAGCCGCCGCAGATGATTGTTGAGCTTGGTGACGCCGTGCTTCGTGCGGCCAAATACGATGGCCGCCGCGTCGTGTCGCCTCAAGACCTGGCTTAGTGTCTCCAGCTTGTGCTCGCGGCCGACCCTCAACAGGCCGTGCTCGAGGGCGTTCGTCTCATCCGCATGGATGCGAACCCGATGATGGTTTTGGGTGTGCTTCTCTATCAGACGAGTCACCCAGGGCGGCATGGTGGCCGACGCGAGCACCGTCTGGGGGTCCAACGTCTGCGCGAGCAGTTTCTCGACCGCCGGCGCAAATCCGGCGTCCAGCATCTCGTCGGCCTCGTCAAGCACCAGGTACTCGATCCGCGACAGCGGCAGCTTGCCCTGGGCGCTGAGATCCATGATCCGTCCGGGCGTGCCGACCACGACGTCGACGCCGTGGCGCAGAGCTAGACGCTGCGTCGCATAACCGACGCCGCCGTACAGAACCGCCGACCGAAGGTCTGTGCGCAGGGAACGGAGAACCCGTTCGATCTGGAGCGCAAGTTCTCGCGTCGGCGTCACGACCAGGGCCCGCGGCCACGAGGCGCCGCGGGGCAGCCTCTCCACCATGGGGATGAGGAAGGCGAGGGTCTTCCCGGATCCGGTCGGCGCTTCGATCACGACGTCCCTTCCGGCCATGAGCAACGGGATCGCCTCTGCCTGCACGGGTACGGGCTCGGTGATGTCGAGCGCGGCCAAAGCCGCGAGCGTGTGCGGGCGCAAGCCCGCGTCTGCGAATGAGTTCAACGTATTCTCCTGGTCCCCTCTTGGGTCATGTGTGGCGCGACGATCAGGGCTCCGTCAACGGTGACGGGAGAGAGGACCCGAGCGAGCGGGCCGGCGATAACCGGCTGAGGGGACCAGTGTACGGGTTTTTCACAATAGGATTCCGGACGTGGGTCACCCGACGACGCGAAGGGGCCTGAGTCATGAAGTCCGGCGGGCCCAGCCGGCGAGGGCGCTTGCCGGCCAGAAGCTCGCCACGATGGCGGCACGGTTTCCTGACATTGGCCTGACGCTAAGCAGCATCATCCAAGCCGTCACGCTCGGAGTGTGGGCGTCCGTCGTGGCGTCACAGTACAGCCGGTTGACTCTGACTCAGTGGTTGGTTGCCATCGCGATGTTCGTGTTCATCGTGAATGTCTGGCACCACATCCTCATTGAAGTGCTGTCTTATGAATACGTACCTGGGTTTGTCGACACGCTCCTCTTCTTCGGCACAGGCGGAATCGAACTGTTCATGGTCTACACCATGAGCCTGAATTTCGTCGTCTGGCTGGCAGGCATGACCATTTCGTCGGGAGCACCGTTAGTCGCAGTGCTCATCGTGCGCAACAAGGCCATCCGGGAGGGCGTGAACGCCGAGATCCTGGCGGTCACAGAACCCCTCCTCAATTGGCGTCTCGGTTATTCGGGGTTCGCAGTGATCGTCAGCGGCATATGTCTCTTTTTTGCTGCGCTCGACAAGCTCAATTACTCGGATTCCGGCGTGCGGGCAGCCGTCAGCGCCGTCATCGCAGGCGCGATTATCGTTCTGTTTGCCGGGTATTCGTTGCTGCTGACCCTCTACTGGAGGTCGACGGTTCGGGCGCTCAGGACGGCCGCTCAGTGATGCGCGGTTGAGTGGCTGAGCTTGGCAACCGAGAGAACCTCAAACGGCTGGAAGGCGAGCGGATCGCGTCCGCTCGCCCTCTTGTCAGGCTATTTGACCAGGACGGTGTCCCAGTACTGCATCTCGTGAATCGTGTTGGTCGTGCCGGCGGCCTGGTCGGCGTCGGCAACGATCTCTTTGGCTATCCGACGCAGTACGGCGCCGGCACCGTCTGGCAGGTCATCGGTGCTCCGTCAAGTGCCTATACGGTCAGTTGGGATGAGGCTCGGGCCGACGTTGGCGGAGAGAGCAGCGCGGTGACCGGCGTATTCGTCGCCTTAGCGCTGGACGGCCGACGGCTCCTGCTCTTCGATCGTGACCGTGACCCTGGAGCGGCGCGGCCAGGTGCGGTAGGTCGCGAACAGGAGGAAGAGGCCGAAGATGCCCAGGAGAACTCGCTCGGGCAACCAGAGTGCCAGCGCGGCGCCGACGAGCGCAGCCGGCACACCTGCGGCTGCGATCCGAGCCGA